>DASWMP010000185.1:0-4040 GCA_036399695.1 Thermoanaerobaculia bacterium | reverse complement strand
CCCCCCCCCCCCCCACTCCGAGATGGATGTTCGTGTGCGACGGACGTTGCCGGTACAATTTCCCCATGCACGATCGCATCGAGATCAACCCGCACGTGCAGCACGGCAAGCTGGTGATTCGCGGTACGCGCGTACCGGTGGTGCGCGTGCTCGGTGAGTTGGCATGAAACGCTGGCTGGGCGCCTCGTCGTGATTGCACCGGGAAGGATCCGCATCCGCGGTTGACCTCAGTGCCGGCTTCTCATTGGTCCTATGGGTCCCATCTGTCCCATAGGTCCCATCGTTCCCCCGCCGCTAAACCTGCTCCGCTGCCTCGGCGGTGAACCGCTCTTCCCCCGCCCAGCGCGTGTGCGGCTTGCGGTTCAGCACCAGGTAGCCCCACACCAGCTCACCGTACGACCTGGCCGTCATGCCGCGCTTCTCGTAGAAGGCCATGAGCAGCTTCTGCAGTTTCGGGAGGTTGTAGAACGGGACGCCGGGGAAGTAGTGGTGCTCGAGGTGGTAGTTCGAGAAGAGGTACGCCTTGTCCCAGAACCAGGAGCCGCGCATCAGGGTCGACCACTTGGCCGGGTCGGCCGGGTCGATGTCGTAGTGCTGCCCGAGGCGGTTCAGGGCGAAGGCGATGGGGAAGACGAAGAAGACCGGGACCATGTACAGCTTGAAGGCCACCCCCCAGCCGCCGAGCCAGGCGATCAGCCCGAGCAGCGACAACTGGAACGCCACCGTGCCCAGCCGCTCGAGCGCGATGCGGCGGCGGAGGTCGGCGGGGTAGGAGGCCGTCTCTTTCGCCGCGGCCCGGAAGTAGATCGGGAAGAGCGCGGGCGTGAAGTACAGCGCCTTGAACCAGCGGGTGTTGCGCTTCGGGGAGAGGTAGTGCCGCTTCGGGTCCCCTTCGTCGGAGCCGAGCTCGGCGTGGTGGTCGAGATGCCAGCGGGTGAACTGCGAGGCCGAGATGCCGCTCGGAATCGCGTACAGCAGTCCGAGCAGGCGATACGAGCGGTCGTCGGCCTGCGTCAGCACGGCGCGGTGCACCACCTCGTGCAGCAGGACCGTGAAGTTGAATACCGCGAAGCCGGCCACGAACGCGAACGGCAGCCAGAGGTACCAGGCGTCGAGCAGCACGATGGCCACGGCGCTGCCGGCGAGCGCCGTCAGGTTGCCGAGCGCGACGAGGGCATGCAGCAGCGGCCGCTTCCGATGCAGCTCCCGCAACGCCTCGGCCGGGATCTCGGCCGCGAGGTCGCGCTTGAGCTGCAGAGCGTGATCGGCGTAGTAGGCCATGCGGGGTTTCGAACAGCCCGGGCCGTGTGATTATGTCCGCCGTGCGCCTCTACACGATCGGTCACTCCACCCGCACGCTCGAGGAGCTCGTCGCCCTGCTGCAGGAGCATGGCGTGACGCGCCTGGCGGACATCCGCCGCTACCCCGGCTCCCGCCGCTATCCGCATTTTTCGGGCGAAGCGCTGGCCCGCGATCTTCCGGCCGCCGGCATCGGGTACGTCCACTTCGAAGCCCTCGGCGGACGGCGCAAGCCGGCCGAGGACACCCGCAACGGCGCCTGGCGCAACGACCAGTTCCGCGGCTACGCCGACCACATGGCCAGCACCGAGTTCCGCGACGCGATGGACCGCCTGCTGGCCGATGCGCACCCCACCGCCGTCATGTGCGCCGAGGCCGTGCCGTGGCGGTGTCACCGCAACCTGCTGGCCGATGACGCCGTCCGTCGCGGCGTCGAAGTGATCCACATCCTCGGTCCCGGCAAAAGCGATCGCCACACCTTGAACAAAATGGCGACGATCGACGCCGACGCCGTGATTTATCCCCCTCCACAGGGAGCACTCGATTTTGGAGGCGTATAATCCCCGCTTCGGCAATCCAATATGTCCAATCCGGCAGTGCAGTCCGCGCCCGGCGATCGCGATGTCGTGCTCGCGGTCGATGACAACGAGCAGAATCTGCAACTGCTCGAGGAGTACCTCTGCGCCTGGGGCTACGACGTCGTCCTGGCGCGCGATGGCCGTGAAGCCGTAGAGCTCTGGCCGCGCCACAACCCCTCCGTCATCGTCCTGGACGTGATGATGCCGAACGTCGACGGCTACGAGGCCTGCTCGCTCATCAAGGCCTCGCCGGCCGGCCGGACCATCCCCATCCTCATGCTCACGGCGTTGACCGACAGCGCCGACAAGATCCGGGCGCTCGAATGCGGGGCGGACGACTTCCTCAACAAGCCGATCAACCGCGACGAGCTGCGCACGCGCATCCGCTCGCTCATCAAGATCCGCAACCTGCGCAAGGAGCTCGACTCCAGCGAAAACATCATCATGACGCTGACGACCGCGCTCGAGTCGAAGGACGCCCGGACGCACGGCCACGTCCACCGCGTGGCCTCCTACGCGGCGCATCTGTGCGAGAAGCTGGGCATGTCGCCCGACGAGATCGAGACGGTCGTCAAAGGGGCGATGCTCCACGACGTCGGTATGATCGGCGTGCCGGACAACCTCCTGCTCAAGCCCGACCTCAACGACGACGAGCGCAGCGTCTTCAGCGAGCACACGCGCATGGGGGCGTCGATCCTCGAGCCGATGACGACCTTCCGGCAGTTCGTCCCGATCGTGCGCTGGCACCACGAGCGCATCGACGGCAGCGGCTACCCGGACCACCTGCGCGGCAGCGAGATCCCGCTCGAAGCGCAGATCGTCGGCATCGCCAACCGCTTCGACGAGATCCACCACGAGATGGCGCTCACGGAGTACGACGCACTCGACCTGCTCAAGCAGGAAGCGGATGGCGGCGCCTTCGATGGTGAGCTCGTGAAGCTCTTCGCCGCCGGGCTGCATGAAGAGCACCCGCGCGCCGCCACCACGAAGCACATGCGCCCGCGGCCGCTGCCTCAGCCGCGCGTCCTCTGCGTGGACGACAATGAGCTCAACCGCGAGCTCGTCACCGCCACGCTCGCGGACGCCGGCATGCACGTGCTCATCGCACGCGACGGGCAGGAGGCGATGGGCATCCTCGAGCGCGAGCCGGTGGACGTCGTGCTGCTCGATCTCGTCATGCCGCTGCAGGACGGCGTCGCCACGCTCAAGCTCCTGCGCGCGGACGACCGTTACGAGTTCCTCCCGGTGATCGTGCTGACGTCGCACCGCAACACGCAGACGCGCCTGGAATCGATCGTCGCCGGTGCGGACGACTTTCTGAGCTACCCGCTGAACCGGCTCGAGCTCATCACGCGCATCCGTTCGCTGCTGCGGATCAAGGACTATCACGCCGATCTGGAGCAGACGCAGAACGTCATCTGCGCCCTGGCGCTGGCGCTCGAGGCGAAGGACCACTACACGCGCGGCCACTCACAGCGTGTGGGCGACCTGGCGCGCCGTTTCGCGCTGCACGTCGGGCTGTCCGACGCGACGGCGGAACGGATCCGCACCGCCGGCCTGCTGCACGACATCGGGAAGATCGCCGTGCCGGAGGCGCTGCTGAACAAGGAAGGCCCGCTGTCGCGCGACGAGTTCCTGCGCGTGATCGACCATCCGGTGATCGGCGAGGAGATGGTCCGCCCGCTGACCACGCTGACCTCGGTGCTCCAGCTCATCCGCCACCACCACGAGCGCTACGACGGCCGCGGCTACCCGGACGGTCTGCGCGGCGACGACATCCCGTTCGAGGTGCGCCTGCTCTCGATCGTCGACGCCTACGACGCCCTCACCTCCCATCGCTCCTATCGCCCCGCCCCGCTGACCCACGAGGCCGCCCTCGGCACCCTCCGCCGCGAAGCCGCCGGCGGCAAATGGGACCCGCAGATGGTCGAAAACTTCGCCGTGATGCTCGGCGAGCACGCGCCCGATTGGACGGCCATCACCCGGCCGGCACCGACGCTCCGGCTGGCGTGAGCAGATCTTGGAGTGCGGTGGCGTGCGGAGGGTGTCTCAAAACGGAGCGCACACACTCTGATGGCCTGATTAGAAACCGGCGCCTGCGGGCGCAGACAGACAAGAGTGTCTGTCCCACATTGAATGCCAGCGTGCCCGCGGGTGCCCGAT
>DASWMP010000184.1:0-13159 GCA_036399695.1 Thermoanaerobaculia bacterium | reverse complement strand
GACCGCCGCACGATCCCGGGATTTACGGGATCGTGCGGCGGGTCAGGGGACGCTGGGATCGATGGGACCTATGGGACCCATGGCCGGCCACCCGATCGCAGGGTGGGCATCATGGGTCTCATCTGTTCCGTAGGTCCCAGCCTCTCCGGAAACCGCAATCCGACATCGAACTAGCCGATACTGCGGTGCGTGAAGCGGAACTGCGGCATCGCTCTCTTCGCCTGGATTGCACTCGTCATCGGTTACGGCGTCTACCTGCGCGATGAGTTTCGCTTTCCCGCGATCGTCGTCGCGCCGCTGGTCTTTGGCTCCATTACCTGGATGGCGCTGCTGATGATCAAGAGCTCGCGCGATGCCTGGCGCGACTGGCGCGCACGCAACCGGATGCGCGGTGGCGAGCCTCCCGCCGACGGCGAGCTCGTGGCTGCAGTCGGACGACTCCACGTCCTCGGCCATCCTCTCATCGCGCCCTTCAGCGGCGAGGAGTGCGCGATGTACAGCTACGAGGTCGGACGTCCGCGCACCGGCTCGAGCAATTCTGCCCGCGATTACGTCGGCTTCGGCTTCGCCCGTTGCGTCGTGCGTGCGCCGCACCGCGACATGGTCCTCGGTACGATCCCGGTCATCGAGCAGTTCTCGCCGGAGGACGTCGAAGCGACGGAGACCGGGGCGGCGTACGTGCGCACGACAGAGTTTGAAATCATCGACCGCATCACGGAAGTGGCGAAGAAGATGTTCGGCATCTACCGCGAGCGTGCCCCGCTGCGCCGCGACTGGCAGCTCGGCGAGGCACCGGCCGACCTCGGAGAACTGGAGATCAAGGAGCGGCTCGTCCGCGAAGGCGACGCCGTGACCGCGATTGGCCGCTTCGAGTCTTCAACGCAGTCGCTCATCAGCGGCGAGTCGGAGTACCTGCGCCTGAACCTTGGCGGCGACGCCCGCAAACCCGAACTGCTGCCGTTCGCCGCCATCGGCCGCTTCGTCGGCGGCGTGGCACTCGGCGCCGCCGCGAACGGCGTCCTCTGGGCCATGCTCGAGCTGATGCCGCGATGACGCTGCGCACGGGCTGATACCAGGGGGACGCTGGTTCCCCGGCTGGAAGTCGGGGGCTATTGTCTATGAGCGTGCTACGCACGCGTGTCCAGGCGGGCGCTCGCGGTGTGCCAGCGGACGCTCGCGGTGTCCCAGCGTGCACCTGAGGTGTGCCGGCGTGCACCTGAGGTGTGCCGGTGTGTACCTGAGGTGTGCCGGTGTGCACCTGAGGTGTGCCGGCGTGCACCTGAGGTGTGCCGGTGTGCACCTGAGGTGTGCCGGTGTGCACCTGAGGTGTGCCGGTGTGCACCTGAGGTGTGCCGGTGTGCACCTGCAATGTGCCGGCGTGCACCTGAGGTGTGCCGGCGTGCACCTGCGGTGTGCCGGTGCGCACCTGCGGTGTGCCGGTGTGCACCTGAGGTGTGCCGGTGTGCACCTGAGGTGTGCCGGTGTGCACCTGCAATGTGCCGGCGTGCACCTGAGGTGTGCCGGCGTGCACCTGAGGTGTGCCGGCGTGCACCTGAGGTGTGCCGGCGTGCACCTGAGGTGTGCCGGTGTGCACCTGCGGTGTGCCGGTGTGCACCTGCGGTGTGCCGGTGTGCACCTGCGGTGTGCCGGTGTGCGCCTGAGGTGTGCCGGTGTGCACCTGAGGTGTGCCGGTGCGCACCTGAGGTGTCCCAGCGGGCACCCGGTGCCGGGGTTGCTGGTGGGGGGCGGCTGTCTGTGCCCAAACAAAAAGGCCCCGAGCTTGCGCCCGGGGCCTTTTCTGCTGCTGTGCTGAACTCCAGTTAGTTCACGTGGGTGAACGGACCGGCGGTGGCGGTGTTGCCAGCCGCATCCGTGGACTTCACGGTGTAGGTGTAGGTGCTGCCCTTCTTGCCGCTGATGGCGATCACGTGTGAGGTGACCATCGTGGCGTTGGTGTAGTTCGTACCGGCGATCGTGACGACGCTGTTCGACGGTTCGTTCGTCGTCCAGCGGATCTCGAAGGCGCCGCGGGTGTTGGTCTTCACTGACGTGACGTTGCTGATGACCGGGGCGGTGACGTCGTTGTTCGTCGTGACGCTCACGGCGGCGGAGGTGCCGATATTGCCGGCGGCGTCGTAGGCCTTGGTCGTCAGGACGTGCGTGCCGTTGGCGACGGTGCCGCTGTTCCAGGAGAAGGCGAACGGGGCGGCGGTATCGGTGGCGGCGAGCGTGCCGTCGACGTAGAGCTCGACCTTCGTCACGGCCTTGTTGTCGGTGGCCGTCACGTTGACGCTGGCGGTGCCGGTGAGCGTGGCGCCGGCGGTCGGGGCCGTGATGGCGATGACCGGGGCGATGGTGTCGGCGGCGATGAGCTGGTCACCCGTCACGACGGCGATGTCATCGACGTACATGCCGCGCGTGCCGGTGCAGCCGGTCTGGCAGGTGTAGGTGTAGAGGGAGAACATGAAGCGGAGCTGCGAGGCGCCGCTGAACTGCGCGAGGCTGACGCGGATCTCTTCCCAGCTCAGGTCTCCGCCGTCCTTGTAGAAGCCTTCATGGCGCGTCCAGGTGACGCCGCCGTCGGTCGACACCCAGAGGCGGCCGCGGGTGTAGTTGAGGCAGGGGATCTCGGCGGCGAGCGAGAAGCGGAGCTCGCGGAGGTCCGTGCCGGCCGGGACGTCGATGTTCGGGGTCATCCACACTTCGTCGGGGCTGGCGAACGTGAGGCCGTTCGTGCCCACCGGGGCGCGGTAGGAGTTGCCGTGCGGGGCGGTCGGGTGCGCCGTCACCGTCCAGTCGCCGTGACGCACCGCCGAGGTGCAGGCGCTCGGGACGAAGCCGGTCTGGCTCGACCAGCCGGGGTTGGCGTTGGCATCGGCGTCGTCGAACCAGAGGCGGCTCTGGTTGGTCTCGACCTCGAACACGCCGTTGAACGTCGTCGTGCCGCTGGTGATGGAGTAGTTGAACGCGGCGGTCGTGCAGGAGGTGCAGGAGAGGGTGACGGGGAAGGCCACTTCCACCGTCTGGCCGGCGGCGATCGTGACGACCGTCGACGGGACGGCGGCGCCGACCGTGGCGAACGACGAGCCGAGCGTGACCGTCACGTTGCTCGCGGCCGAGCCGGCGCATGCCGAGTTCGTCACGCGAATGCTGAGCTGCGCGGTTTCCGCGGCGTCGAGCCACTGGTCGCCGTCGCCGCCGCTGACGCGCGTGCCGGCGAACTGCACCTGCGAGCCCGTGACCGTGCCGTAGGCGTAGCCCATGGCCGACGACTCGGCGCTGATGCAGCGGATGTCCTTGAGGCCGGAGGCGGTGCCGTTGTTCAGTTTGTTGTGCGGATCGGTCGTGGCCGTGAAGGACGCTTCACCGTCGTTGGCGGAGAAGGCGGCGTCGAGGACGCTCGTCTGCAGGCCGGTGGCCGTGTTCGCCCAGCCCTTGCGGAGGACATTCGTCTGATACGGATAGGCGTTGTTGCCGCTGCCCGAGACGCTCCGGTCGCGGTGCCAGATCAGGAGGCCGTGCTCCGGCAGGTAGCGCTCGTAGTAGCCAACGGGCGAACGGTTCTCGACGAGGAACCACTCGTTCGTATTGTTCGGGGCGCGGAAGCGGTGCAGGGTGTTGTCGGCCGCGTTCGTGCCGGTCGGGGTGATGAACCAGGAGCCGTCGGCCGGCTCGCGGATCTCGCTCTCGAGGACGAAGCCGTAGCTGTTCGCGTCGGTATCGGCGTTGAGCTTGATGTCCTGCTTCAGCGGGCCGCCCATGTGCGAGGGGTGGGTGCCGGAGCGGAGGCCGTTGTAGCTGCCCGAGTCCATCAGGTCCCACTCGCCGGCCGGGGTGGCGTCGTAGCCCGTGTCGTAGATGTCGGGGGCGCCGAGGGTGTGGAGCGCTTCGTGAGCGTAGACGCCGACGCCGAAGAACTTGTCCGTGACGCTCCAGGGGCTCGTGGAGAAATCGAACTCCGGATTGAACTCCGGCTCGATGGCGTAGATGTGGCCCGTCGGGATGGTCTTGCCGTCGACGGCGACGTTCACGGCCATGTTCCACTTGTGCGACCAGATGTGGTTGTTGAGCGGGTCGCTGGCGTCGCAGCCGGAGCCGTAGTACTCCTGCCCTTCGCGGGCGTGGATGACGAAGATCATCAGCTCGGCGTCGGAGATCGAGCCGTTGCCGTCCTTGTCATACACCGAGAAGTCGACGTCGGCGTTGGCCTGCTGCACGGCCCAGGTGATGAGGTCCTTGATGCCGTTGGTGCTCGAGCCGCGGTCTTCATCGCAGGCGCCGAAGGTGCCGGTGCGCGCCGCGCCCCAGTAGGCCATCGTGTTCGGGTTCGCGTACCAGCCGTCGTTGACGAGCGTGCCGGTGCCGGCCTGCCCTTTTCCGCGCTGGGCGACTTTCACGTCCCACTGCAGGCGGCCGTACGTCGCTTCCTTGTAGAAGTGATTCAGGCCGCCCGGGACGTTCGGGTCGCCAAAGAGGGTCTGCCAGGTGGCGGCGGTGTTCGGCTGGCCGGGGATCGGCTCGAAGCCGGGCTCGCCGGCGACCGGGGTGTTCGCGCCGCTGGTGTGCTTCCAGTCCGAGAACTCCACGAGGATGACGAGGACCGGGACGGTCGTCGGCGTCAGGGACGACGCTTCCGTGGCGATGCCGAAACGGCCGCCGCGGGCGTTCTGCGTCGCCGACTTCTTGAAGAGCTCGCGGATCGAGCCGTCGTCCTGCTGCTCGCGCGGCGGGCCGGGGAGGCGGGTCGCGTCGATGGCCGGGCGGACGTGCTTGGCCGCTTCCCTGGCCGGCTTGTCCTTGCCTGCGCGCAGCTTCGACGGCCGCAGCTTGTCGGCTTTGTGCGAGGCGGGGTCGGCGTACATCCACCAGCCGCTTTCGTCCTTGACGAGCGTGTTGCCTTCGAGGTCCTCGACGAACACGATGCGCTCGTCGCCGATCATCTTCGCCTGGAAGGACGAGCCATCCGGCTGGTAGTAGGTGACGGGGGCGGGGTTGGCCTTGACCGCCCAGGCGGGCTGGGTCGCGGCAACCATCGAGACGAGCAGCACCGCAACGGCGATGCGCACGCAGAATACTTTCATTGTTTCCTCCGGAAAAATAGGCACCACGGACTTGCTGAAGCACGTCTCTAAATCGCAAGCGAGGCGCCACGGCCGCGCAAAAATGGAAGTCGTTGATTCCCGGAGGGTTGCGCGATCCGGCGGTTGCGGCAATGGGTCAACGATGTAGCCGATGTGCAAATAACATGGGTCAAATGCGGTGACTGTGGGTCAGGAATCTGCCCGGCTTGGGGCGGGCATGGCCCGTCCTGGGAGCGCCGATGCGGACAGACAGGAGTGTTTGTCCTACATCTCCACGACGGTGCGGCCGCGAACGCGTCCGGCGAGCAGCTCCTCGGCCACCGCTCTGAGGCCGGTCAGCGGCACGCTCGTCGAGAGCTCGGCCAGCGTTCCAAAGTCGACGCGGCCAGCCAGGCGGTTCCAGGCGGTCACGCGCTTGTCCATCGACGTGCGGATGGAGCTGATGCCGAGGAGGGAGACGTTGCGGAGGATGAGCGGCCAGACCGTCGTGGCCAGCTCGTGGCTGGCGGCCATGCCGCAGCAGGCGATCGCTCCCTCGTAGGCGGTCTGGGCGTAGAGGTTCGCCAGCATCTCACCGCCGACCGTGTCGATCCCGCCGCCCCACCGCTCCGACTGCAGCGGCCCGCTTTTCTTCGTGAGCTCTTCGCGGGCGATGACGGTCGTGGCGCCGAGGCCTTTCAGGTAGGGCTCCAACTCCGGACGGCCTGTGACGGCCACGACGTGGTGCCCTTCCTTCGCCAGCAGCATCACCGCGATCGATCCGACGCCCCCCGCCGCTCCCGTGACCACCACCTCTTTGCCGGGCGTGACCCCGGCATGATCGAGAGCCATCACCGCCAGCATGGCCGTGAACCCCGCCGTGCCGAGCTGCATGGCCTGCTCGGCCGACATCCCGGCCGGCAGCGGCACGAGTGCATCCCGCTTCACCCGCTGGAACCGCGTGTACCCGCCTCCGTCGCTCTCGCCGAGCCCCTGCCCCACGCCGACGACCCGCTCCCCTGTCTCCACCACGGTCCCGGCGAGATCGATCCCGAGGATCAACGGAAACTTCCGCGCGATGCGCCCCTTGCCGGTGATGGCCAGCGCGTCCTTGTAGTTGAGCGAGGAGTGCGTGACCTCCACGAGGACGTCGCCGTCCTGCGCAAGGTCGTCGACGGTGAGCTCCTGGAGACGGACATCATTCTGCGCATGGGCGACGAGGGCAGCGAAAGGGGCCGTCGCGGGAGTTCTCGTGGTGCTCGTCATGGCCGCGGACTGTATCAGCAGCCCGCGGCTAACGGCGGTTACTCCTTGGCCGGCCGGTTGAAGATCGGCAGGTCGGTGACCGTGAAGGCTATCGCGTAGTACCAGTCGGAATCGAAGCTCTCGCGGGTCTGAAGCGCGTCGGCACTTCCCAACGCCGCTCCCAAGGGAGTGTCGTTGCCAAGCTTTGTCACCTTCTGCCAGCTTCGTCCTGCGCTGAGGCGGATGAAGTCGAACGGCTTCCAACTCAGCCCGGCGAAGATGGGTGTGTCATCCGTATCGAAGCCAAAGCCGATCTGTGCACCGAAGCCTGCCACGTTCGCCGGCGTCAGCGTGAGCATCATGGCCAACTGCCCGGCGCGCGTGTCCTGTTTCGTCTCCTTCACTCGGAACAATGTGTCCTTCTCGCCGTCTCCATCCTCATCAACATTTGTTTTCTCTTCGACGGCCTTGAACTCCCTGTCCGTGATGTCCGTGTAGATCAAAGCCGTATCCACATCGAGTTTCCACTGGCGGAAGCGAGCGAAGTTGTACGTACCTTTCGTTTCATCCGGCCGTCTCCGCTCCAGCGCGTCTTTGAATGTCGGGATCACCGTGACAGTGAACTCCTCGGTCCTGACCTGTGACCAAGGCAATCGGAGGTCGTGCCCTTCGACGCGCTCGATCTCCGTTATACCGGACGTGAGATAGCAGATTGGGTCCCCTGTCTGGAAGGCGGTACTCTGACGTTCGGCGAGCAGCACCAGTTGCGTCGCATGGCGAACGGGATCGGCGCGCTTTTCGAGGAGCTTGGCTGCAGCTTCGAGCGCGGCACCGCGCTTACTGGAGAGCACCAGGTAGTCGTCGGCGGTTTCTCGCCCGACGTCGATGAGGTCGATTACTTGTGCGACCGGTACTGCCCCGGGCCGGTGCGATCGGAGCCAGATTGCCACTTTGTCGATCGGACTAACGAGCGCCGCGTCGCACGTATCGCGCAACGTGTTGCGGGCGAGCGCCTTCATCAGTTCGCCCCACTCCTCATCGAGCACCCGCTGTTCACGGCCGCTCACGTTGGCGGGCTTGCCGTCGCGCACGGCGGTAAGTGCTTGGCTCAGCGCGGACAGAGGCTCGACACACGTCGGTGAGAGCTGGGCGAGATCCTGACGCGCCACCGCGAGGGCACCGAAGTCTCGCACTATGTCACTACGAAGCTGTTCCGCCGTCGACTGCACCGGAGTGGCCGAGCTCGAGCCGGACTCGATCAGTTGCAACTGGGTCACGGTGCCGTCGTGCAGCGCTTCGAGCTGCCGGAGCGTTGTTCCGAGTGCCGTAGCCGCGTTCTTTGCCCGTATATGGGCCGTCTTGAGCCGCGTGGTCTCAGGGAGGAGCGCTTCGGAGAGCTCGAAGACTCCTTCACGAAGCGATTTGTCTGGATCGCGCGGCGGAGCCAATTGTTCGTACGCTGATTCGACACTCTGCAGCGCAAACAGCGTATCCAACGGCGCGTTAGCGGCAGCGGCGGCAGGAATGTTGGCGGCGGCGATGCCCATGAGAGCTTCCAACTCCCGCGGCGAATCAATACCTGAAACGACGCCTTGAGCGATCCCTCCGAAAAGCGCGGCGAATTCCTGCAACTGTGTCAGATCTTTCGCTGCGGCCTCGGTAGACGCCGTCAGTTTCCCGCTGTAGAGGAGAGGGTCGGTATTCAGCACTAGCACCGCGACGTTGTCGCTCTTGCGCACGTAGAGGGTCGGTTTGTTGGTGTGCGGCAGCTCGAATTCCGGGAGCTGGAGGCCCGTGAGCGCTCCGCTCGTGCCATCCCACCTCCAGGCGGTCCAGGTTTGCTCTTTGTGATCAAAGGCAACGATCTTCAAGGCCTCCTTTGGGTATTTCCGTGTCAGGTACGTGCGAAGGATCTCTGTGGCCTCGCAGGGATCCACGGCCGGGGGCGGGGGAGGCGCGCCGAGGATGTACAGCAGAGCGATGAAACTGAGCAGCATGATGATCTCCTGTCGGAAGCTAAGGACGGACCGGCCTGCGGATTTCGCCCGGGATAGAATCCGTTTTTCTCAGTGGAGGCTCACATGGCTAAGCAGTTCGATGTGGTCGTTCTCGGTGCCGGACCTGGCGGATATGTGGCGGCCATCCGGGCTCGGCAGCTCGGGATGAGCGTCGCGGTCATCGAGAAGCAGTACTGGGGCGGCGTTTGTCTCAACGTCGGGTGCATTCCGTCGAAGGCGCTGTTGCGGAACGCGGAGCTGGTGCACCTGCTCAAGCACGACGCGAAGACGTTCGGGATCAACATCGAGGGGTCGGTCAGCTTCGACTTTGGCGAAGCGCACCGGCGCAGCCGGAAGGTGGCGGAGGGGCGCGTCAAGGGCGTGCACTTTCTGATGAAGAAGAACAAGATCGAGGAGCTCGACGGGTGGGCTACGTTCACCGGGCCGAATGCCCTCGAGGTGGCGCTCTCCGACGGTCACACCGAGCAGGTGACGTTCAGGAACTGCATCATCGCCGCGGGCGCGGTGACGCGGCTGATCCCGAACACGAAGCTCAACGACCGCATCGTCACGTACGAAGAGCAGATCATGACGGACTCGCTGCCGGAGAGCATCATCATCGCCGGCGGCGGCGCGATCGGCGTCGAGTTCGCGTACGTGATGTCGAACTACGGGGTGAAGGTGACGATCGTCGAGTTCCTCGACCGCCTGATGCCGAACGAGGACGAAGAGGTCTCGGCCGAGCTGACGAAGCATTACAAGCGCGCCGGCATCGACATCCGGACGTCCACGCGCGTGGACGAGATCGACGACAGCGGCGAGAAGCTCCGCGTGAAGGTCACGCGCGACGGGACGCAGGAAACGCTGGAAGCGGACAAGGTGCTGCAGGCCATCGGCTTCAAGCCGCGCGTGGAAGGCTACGGCCTGGAGCAGACGGGCGTGAAGCTGACGGACCGCGGCGCGATCGACGTCGACGGCCGCATGCGCACGAACGTGCCGGGCATCTACGCCATCGGCGACGTGACGGCGAAGCTGATGCTGGCGCACGTCGCCGAGGCCATGGGGATCATCGCGGCGGAGACGATCGCCGGCGTGGAGACGAAGGAGCTGGATTACGTGATGATGCCGCGGGCGACGTACTGCCAGCCGCAGATCGCCAGCTTCGGCTACACGGAGAAGCAGGCGCGCGAGCAGTTCGGCGAGATCAAAGTGGCGAAGTTCCCCTTCACCGCGAATGGCAAAGCGCATGGCCTCGGCGAAACGGCCGGCTTCGTGAAGCTGATCAGCGACGCGAAGTACGGCGAGCTCCTCGGCGGCCACCTGATCGGCCCCGACGTCACCGAGCTCCTCCCCGAGCTGACGCTCGCCCAGCAGTGGGAGCTGACCACGACCGAGATGGCCCGCAACGTCCACGCCCATCCCACCCTGAGTGAAGCTCTCAAGGAAGCGATTCATGGGCTGGAGGGGCACATGATCAATATGTGAGCCGTGGCCGGTGATGGTGGCCGGTGGCCGGTCTCACTCGCGGATGGGGACGAGCACGTGGGTGTGCAGGTCGAGCCGCGCGCGGCTGGCGCGGATGCCGGACCTGGCCAGCAGCATTTCCTGCTGCCGGGCGTCCAGCTCGATCTCGACCGCGCTGGCGGTGGGGATGAGCATGCGCATGGCCATGCGCATGCTGTCGAGGCCCGCTTCGAAGTCGAAGAGCCGATCTGCCCCCTCGACTTCGTTGGCCACGACAGCGGCGAGCGGCAGTACGGCGGGCTGGGTGTCCGGCAGCTCGACGGTCCGGGCTCGCGTCACCAGTAGCTCGGCCAGCATGTCGGCGATGGGCACGTTCAGCGCCTTCTGTAGCTCGAGAAAGCTGCCGCCGGAGTTCACTTCGAGGAACACGAGCTCGCCCTCGGGCGTGAGACGCAGGTCCATCGAGCCGCAGACCAGGCGAAGCGTGTCCATCACCCCGCGTGCGGCGTTGCGGACGCTCTCCGGCAGCTCGACGGGGTGGAGGAACATCGACGAGGTGCGCGGCGCGCTGCACGAGCTCGGCGTGCCGGCCGCGCAATCGAGACGCTGCTGACGAAGATGCCCCTGATCCACATCGACGACCGCATCCGCTACGTGCGCGGCCTGCGGGACCAGGGGCTGCTGAAGGGCATCGACGCCGGCGGCTACCTCGAGCGGCTGATCCTCAACTACGCGCAGTTTCCGATCCCCGAGGAGTACACGACGACGCATTACGTGCCGGCGCCGGACGGCAGTCCGCGGCTCATGGCCCGCGGCCACCTGCTGCTGACGGTGCGTCCGGAAGAGAACATCGCCCGGTTCGACGAGCCGCCGGTGCACCCGGTCAAGCGCATCCTCCATGTGATGGGGAGGGAGAAGCGGCTCTTCGCCGAGGCGCTCACGGTGCGTTTCCCGTACGGCGCCCCGTTCGGCAACCCCTTCAACCGCTGGCTGCAGACCCGCGTGCTCCGCGAAGCGCTGGGCCTGCTGGAGCAAGCGCGCGAGCCCAACACGATCGTGGCGAGCCGCTACCGCTGGCGCCAATCACGCGAGCGCGTGGCGTGGTGAGGGGCCCCGCCCGCCCGGCCGGTTGTTGGTTTTTGGTGCTGCGCTGCACGAGGCTCTTCGCAGAGCGGAGCACCAACAACCAACAACCAACAACCAACAACCAACAACCAACAACCAACAACCAACACCCACCAACCGGCCGGGCGGGGGGCCCTACTTCCTCACGGTCCGGGCCAGGTAGTCCCGGATGCGCGCGTGCGTCTCGGGCGTCTTCCAATGCGCCATGGCGTCGCGGTCGAATTCTCCGATGTAGCGTTTGGACCAGGTCAGGGCTTTGTCGCGGAGCTGGCGTTTGGCGAGGCGGAAGCCTTCCGGCGGCAGCGCGGCGAGCTGGGTGGCCACTTCGAGCGCGCGAGGGAGGAGCGCTTCGGCGGTCACGGCTTCGTCAATGAGGCCTTGTTGCTGGGCTTCGCTGGCGGTGACTGTGCGGCCGGTGTAGACCATCGCCTGCAGGTGCTGCGGCGGTAAGGCGAAGCGGAGGACCTCGATGACGGACGGGGGGAGCGGGACGCCGGCCAGCAGCTCGGGGACGCCGATGCGGGCCTTGTCCGCCACCATCAGCTTGTAATCGGCCGCGAAGGCCATCACGGCGCCGCCGGCGATGGCGTGGCCGTTCACCGCCGCGACGACCGGCTTGGCGAGCGAAAAGAGGTCGACGCACATGCGGCTCAGCGCGGGGTAGAACTGCTCGACGTAATCGGGGCCGCCGTCGACGATGCGGAACAGGTCCACGCCGGCCGAGAAGGAGGACCCGGTGCCGGTGAGGATGACCGCGCGCGCGTCCGATTCGCCGGCCTCGATGAGCGCGCGGCTGAGGGCCTCGAGCAGCTCGAGGTCAAGCGCGCTGACTTTGCCGTGCGCCAGCTTCAGGGTGAGGATGCCGTCTTGTTCACTCCGTTCGATCATGAGACGGAGCATATCCGAACAGCACGGCCATCCCGGCGAGCGCGCAGGCCGCGCCGCTCGCGCAGACCGCCCACCAGCCGCCGTGCTCCCAGGCGTAGCCGGCGACGAGCGAGCCGATGGCGCCGCCGCAGAAGAACGTGACCATGTAGATGGCGTTCAGCCGGTTGCGCAGCGAGGCGTCGAGGCCGAAGATCCGCGTCTGGTTGGAGATGTGGCTGGCCTGCTGGCCGGCGTCGAGCAGGATGACGCCGGCGCCGAGCGCGATGAGCGACCGCGAGCCGAGGAACATGACGGCGAAGGCGAGGACGATCATCGCCAGGCCGCTGCCGTTCATCACGCGCGGGCCGAAACGCTCGGCCACCCGTCCGGCAATCGGCGCGGTGAGCGCGCCGGCAACACCAACGATGCCGAACGCGCCGACGGTCGCGGTGCCGTAAGCGGGGGAGAGATCGTGCAGGTGAAAGGCGAGCGCGGTCCAGAAGATGGTAAAGGCGGCGAAGCCGCACGCGCCGATGAGCGAATGGCGTCGCAGCACCGGCTGGCTGCGCACCACGCCGCCCATCGACCGCAGCAGCTCGCGGTACCGCAACACGACGTCGGGCGGCTCGAGCGGCAGCGCCAGCCGCAGGACGATGGCGAGCAGCGCCATCCCCCCGGCCGCGAGAAGATACGTCGCCCGCCAGCCGGCGATGGACGCGAGGACGCCGCTGACCGAGCGCGAAAGGATGATGCCGATGAGCAGGCCGCTCATCACCGTGCCGATGATGCGGCCACGTTCCTCATCGCGCGCCAGGTGCGCGGCGAACGGGATGATGATCTGCGGCACGATCGTCGCGGCGCCGAGGAGAATGCTGCTGACGATGAGCCACGGCAGCGACTGCGAGGCGGCGACGAGGAGCAGCGCGGCGACGATGCAGGCCGTCGTCGTGACGATGAGCCGCCGCCGTTCGACGACGTCGCCGAGCGGCACGAGCAGGAGCAATCCCGCGGCGTAGCCGAGCTGCGTGGCCGTGGAGACGAAGGAGACGGCCGCGGATCGCACGTTCAGTTCGGCGGCGATCATCGCCAGCAGCGGCTGGGAGTAGTAGAGGTTGGCGACGGTGGCGCCGCCGGCGAAGGCGAGGAGAAAGACGAGACGACGGGACATGGCTGGCACCGCGACCGGCTTCGCCGCGGGCGCGCAGTGTACACGGTGCGGGAGGGAGGTGCAGTTCCTACGCAGGGCGCCAGCGCGATCTCGGAGTGCGGTGGCGTGCGGAGGGTGTCTCAAAACGGAGCGCACACACTCTGATGGCCTGATTAGAAACCGGCGCCTGCGGGCGCAGACAGACAAGAGTGTCTGTCCCACATTGAATGCCAGCGTGCCCGCGGGTGCCCGAT
>DASWMP010000183.1:0-20292 GCA_036399695.1 Thermoanaerobaculia bacterium | reverse complement strand
TGCGGGCGCGGACAGACAGGAGTGTCTGTCCCACATTCAGATTCCGCCGAATATCGGGCACCCGCGGGCACGCTGGCATTCTTGGTGGGACAGACACTCTTGTCTGTCTGCGCCCGCAGGCGCCGGTTTCTAGGCCATCAGAGTGTGTGCGCTCCGTTTTGAGACACCCTCCGCACGCCACCGCTCTTCTACACATGTACCAGAGCGGTGGCGTTCGCCACCGCACTCCGAGATGATTGGGGCTTACGCCCGGGCTACGACGATGGAGCGCGCCGAGGCGGGCTTCGAACTGCCGGGCGACACCGGTCTGGAGGGCGGCACCGCACTCCAGACCGGTGCTAAACGTTGATTCGGCAGGGTGTTATGCTCCTGCGCTCCGGCCTTCCATCGCGGGCAAATCTCTTTGGAGGAAATCGGAAATCGTCCGGCGCCGTTTGGGTGATTCCGCACACCCACCGCCGAGGTGACTTTTCCGGACGCTGGCCGTCCCAAGGTGCGGTCACAGAGTCGAACGGAAAGCCGAAATGCCTGAATTCATCATGAGAGTGGGGACGCCCGAGGGCGACGTCGTCGAGCGTCGCGTGGCGGCGGCCAACCTGCGTGCCGCGCAGGTGGAAATGAACCGTCAGGGGCTGCACGTCTTCGAGGCGAAGCGCGGCTCCGTCTCGTTCCGCGACTTCCTCCCCCGCGGCCGCAAGGTCATCTCCACCGAGCGCTTCCTCCTCTTCAACCAGGAGCTCCTGGCCCTGGTCAAAGCCGGCCTGCCGATCCTTCAGTCCTTCGACGTCATGCTCGAGCGGCAGAAGAACCTCCGCTTCAAGGAAGTGCTCGAGAACATCCGGGAGCAGATCAAATCGGGTGTGGCCCTCTCGGACGCGTTCGCTTCTTTCGGCGACATGTTCCCCCCGATCTACTCCACGTCGATCCGCGCCGGCGAGCGCTCCGGCGACCTCGAGGGGGTGCTCCGCCGCTTTCTCCGCTATCAGAAGATGATCGTCGCCCTGCGCAAGCGGGTGGTCGGCGCTCTCGTCTATCCGGCCGTGCTCGTCGGGCTTTCGGGCGTCATGGTCTTCGTCATGCTGACCTACGTCATCCCGAAATTCGCCGAGTTCTTCACCGGCTTCGGCGCCGAGCTGCCGTGGTTCACGCAGTTCATGATCAGCTTCTCGACCTCACTGCGGGACAACATCGTTTTGGTGCTGATTGCCGTCGTGGCGGCCGTGGTGCTGGTTCGCCGCTGGGTGGGAACGGAGAGCGGCCGCCTGACGTGGGACCGGATGAAGCTGCGCATCCCGCTGGTCGGCGGCATCCTCGACCGGTTCGCCATCATGCAGTTCACGCAGTCGCTCGGCACGCTCCTGGCCGGCGGCACGCCGATGGTCCCGGCCATCGAGATCGCCTCGCAGTCGATCACGAATCAGCTCGTCTCGACGAAGATCGCCGGCATCGTGCAGAACGTGCGGGAGGGGGAGCCACTGTGGCGCTCGCTCGAGCACACGAAAGTCGTCCAGGACCTCGCGGTCGAGATGATCAAGGTGGGCGAATCGACCGGCGCGCTCACGGAAATGCTTGCGAACGTCAGCGAGTTTTACGACGAAGAAATCGAATCCAGGCTCTCCCGCATGGTCTCGGCGCTCGAACCGCTGATTCTCGTGGGGATGGGTCTGGTCATCGCCGTTCTGCTATACGCCTTCTACCTTCCGCTGTTCGAGCTCTCCTCGGTGGGCGGCGGCCAATGATCACGCGTTGTTCTTTGTCCGTTTTCCGTCGTCCGTGAGGGCCTCGGGAGTACGGGCAACGGACCACGGAAAACGGAAAACGACTATATGGTGGCAGATCCGAACCGCAGCCTTTACAAGAGCGCCGATCCGTCGGGTGAGGCGACGCGCGCCCAGCGTCTCGCCGAGCAGTACGGCTTCCCGTACGTCGATCTCGAGCACTTCTCGATCGACCACAGTCTTTTCCGGGACATCCCGCTCGACCTGATGATCCGTTATCAGTTCCTGCCGGAGCGCCGCGAGAACGGCCACATCGCCGTGGTCGTGGGCGATCCGACGGACGTGCTGAAGCTGGACGAGCTCGAGCTCCTCCTCGGCGCGCCGCTGAAGGTGAAGGTGGCCTCCCCCCCCGCCATCCGCGAGAAACTGCAAAAGTCCGAGTCGACGCAGCGCGTCCTCGACGAAGCCACCGAAGGCTTCCGCATGCAGCTCGTCTCGGAGACGGAGGACGGCGAAGAGACGCTGACGATCGACTCGATCACGGCAACGGACTCGTCGCCGATCATCAAGCTCGTCGACTCGATCGTCTTCAACGCCATCCAGCGCCGCGCCTCGGACATTCACATCGAGACGCGCGACAACGAGGTCGTGGTCAAGTACCGCATCGACGGCGTGCTCTACGAAGCGCTCGAGCCGATCGACAAGCGCCATCACTCGACGATCATCTCCCGTATCAAGGTCATGTCCGAGCTCGACATCGCCGAGAAGCGCGTCCCGCAGGACGGCCGTTTCAAGCTGCGCATCACCGGCCGCACGATCGACTTCCGTGTCTCGATCGTCCCGACGGCGCACGGCGAGGACAGCGTCATCCGTATTCTCGACAAGGAGTCGATGAGCTCGGAGTTCAAGAGCCTGCGCCTGGACATCCTCGGTTTCGACCAGGGGATGCTGAACCGCTTCCGCAAGTTCATCAAAGAGCCGTACGGCATGGTGCTGGTCACCGGCCCGACCGGCTCGGGCAAGACGACGACGCTCTACGCGTCGCTCTCCGAGATCCAGTCGCCGGACGACAAGATCATCACGATCGAGGACCCGGTCGAGTACCAGCTCCGCGGCATCACGCAGATCCCGGTGAACGAGAAGAAGGGGCTGACCTTCGCCCGCGGCCTGCGCGCCGTCCTCCGCCACGACCCGGACAAGATCATGGTCGGTGAGATCCGCGACGAGGAGACGGCGCAGATCGCCGTCCAGTCGGCGCTCACGGGCCACCTCGTGTTCACCACCGTCCACGCCAACAACGTCGTCGACGTCCTGGGCCGCTTCCTGAACATGAAGGTCGATCTCTACAACTTCGTGTCGGCCCTCAACTGCGTGCTCGCGCAGCGCCTCGTGCGCCGCATCTGCGATCACTGCAAGCACGAGGTCTCGTACAAGGACGACTTCATCACCGAGTCGGGTCTCGACCCGGAGGAGTATCGTGGCCGCGTGTTCTACGAGGGCGCCGGCTGCCTCGAGTGCAACGGCACGGGCTTCCACGGCCGTTCGGCGATCTCGGAACTTCTCGATCTCTCGGATCGTATCCGGAGCATGATTCTGGACCGCCGTCCCGCTTCGGAGATCAAGAAGGCCGCGAAAGAGGAAGGCATGACCTTCCTTCGCGAGTCGGCGCTGCTCAAGGTCATGGAAGGACAGACGACGTTGCGCGAGATCAACAAGGTCACGTTCGTCGAGTAGACCAAAATCATGGCCAGAACTTATCCATCCGACGTCATCGTCCTCGACTCCGGCTCTCTGCTGCACGCGCGCCTCGGCCGCGGCAAGAGCGGGCCGCGGATCTCGCAGGCGAAGGAGTACCGCCTGGCGGCCGACACCTTCTCCCCGGCGGTCGTGACGCCCGAGCTGACGAACGAAAGCTCGCTCGCCGAGGCGCTCAAGCGCCTGCGGAACGAATCGGGACGCTGGGACAAGGTATCGCTGCTGCTCCCCGACTCCTGGTTCCGCATCAACATCATCGACCTGCCGGCGCTGCCGTCGAATCACAACGAAGCGGCGGAAGTGGTGCGCTGGAGCCTGAAGCGCTCGCTCCCGATCGCGCCGGAGTCGATGCGCGTGGCGTACGAGGTGCTGAGCCGCGTGCAGGGCAGCGTCAAGGTGATGGTGCTGAGCGCCGTCGAGAAGACGCTGTCCGCCATCGAACGGCTCTTCGCCGCCGCCGGCATCGACGTGATCCTCGTCGAGCCGGTGGGGCTGAACATCTGGAACGCCATCGCCGTGCGCGAGGCCGATACGCCGAGGGATCGCCTGTTCGTCTACGTGCGCGACACCGATTTCACCACCGCGGTCTTCCGCGGCGCGCAGCCGCTGTTCATCCGCTCGCGAAATCTCAACGCGGACCGCACGCTGCAGCAGGAGCTTCGCCTCTCCGCAACCTACCTGCGCGACACCATGAGCGCGCAGGACTTCCAGCAGTGTTATCTCGCCGGCAACCGCATCGACGGTGACGTCTCCGCGGCACTGGAGTCGGAGTTCGGAGCGCCGGTGCGGCGCATCGCGCTCCGCGATTACGTCGAGTCGTCGACGATCGACCTCCCCGGGGTCGACGCCGAGCTGACCGCCTGCACAGGAGTCTTCACCGCGTGAAGCCGATCCATCTGAATCTCGCATCCCGTCCCTATCGGGACAACCGGCCGGTCTACGCCGTCGTGGTGGTGCTGTCGCTCATCATCGCCTTCATGGCTCTGACGAACTTCGACACCTGGTACCGTTACCGGCACGAAACCCGCGCCACCCGCGCGAGGATCGACCAGAAGGACGCCGCCGCGGCGCAGGAGCGCAACCGCGCCGAGGTGGTCAAGCGCCAGATCGGTCAGATCGATCTCGCGAAACTCGACCGCCAGACCCGCTTCATCAACGCCAAGCTGGCCGAGCGGGCTTTCTCCTGGAGCGAGCTGCTCGATCATCTCGAAGGGGTCGTCGTCGACGACGTCCGCCTGATCTCGATCACCCCCAGCGTGGACGATGACACCGGCCGCGTCATGCTGCAGTTGCAGTTCGAGGCGAAGTCGGCCGACGGCCTGGTGACGACCATGGAGCGCTTCGGCCGCGACGCCGCGTTCCACAACCCGTTCCCCTCCACCGAGACGCTGCAGAACGAGAACGTCTATGTCTTCTCGCTCACGGTCGAGTATCGTCCGGCCACCCGTCATGAAGTGGAACCGGCAAAGGTGAGCGAATGATCTGGCGCGAAAAGCGAATCCTGCTGGCCATTCTCGGCCTCCTGCTGGCAGCGAACACGGTCTTCTTCTTCACCTACCGCGTGCAGTACAAGCAGCGCCTCGACTCACTCGACGAGCGTCTGCAGCAGAGCGAGGAGACGCTGAGCACGGCCCGCGGCGAGCGCATTGCCGCCGAGCGGCGCCTGGCCGCCTACCGCAAGGTCGAGAGCGACGTGCAGGTCGTCTACACGAAACACTGGTCGACGCAGGCCGAGCGCCTGACGCCGTTGATCGTCGAAGTCAAACGTCTGGCCGTCGCCAGCAGCCTCGTGCCGAAGTCGTACACGTTCGTGCAGACAGCCGCTGATACGAAGGTCAGCTCGCGCGGCACCGGAGGATCGACCTCCGCCGAGCGCCGCCGGAGCGGGATCGATGCAACCGAGGTCGGGATTTCGTTCACCGTCGAAGGCACTTATCAGCAGGTTCGGCGTCTGATCAATCTGTTGGAGCTGTCGAATCAATTCGTCATCATTCAGGAGCTCGGACTCAACGCCCAGGAGGGCCAGGCGCTGACGATGAGACTGAACGTGAGGACGCTTTTCCGCGACACGCCGGACCCGGCTGGCGCGGCGCAACGCCTGTGATGGACTGGATGAACTGGAAAACCTGGCTTTTCGCGGCGCTGGTGCTCGTCGCCGTTTTCGCGATCTATACCTTCGCGGCCCCGGACGGGCCGACGACGGCTCCCGCGGCGACGACCACTCCGCAGCCGCGTACCCCGCCCCGTTCGGCCAACGCCGCGCCGGGCGGCAGAGCCCTGCCCGCCGCGACGCAGAGCGGTGACCCGGTCGTCCATCTCGAATGGCTCGAGGCGCAGAGCGGCACTTACGAGAGCCGCCGCAACCTCTTCGCCTACAAGGAACCGCCCCCGCCTCCTCCTCCGCCCCCCGTCAAGCCTCCCCCGCCGCCGCCCGACCAGGACGGTGACGGAGTGCCGGACTTCCGCGACAACTGCGTCAGCAGCGCGAATCCGGATCAGCAGGACATCGACCGCGACGGCATCGGCACCGCGTGCGAAACGGAGACGGAGATTCCGCCTCCTCCGCCGCCGCCACCGCTGCCGCAGTTCACCTACAAGTACATCGGTACGTTCGGGAACCAGGGAAATCCGATCGCCACCTTCGCGCGCGACGGCGACATCGTCAACGCACGCGTCGGCGACATCATCGAAGGGAAGTTCGTGCTCCGCCGCATCGGCCTCGAATCGGTGGAGATCGGCTTCGTCGGTTTCCCTCCCGACCAGCGAAAGACCATTCCGCTCGGAAGTCAGTAGTGACGTTTGGCTGATTGAGGCGTCACAGAGACAGCCATCAATTCAGCGTCAGGACCAATCAATGAATCGACTGAAAATCACCGCCGCAGCCGCCGCCCTCACGCTGCCGCTGCTCTTCTCCTGCGCGAGCTACAACTCGTATCAGAAAGCGAAGAGCGCCGAGAGCACGAAGGATTGGGACACCGCGGTCGTCGAATACGAAAAAGCTCTCGAGATCACGCCGGATAACCGCCAGTTCCAGATCGCCCTCGAGCGGGCCAAGCGCGAAGCATCGCGCGCCCACTTCGAGAAAGGCAAGACGCTCTTCTCCTCCGCCGAGCGGGCGACGGGTGAAGAGCAGTTGCGCCTCGCGCAGATGGCCGCGACCGAGCTGCAGTTGACGGTGAAGCTGGACCACACGAACGAATTCGCGGCTGTCGAGTTCGGGAAAGCCGTGGCCATCATCC
Organism: Thermoanaerobaculia bacterium; assembly: GCA_036399695.1. Lineage (GTDB taxonomy): Bacteria > Acidobacteriota > Thermoanaerobaculia > Gp7-AA8 > Gp7-AA8 > DASVEE01. Next base: position 13,580 of record DASWMP010000183.1, on the reverse strand, counting down.
AGCAGCACCACAACGCCGCCAACCAGCAGATCACGATCGACGAGATGAAGAAGCGGACGAAGGCGAACGTCAGCAAGGCCCAGCCGCCGACGCTCAATCCCGCTTCCGACGATCCGATCTCCCTCTCCTTCCCGCGCGAGACGCCCGTCAAGGACATCTACCGCGCCCTCGGCAACGCCTTCGGCATCAACGTCCTGTTCGATCAGGCGGTCAAGGACGACCGCATCACGATCGAGCTCCGCGACGTGACGGCCCAGGCGGCTCTCGAGCGCGTCATGCAGGCCGCCAATCACTTCTACAAGGTGCTGGACGAGAAGACGATCATCGTCGTCCCGGACAACCCGCAGGCGCGCCGCGACTACGAGGACCTCGTCATCCGCACGTTCTACCTGTCGAACGGCGACGCCGAGCAGGTCACGAACGTCGTCCGTACGATGATCGAAGCGCGCAACGTCTTCCCGCTGAAGGCGCTCAACGCCATCACGATCCGCGACACGGCCGACAAGGTCCGCATCGCCGAGAAGATCATCGAGGCGAACGACAAGGCCAAGGCCGAAGTCGTCGTCCAGGTGGAGCTGCTGCAGCTCGACCTCAACAAGAACCAGGACATCGGCGCCTTCATCACGGGCCTCGAAGGCAGCTCCGTCGCCAACCGGCAGACGGTGGACGACAAGGGCAACACCGTCCTGACGCCGATCGCCGGCGGCACCGTCAGCTCCATCCGCCCCATCGGCATCGGCTCCTACTCCTTCACGATCCCGAGCATCTCCTACGCCTTCGTCAAAGGCATGTCGAACTCGGAGACGCTGGCGAATCCGGAGCTGCGCATCTCCGAGGGTGAGAAGGCGACGCTCCACATCGGCCGCCGCGTGCCGGTTCCGGTGTCGACGTTCCCCTCGATCAACACCGGCAGCGCCGGCGGTGCCTACGGCAACGTCACGTCGTACCAGTACCAGGACGTCGGCATCAAGGTCGCGATCGAGCCGCGCGTGCACCACAACCGCGAGGTCACGCTGAAGCTGACGGTCGAAGTCTCGGACGTCGGCGATTCGCCGACCACCTCGGATGGCCAGACGCTCCCGACCTTCAACACCCGCACGATCGAAGCAACGATCCGCCTCAAGGACGGTGAGACGAACTTCCTCGCCGGTCTGATTCAGGAAAACAACACCAACAGCGACTCGAAGACGCCGTTCCTCGGGGACATCCCCTTCCTGGGACGCCTCTTCACGAAGAACCACAAGACGGCCTCGCGCACCGACCTGATGCTCACGATGACGCCGCACATCATCCGCATCGCCGACATCACCGAGGAAGACCTCGCGCCGATGTGGGTCGGCACGACCAACAACCTGACGTTCCGCGGCGTCAGCCCGCGCATCGAGTCGCAGGCGGGCACCGATCCGTTCGCCCCGCAGCGTAGCGCGCCGACGTTCAATCCGGCCACGGCCGGGATGCCGCTCGCCTCTGACGGTGAACCGGGCAACTACATCATCCCCGACGGGCTGAACCCGAACACGAGCACCCCGGCTCCGCCGGCGCCGGCTTCCGGCGGCGCGCCGAACGATCCGTTCCGCAACCGTCCGCAGCCGCAGCCGGCTCCGCCGCCGAATCCGGAAGCGAACATCGACCGTCAGGGCAATGCCCCGGTGCCGAAAGCCGCGCTGCAGACCGAAGCCGCGAAGCAGGAGCTGCCGCTCGAAGCGGCGCTCCGCCTCTCGCCGCGCCTGGCTCCGCAGCCCTCGGCCGTGTCGCTCAAGCCAGGCGACTCCCGTCTCTGGAGCGTCGTGGGCATGGACCTCGACGGGCTCAGCGCGACCGAGCTGATGTTCCACTTCGATCCCCGCTCGATGGACGTCACCGACGTCATCTTCGGCTCGGCGATCTCAATCGATCCGCAGAAGCCGCCGGTCGTCACGGTGAACCGCGATACCGGCACCATCAAGATCACGTCGTCCGACAAGATGCCGCTGCGGTTCCAGAGCGGCGGTGAAGTCGTCACGTTCCGCGTGCACGGCGGGCTGCAGGGTGAGACGTTCCTCGTCCTCGAAGCACCCGATTTCCGCGCCGCGGGAGGGGATCAGGTAGTCGCCGCTGTTACGGGTGGCAAGGTACGGGTGGAGTAGAGACGCGGGATTCGATTTCCGCGATCCGATTCCGGGAGAAGCCCGGAACGGGGACTCGGAAATCGGCAATCGGCAATCGGCAATCGGCAATCGGCAATCGGATATCGAATCATGCTCAGCCGCTTACGCAACAGCAAAGGATTCACAATCGCCGAGCTCATCACGGTCGTGGCGATCATCGGGATTCTTGCCTCGGTCGCCCTGCCGGTGGCGCGCTTCAGCATCCGCCGCCAGCGGGAGATCGAGTTGCGCGACCGTCTGCGGAAGGTCACCGAGGCGATCGACCGGTACCATGACCTCATGACGATGCAGGCGAACCCGCAGGCCGGTGGCGTGCAGGGTGGCGCCCGTCCGGCGCAGATGCAGGCTCTCGGTTCCGACGGCTATCCGAAGGACCTCGAGGAGCTCATGAAGGGCATCAAGCTCGCGGACGGCCGGACGGTCCGTCTGCTGCGCGAACGTGACCTCATCGACCCGATGACCGGCAAGAACGAGTGGAACACGAAGTCGACGACCGACTCCCCCGACACGTCGTCGACCGACGGCCGCAACGTGTTCGAAATACATTCGACGTCGACGGCGCTCGCACTCGACGGCAAGACGCATTACAACGAGTGGTGATCCCGATGAAGAAACTCAGAGCGCAGCGCGGCTTCTCACTGATCGAACTGCTGGTCGTCGTCACGATCATCGGCATCCTCGCGTCGGTGGCCCTGGTAAACGTCAAGCACGCGCAGCGGAAAGCGCGCGAGGCAGCGTTGAAGGACAACCTTTTCAACCTGCGCAAGGCGATCGACAACTTCTACGCCGACAAGCAGCGCTACCCGACGGATCTCAACGAGCTCGTGCCGAACTACGTACGCCGCATCCCGAAAGACCCGATCACCGACCAGGAGGATTGGGAGCAGGTGATGGACACGCCTGATCCGGAGCAGATGGCGGATCCGAATCCGGACGCGCAGATGCAGGGTCCGGGTGTGATCGACGTGAAGAGCAAGGCCGAAGGAACCACGCTCGACAATGTCCCCTACACGGACCTCTGAGTCAGGGATGACTCTCGCGGCGCTGCTCGTCATCCTGACGATCATCGCCATCTTCGTCGCCTACACGGTGCCGGACCAGTGGTCCATGGTCATGGCCCGCGACCGTGACCGGCAGACGATCTTCATCATGCGCCAGTACGCACGCGCCATCTACGCCTTCCAGGAGAAGCACAAGACGTTTCCGGTCGGCCTCAAGCAGATCCAGGAAGCACGTCAGCCCCGCCTCATCCGCGGCGACGGCGAGCTCGAGAACCCCCTCACCGGCGAGATGGACTGGATCCTCATCCCCCCCGGCCAGCAGCAGGCCGGCCAGCTCCCGCCCGGCGTCCGGCCGCCGACGACGCAGCAGCCTCGTCCGCTCAACCCGAGCCAGGGCCAGCAGCCCGGCAACGCGAACAACACCACCGGCCCCTTCGCCGGAGTCCGCCCCGGCGGCAAAACCGGCCAGAGCTTCATCTCCCTCAACGGCGCCGACACCTACGAGCAGTGGAGCTTCACGGTGGATGATCTCCGCAACGAGATCATGATGAAGAACAACGCGCTGGCGATGAGCAAGTAGGGGCGCGGGGAACGATGGACCTATGGACCTGCTGGCGACGAGTGACGTAGGCGGCGTCAGGCTGATTTGCGAAGGGCTGTTTCCAGAGCCTTCGGCACGTCTGCCGGATCGTTCTTGTCGAGCGAAAACGCCTGAACCGATCGCAGTGCCCACGGCAAATCTTTCTGAGAGATCCCGAACGTCACCGGCAGCAGGGTGACATCTCCGGACGCAGCACGGGCGAGCGCCACACCCATCTCGAAGTTGCCCCAGCGTGACTGAAGATAGCTCGGCGTGACCAGCAGGACGTACACGTTCGCACTTTCAAGATGCTTCACGAGCTCTTGCTGCCAATCGGAACCAGGTGTCAGAGCGCTTTCCGCGAGCCATGCCTCCACGCCCGAACGCCTGAACACACCCGCGAGGAGCTGCGCAAGGCGCGCATCTTCATTTGCGTAAGAGATGAACACATCTGTTTTACGGTCAGGCATGATCGGTCTTCCACTGGGTCACACGAGCCCGGAGCTGCTCAAAGTACGTTTCGACGTCATTTAACGTTACGAGACTCAGGCGTTTAAGCACTACCGGCGTTTGCTCATCTGCCGTGAACGCCTTCGCCGTCATACCGTGCAGGACTCCGACCATCCTCTTCTGATCTCCCCAGAACACGCCGATTTCCAGCCAAATGTAGGGCCGGTTCATCGCCCAGGGTGTGAGTAACACGATCAGTTCGGTTGCGGCCTTGGCAGCCTGGACGATCCTGCCTTCGAAATCATCGCCGTGAGCGATATCCGCTTCATCCAGAAAGACTTCAGCACCACAAGCTCGGACATGTGCCGCGATCTGTTTCGCTACCCAGGTATCGGTGGACGAATGCGAGATGAAGACGAGCGGCACATCCTGCATCGCCACCATTGTACTCTCGCGCCTGGCGCCCAATCCTCCGCGTACAATCCACGCCGCATGAACCGTAATCTCGACGGCGTCACGAAAGTCGTTCTTCCTTCCGGGCTCACGGTGATCGTGGAGACCCTTCCCTACGTCCGCTCCGTGGCGCTCGGGTACTACCTGCGCAGCGGGTCGGCGGTCGAGTCGGAGGAGCATGGGGGGGCGTCGCACTTTCTCGAGCATCTCGTCTTCAAGGGGACGGAGAACCGCAACACGGCCGAGATCGCACGGGTGGTGGACCTTCTCGGCGGCGACGTCGACGCCTTCACCGGCAAGGAGTACACCTCCTTCTACGCGCACGTGCTCGACGAGCAGGTCCACACCGCCCTCGACCTGCTGACCGAGATCGTCGCCGCGCCGCGCTTTACCCATGCCGACGTGGAGATGGAGCGGGGCGTGATCCTCGAAGAGATCAAGATGGTCGAGGACACGCCGGACGATCTCGTCCACGAGCTCTTCGTCACCGCCTTCTGGCCCGACCATCCGCTTGGCCGGCCCATCCTCGGTACCGAGGAGACGGTGAACCGGCTCAGCCGGGAGAAGATCCTCGAGCACTACGCCGAGACCTTCCACCCGTCGAACCTGATCTTCTGCGCGTCCGGAAACGTCCGCATCGAAGACCTCCTCCCCTTCCTCGAAAAGCATTTCCCGGCAGACACCCGGACGCCGCTGCGCCGCGACTGGTCCGCGCCGACGCCGGCGCAGCACGTGATCTTCCGCGAGAAGCGGGAGCTCGAGCAGGTCCACCTCTGTCTCGGCATGCGCGGCTACCCGCAGCAGGGGCAGGAGCGCTACGCCGCCGCGCTGTTCAACACGATCCTCGGCGGCGGGATGTCGTCACGCCTGTTTCAGCGCGTCCGCGAACAGGAAGGGCTCGTCTATACGATCGTCTCGTACCACAACGGCTATCTCAACGGCGGCTACGAGGCCGTCTACGCCGCCTGCGCGCCGAAGAACCTCCGCCGCGTCATCGACATCACTCTGGCGGAGATGAAGAAGGTCAAGGCCGAAGGGGTCACGCCGAGCGAAGCCGCCGACGCGAAGCTGCACCTCAAAGGCTCGATCCTGTTGTCGCTCGAATCGACCGTCAGCCGCATGTCCGGCCTGGCGCGCCAGGAGTATTACTTCGGCGAGCAGTACACCCCGGACGAGATCATTCGCCAGATCGACGCGGTCTCGCTCGAAGACATCCAGCGCATCGCCCAGACCGTGGTGGATCCGGAGTCGGTCTCACTGACGCTGCTGGGCAAAATGAAAACTCCGCCGGTGACGGCGGAGATGCTGCGGGACGCAATCGCGTAAACGCGTAGCAATCTCGGAGAGCGGCGGCTCACCGCCACCGCACTCCGAGATCAGAGCCTTACCGCGACGCCGACTGCTCCGCTTTCTTGGCGCGCGTGTCCACGAACTCCACCACTACGCCCGGTTTCACGCGATGCCCCACTTCGCGGGCGTCCCAGTTCGTGAGACGGACGCAGCCATGCGACGACGCATACCCGATCGAGTCGGGGCTGCCGGTACCGTGGATGCCGTAGTGCGGCTTGCTGAGCGCGATCCAGACCACGCCGACCGGTGAGTTCGGGCCGGGGTGGAGGTTCGCCTCCGGCTCGTCGTCCGGCACCTCATGGAACAGCTTCGGCTGGTAGTGGAACCAGGGATCGAAGGTGACCTTCTTGATCTCGAGCGTCTCGCGCGGCGACGGATCGTACTTCGAGCCGAGCGTCGTCGGGCTGTGGAAGACGAGGTTCCCCTGCGCGTCGTAGCCGTTGAACGTGTTGCCGGCGATCGAGATCACGATGCGGGCGATGTCGCCGCGGTCCTCCGTCACCTCCGTGCGCACGTTCGGCACCCAGACGGTGTCGCCCGCCTTCAGCTCGCCGAACTTCACCTCGGGATTGAGCAGATCGAGCGTGTCCTGCTTTGTGTGGAAGCGCTCGGACAGCTTCTCCTTCAGCGATTCGTAGCAGAGGCAATCGAGCTTGGCCTGGTCGTAGACCTCTTCCGGGATCTCGACGAACGGGCCCTTGACGTCCTCCTCGGTGAGCGTCACCTGCCTGACCGCGTCACCGCCGCCCGCGGCCATCGCGAGCGAGCGGAAGGTCGCCTCGTCCACCGAGCCGGTCGCCGGCAGGCCGTGCGTACGCTGGTACCACCAGATGGCGATCGCGGAGTTGCGTCCCCACCGGCCGTCGAGCGCACCGACCGAGAAGTTCGCCCGGTCGAGATAAACCTGCGTCTTGAGCACCGAGGGACCGGAGACGTCCCCTTCGACCGGGATCGCGATCGGCGCGGCGTTGATGCCGGCGGCGTCGAGTCCCTTGAACGACTCCTTCGTGCGCGGCACGAACTGCACGTTCAGCTTCGGCTGGTCGGGGCCGTGCGGCTGTTGCGGCACGGCGGCCGGGGCGGCCTGGCCGCGGAACGATTCGAGCCCGCGCCATTGCTCGTCGAAGCGCTCTTTCTCCTGCTGCTGCGGATCTTCGCGCTGCCCGACCGGGACGGCGACGTCATCGAGCGCATCCGATACTTTGGCACCGGCGCGTTCGACCGCGGCGCCTGCTTTTTCCTGTGTCTGCTTCGCTTCTTCACGGCTGCACGCTGCAGCAGCCACGCTAAGGATCACCGCGAGTAGTGTCTTTTTCGTCCTCATCAGTAGCTCTAAAAGCAAAGGTGCTGCCCGTCTGTGCGGTATCGAGTGACGTGTCCGTCGTGCAGAAGCCCTACCGACGCCACCCGCGCCGCCGATTGCGCGGAGCATGAGCCCCGGGCCCCGGGCCCCGGGCCCCGAGCCCCGAGCCCTGCCTCCGAGGTACACTTCGCCGGAGATGATCACGTACCTGAAGGTGCGCAATCTGGCGATCGTGGAAGAGTTTGCGATCGAGCCGGGAGCCGGGCTGAATGTGCTCACGGGCGAGACCGGCGCGGGGAAGTCGCTGCTGATCGATTCGCTCGAATTCCTTCGCGGGGCACGCAGCTCGAGCGACATGATCCGGGCCGGGACGGAGAAGATGACGGCCGAGGCGGTCTTCCATCTGCCGAAGAAGATGCGGCGGCAGTTGGAGGAGCTGGGGGTCGAGGTCGAATCGTCGGCGGACGGCGTCGAGCTGATCGTGAAGCGGGAGATCGCCGCCACCGGCCGCGGGCGGGTGCTGCTCAATGGCTCGCCGCTTTCGGTGCGCGAGCTCGGCGCGGCGATGGACGCGGTGCTGGAGATTCATGGACAGCACGAGTCCCACACGCGCGTGGCCGGGCAGGGCTACCGCGAGCTGCTCGATGAATACGCCGGCACCGACGACACCGTCGAGGTCGTGCGCGGGGCCTACACGGAGTGGAAGCGCACCGCCGACCGGCTGCACGAGATCTCCACGGCGCAGCGCGACCGCACGCTGCGGCTCGACCTGTTGAAGTATCAGATCGACGAGATCTCCGCGGCGCGGCTCGATCCGGCGGAAGAGGAAATGCTGCGCGGCGAGAAGAGCATCCTCGCGAATGCCCGGGAGATGATCGAGGCCACCTCCGGCGCCTTCACGGTCCTGGATGAGGACGAGAATTCGGCCCTCTCGCAGCTCGCCCGCGCGCAGCATCTGCTCCAGCCGCTGGCCCGCGACGTCGGCGAGGTCCGCCAGCTCGCTGACGAGTTGCAGGACATCCTCTATCGCCTGCAGGACGCGGCGCGGGCGGCCGGCAACCTCAGTGAATCGGTGCGCCTCGATCCCGCACGGCTGGACGAGGTGGAGGACCGCCTCGTCACGATCGAGCGCCTCAAGAAAAAGTACGGCGGTTCCGTCGAGGCGGTGCTCGAGCACCTCTCCCGCATCCAGGACGAGCACGACGAGCTGGCCGACTACGACGCCAGTTTCGAGAAGCTGCAGCATGCGGAAGAGGAGGCGTTCCGCGGCTACCGGAAACATGCGGAGAAGCTGTCGGCGGCGCGCAAGAAGGCGGCGCGCGACTTCGAGACGGCCATCCAGCGGGAGCTGAACGACCTGGCCATGGAGAGGACGACGGTGCGCGTCATCGCCGGCACGGCGGCGGACAAGGATTCGCGGCTGGTGATCGGCGACGAGCATGTGGCCTTCGGCGAGGAAGGCTTCGACCGCATCGACATCCTCATCGCCCCAAATCGCGGCGAAGAGCCGAAGCCGATGCAGCGCATCGCCTCGGGCGGCGAGCTGTCGCGCATCCAGCTCGCCATCGCCGCGGCGCTGTTCAAGAACTCGACGCGCTCCGCGGCGGCGACGCTGGTCTTCGACGAGATCGACGCCGGCATCGGCGGCCGGGTGGCGGAAGTGGTCGGCCGCAAGCTGCAGGAGCTGGCGTCGAAGAACCAGGTCGTCTGCGTGACCCACCTCCCCCAGATCGCCGCCTTCGGCACCAGCCACTTTTACGTCTGGAAAGAAGACGCCGCCGGCCACACCCGCGCCCGCATCCGCAAGCTCGAGGAACCGGAGCAGCGGGTGAACGAGCTCGCCCGCATGCTCGGCGGCGAGTCGATCCCAGCGTCCGCGGTGCTGCATGCGAGGGAGCTGCTGGAGATTGCCCGCGGGAAGAGTGGCGTGAAGGTGGGGCGGTAGGGCGGGCGATTTCGGATCCCCGTAGATTGCTGCGAAGCGATCTCGGCCTGAAGTCACATCCCTCCTTCGCCGGATGGCCCCTTCTGGCCTATAACTCCCCCATGCAGCACTTTACCCACGACCAGCTTCCCGCCCTTGCTCACCTGCTCACGGCCGGCGGCGTCGTTCTGATGCCTACCGACACGATTTACGGCCTGCATGCGGTGGCCACGAATGCGAGGGCCGTCGCGCGCATCGCACAGCTCAAGGGGAGGGATGACGCGAAGCCGTTCGTCGTCCTGGGAGCCAGCGTCGCGCAACTGCAGACGCTCGGGATCTCCGCCTCGGACGACGTCCTGCGCCGCCTCGGCGAGCTCTGGCCCGCCCCGCTCACCGTCATCCTTCCGCTCGCCGCTCCCCTTCCCGCCAGCCGGGGGGCGTCCACGCTGGCCGTCCGCATCCCGGCCGACGAGTGGCTCCGCGAACTGCTTCTGCGGACGGGCCCGCTCGTGTCCACCAGCGCGAATCGGAGCGGCGAACCGCCGGTCGAGGAGCCAAAAAATCTTGCACGTGATTTGCTAAACGCACTCGATGGCCTCCTCGATGCGGGTCCCCGCGCGGGAGAAGCCTCAGCGATTGTGGACCTTACCTCTGATGAACCGCGATTCATCCGCGAGAGTCATCCGTCCTTTACACAGAAAGTGTGGAAAACGCTGCGGAAAACGCTGTGAATATCGCTGGAACCCGCAAAAAAGCGAGGCTTTCAGCTCTTTGCACAACAGGGTGTGCGTAGATGCTCAAGTCGTTACGCATCAATGACTTGATCTTTTGTGGCCTCATCCGTAGAAAAGCGGAACACGGCTATTGACAAGCGTCCACGAACTTCCTCCACAACCTGCGCGCACTCCTCCGTCCACCGGAGTGCTCTTCACGTCTCCTTCACCCGCGAATCACGGCCATTCACCAAATCGTGACCGAGGAAAAGGCTTACGACTGAACGTAGCGCAAGGCTAAGGTCGCCAGGCCGAGGAAGGAAAAAAAGCCGCCGACGTCGGTAAAAGTGGTCACGAAGATCGACGAGGCCACCGCCGGATCGAAGCCCAGCCGTTCGAGCAGCAGCGGGACGAGCGCGCCCGCAAGACCGGCGATCACGAGGTTGACGCACATGGCCGTGAAGAGAATGGTGGCCAGAATCCAGTCACTCGTCCAGAAGCCGACGATCAGGAACGTCAGGGTCCCGTTCGCCACGCCATTAGCGAACCCGACCAGCATCTCCTTCCAGATCGGACGGAAGCTCTTGGGATCCAGCTCCCCCAGCGCCAGCCCCCGGACGAAGACCGTCAGCGTCTGCGTACCGGCGTTCCCTCCCATCCCGGCGACGACCGGCATGAAGGCAGCGAGCGCCGCCCATTTTTCGATCGTCCCCTGAAACAGGCGAACGACCGAGGCCGCCGCAAAGGCGGTGAGGAGGTTCACCGCCAGCCAGGGGAAGCGCGTCCGGAAGGACTCGCGTGCCGGGGTCGTGGCCCGCTCGCTGATGTCGACGCCGGCGAGATGGAGGAGATCCTCTTCCGCCTCTTCCTGGATGACGTCGAGAACGTCGTCGACCGTGACGACGCCGACGAGCCGGTTCTGCAGGTCGACGACAGGCACCGACAGCAGGTCGTATTTGGACACGATCTGCGCGACCTCCTCGGGCGAGGAGTCGATCTGCGTCCGGACGACGCTCTGCACCATGACCTTGGCGAGCGTGACGTTCGCCTTCGCCAGGATGAGGCTGCGCAGCGACAGGACACCGACGAGATGGCCGTTCGCATCGACACAGTAGACGTAGAAGAACGTCTCCTTGCGCGGGTACTGGCGGATGGCCTCGATGGCCTGGGCCACGGTCATGTCCTCGTCCAGGGCGAGGAACTCGGTATTCATCAGCGACCCGGCGGTCGCTTCTTCACCTTCGAGCAGCGATTCGAGCTTGGCGCCCTGGGTCGCGCCGAGGAGCTGGAGGACTTCCTGGCGCCGTTCTTCGTCGAGCTCGTCGAGGAGATCGGCCGCGTCGTCGGGAGCGGACGAGCTGCAGATCGCGGCAACCGTGGAGTCGTCGAGGTCGTCGAGGAGCTCGTCGCGGTCGCGGTCGTCGAGCTGCAGGAGCGCGCGCGCGGCCTTCCCCGCTTCGATGAGGAGGGAGAGGATGCGCTTGCGGTCCTCCTCGAGCAGGAGCGTGAGCACGGGAGCGATGTCGGCCGGGGGCGTCTTGTCGACGATCTTCCGCAGTTGCGGGTAGGCACCGTGCCGCAGCAGCTTGGTGAGGAGCTGCTGATACGAGCGCGCCGTTGGCGTCGTAGGAGCGGTGGCGGGCCGGTTCACTCGGGCGGCATCGTACCGAAGAACCAAGGCGATTGCGCTGTTAAACTTCGCCGCGGATGCCCAGGAATCACAACACTCCGGCGAGGGAGCTGGAGACGCTCGCGACGCTGGTTCCGGAACTGCGCGCGGATCGCTCCATCGACGAAACGGAGGGCCTCGAGCGCCGCCTCAAAACGCTGCTGCTCCAAGCGCTTCGCCCTCCCGTCTCCGCGGCGACGGCGCGCCGCATCGCGGAGCTGCAGAACGCGATCGGGTTCATCCCGAAGTTCAAGTCCTACTCGATCAAGGCCTCCCTCCCCCTCGGCTATTCGGTGTTCCTCCACAACGAGCGCGAAGGCTTCAGCTTTCAGCAGCACACGTCGCACAAGGTGGAGGTGTTCCACATCCTCGAGGCGATGCCCGGCGCCTATGTCTTTCTCTGTCCATACCCGGAGTGGCAGAAGGTGTACGACCCCTCCCGCTTTGGCGCCTGGATGAACGGTGAGGCCGACCCGGCGCTCGATTGCTTCCGCTTCACACCTCGCCCCGGCGACGTCTTCCGCATCGATCAACTCGGCATCGTGCACACGGTGATCGGCTGCATCCTGGAGGAGTTCGCGAATACCTCGACGGACATGGTCGACCGCCTCCACGACCAGAACGCCGGCCGCAGGATTCCGCCATCGTTCTCCCGCGAGTACATGGAGGAACGGATCGCCTCGATCGTGCTGCCGGAGGAGAGCTGCCATGTGCTCTCCGACGGGACACGCGTGCCGCTGGATGTGGAGCGGTTCGAAGGCGGCCATCTCACCACGATCTCCCCCGCCCCGCTCGTAGCCCTGCGCGGGACGCTGGAGCCGCACGGTTCCACCCCCACGTGGCAGCACCCGGAAGTGGCGGCCACGCTGCACATCTGGGCAGGCAGCGGGGAGCTCGTTCTCGGCGATGAAGCGCCGCTGCCGGTGACGCCGAACTCGGTGTTCCTGATTCCTCCGACAGTGCCGTACCGGCTGGTGAACGGCGGAGAGAGCCCCCTGCAGTGGTCGGAGCAGCGGTTGCCGTTAGAACAGGCGTTCGTTTAAAGGCGCGTTGTCCGTTGCTCGTTGTCCGTTGCTCGAGTCGGCTTCTGATCTCCAATCCGGCACTGACGGACGACCGAGCCCAGAAACGAACCCGGGCAACGGACAACGGACAACGAGCAACGGACAACGATACAATTCCCCACCATGTCCACCACCACCCGTCCGGAGCCTCAAGCCCAACCTGCCGCTGAGAAGGCCGTGCAGCGGCAGTTCGTGAACTTCATCTTCTTCAAGGTCGACCGCGCTTTCCGCGCCGAATCAGCAGACGTGAAGGCGGAGGCGAAACGGAAGCTGGCGGAGATCATCCGCCGTTACACGGGCCCCATGATGGTGCTGCCGTATTCGACGGTCGGTCTCAAGGCGGGCGTCGATTTCATGCTCTGGCGCATCGGGTATGACCTCGAGCCTTTTCAGCAGATGGTGGCGGACCTGAACCGCTCGATGATCGGCCGCTGGCTCGACATCCCCTTCTCCTACCTGGCGATGACGAAGCATTCGCAGTACGTCGACGAGCATGTGCACGAAGGGCAGGAAGGTCGCCGCCTCCGGATCGTCCCGGGCCTCAAGCCGCTGCTCTTCGTTTATCCGTTCGTGAAGACGCGCGACTGGTATCTGCTCCCGATGTCGGACCGCCAGCGCATCATGAACGAGCACATCGCGATCGGTCACAAGTACCCGCGCGTGAAGATCAATACGACGTATTCGTTCGGCCTGGACGATCAGGATTTCGTGGTGGCCTTCGAAGCCGACTCCGCCGCGGAGTTCCTCGACCTGGTCCAGGAGCTCCGCGAAACGGAGTCCTCGAAGTTCACAGTGCGCGACACCCCGATGTACACCTGCAAACGCGCCACCCTCGAAGAGCTCCTCGATACGTTCTAGTGTCGCGTCACGCTTAAAAGCGTGGGTGATTTGCGAGCGCCGGTGGGCTGGATGCAAGCCGCCGCGAC
>DASWMP010000182.1:0-7132 GCA_036399695.1 Thermoanaerobaculia bacterium | reverse complement strand
CGCAGCTCGTCGCTGCGGCTATGGGAAAGCGGCAGATGGTGAAGCGTCGCTGCCGCACTCCAAACTACGCGTGTGTTTCTGGCAAAAAAAAGCGGTGGCTTTCGGCCACCGCTCTCCATGCACCTGCGCTTTGCGTTACGTGAACGAAACCGCCAGCTTCGACCCATCCTCGCGGTAAATCGTGTCCACGAACCGGATGACGTTCGTCTTCAGGGACATGAACAGCGACGACACGCGGATACCGCCGCCGAAGTAGCGCACGCCGCGGAGCAGGTCGCCGTCCGTCACGCCCGTCGCGGAGAAGATGATGTCGTTGCCGGAGGCCAGCTCCTGCGTGTTGTAGATCTTGTCGTGATCCTGGAAGCCCATCGACTTGAGGCGGTCTTCCTGCCACTTCTCGAGCGGCTTGAGGCGGCCCTGCATCTTGCCGCCGAGGCAGCGCATGGCGGCGGCCGTGAGGACGCCTTCCGGTGCGCCGCCGATGCCCATCGCGGCGTGGATGCCGGTGCCGCGGACGGCCGCCGCGATGCCGCCGGAGAGGTCGCCGTCGGTGATCAGCTTGATGCGGGCGCCTGCTTCGCGGATCTGTGCGATCAGGTCGTGATGGCGCTCGCGGTCGAGGACGACGATCGTCAGCTCATCGACGTCGCGCTGGAAGGCGGCGGCGATGTTGTTCAGGTTCTCCTCGACCGAGGCCGAGAGACTGACGACTTCCGACGCCGTCGGGCCGACGACGATCTTGTCCATGTAGATGTCGGGCGCGTTGAGCAGGCCGCCCTTTTCCGACGCCGCGAGCACGGCGATGGAGTTCGCCGCACCGGTCGCGCAGAGGTTCGTCCCCTCGAGCGGATCCACAGCGATGTCGACCTCGGGATAGATCTCTCCCTCGGTCCAGCCGCGGCCGAGCGGCTCTCCGACGTAGAGCATCGGCGCCTTGTCGCGCTCGCCCTCGCCGATCACGACCGCGCCGCGCATCTTCAGCTTGTTCAGCTCTTCGCGCATCGCTTCGACCGCGACCTGGTCGGAGTACTTCCGCTTGCCGTAGCCCATCGTGCGCGCCGCGGCGATGGCCGCCTTTTCGGTCGCGCGTAAAAATCCGACTTCGAGACTCGATTCCATGTCGCTCCGTTTCTGCCGCCGTCTTTTTGCGGCGACACTCTAACAGTAGTTGGCGGTTGGCAGTACGCGCGCGTTCCGCGCGCTCGCGGTTGGCGGTGGAAGGGCTCCGCTCGGGCGCGGTCCACTGCCAACCGCCCACTGCCTACCGCCAACTAGCTCTTCTGCGCCGCTGCTTCGGCCTTCTCGCTGCCTTCTCGCTCGGCGGCGTTCGTCATCGGCGGGTTGTAGGCCGGGATGCCGGTGACGGCGTGACCGATGATCAGGTTGTGGATGTCGTGCGTGCCCTCGTATGTCTTGACCGACTCGAGGTTCATCATGTGACGGATGATCGGGTACTCGTCCGAGACGCCGTTCGCGCCGAGGATGTCGCGCGCCACGCGTGAGGCCTCGAGGGCGATGTCGACGTTGTTCATCTTCAGCAGCGAGACATGGTGCGGCTTGAGCTTGCCCTCGTCCTTCAGGCGTCCGCACTGGATGGCCAGGAGCTGCCCCTTCGTGATCTCGCGGATCATCCAGGCCAGCTTGTTCTGCACGAGCTGGTGCGAAGCGATCGGCTGGCCGCCGAACTGGATGCGCGACTTCGCGTACTGCAGCGCCGTGTTGTAGACCGCCATCGCCGCGCCGAGCGCACCCCAGCCGATGCCGTAGCGCGCCTGCGTGAGGCAACCCAGCGGGTACTTGAGGCCGTCCGTCTCCGGCAGCACGTTCTCCAGCGGGATGCGGCAGTCCTCGAAGAAGAGCTGCGACGTGATCGACGCGCGCAGCGAGAACTTGCCCATGTGGTAGGCGGTCGTGAAGCCGGGCGTCCCCTTCTCGACGAGGAAGCCGCGGATCGTCCCTTCGGCCTTCGCCCAGACGACGGCGACGTCGGCGATCGAGCCGTTCGTGATCCACGCCTTCGCGCCGTTCAGGACCCAGTGATTACCGTCCTTGCGCGCGTGCGTGCGCATCGCGCCAGGGTTCGAGCCGAAGTCCGGCTCCGTGAGGCCGAAGCAGCCGATGGCCTGGCCGGCCGCGAGCTTCGGGATCCAGTGATCGCGCTGCTCTTTCGAGCCGTAGGTGTAGATCGGGTACATGACCAGGCCCGACTGCACGGAAGCGAAGGAGCGGAGGCCCGAATCGCCCCGCTCGAGCTCCTGCATGATCAGACCGTAGGCGACCTGATTCAGGCCGGGGAGGTCGTACTCCTTGATCGTCGCGCCGAACAGGCCCATCTCGGCCATCTTCGGGATGAGGTGGTGCGGGAACTTCTCTTCGCGGTTCGCCTCTTCGATGATCGGAAGCACCTCGTCATCGACGAAGTCACGGACCGTTTGACGCACCATCAGCTCTTCGTCAGAGAAGAGCGAATCGATTTCGAGATAGTCGACGCCGGGGAAAGTAGACACGGAAACTCCTTCAGTTGCGGTGGTTAGCGGCGGGGATTCTATCAAACGGACCGGGGGAAGGGCGGGCCGAAAGAGGCTTGAACGCAGAACGCAGAACGCAGAACGCAGAATTGAGAAGGCTTTTCTTTCTTCATTCTGCGTTCTGCGCTCTTCGTTCTGCGTTCATCTTTTGGCCACATACAGCAGATGAGGATGCGGATACCCAAAGTCCACCCGCACCGTCTTCACCTCCCCAAACCCATGCCGCCGCAACCTGGCCACAAACGTCTCCGGCGCCTCATAGTTGAACGTCTCCGCCATCGTGATCCGCAGCAACCGTTCGGAGACCCATTCCTGCGCCCGGTTCCAGGAGTTCTTCAGCCGCGCCGTCGGGTCTTGCTCCTTGATCAGCAGCGTGCCCCCCTCCGGTAGCCGGGCGTGGATGCGCGAAAGCAGCGGGTCCCAGGCGTCGATGGGGATGGCGTAGAGCACGTCCATGATGGCGATGACGTCGAAGCTGCCGGCGATGCAGTCGTCGAAACCGGCGATGAACCGTGGGATCGCAGTCTGTGGATGGGGGACAGGCACTCCCGTCTGTCCACCGAGCCGCGGCGCCAGCAGCGTCTTCCGCAGATCGGGCTCCACGACATACGTCCGCAGCCCCCGCTCGGCAGCCAGCCTGGCGAAGACGCCATGGCCGCCGCCGATCTCCAGCAGCGTCCGGGCCGACGGCGGGATGTACGGCAGCACGCGGGTGAAGGGGCAGGTGAGGAAGCGGATCAGCGTGTGCAGCCGCGGGCCGGCCGGCAGCTTGCCGTACGTCCGGTGCAGCACGAGGGCCGCGCGCAGAAACCCCGGCATCAGCGCAGTTGCTCCACGCGCGTCAGCATGACAGAGAGCCGCCGCCGGTCGCGATTCAACGTCCCGGGCAATTCCGCCGGGACGAACGACCGGTCCGGCACCAGCGTCAGACGGGGGGCGGCGTCGACTTCCACCGTGCCCGGCACCTTGGCCGTGGCCACGCGCACACCGTCGCGCTCCACGTGGACCCGATTGTCGGGGAACGGATAGTCGCGCGGCAGGTCGAACGTCAGCCGGACGCGCCTGGCGCCGATATCCGGCAGTCGCAGCACGCCCCGCTCGCCGATCCACTGCCACGCTTTGCCGTCGGGCGTCCGTTCGGGCGCGTGGATTCCGCTTTCGGCGCGGAAGCGCTCCTCCGGTTTCACCACGATCACCGAGGCGGCGCCGAAGTGGTTCCGCGTCAGCTTCCTGTAGGCGTCGCTCGACTGCCAGCGGAAGGTCGTGCCGTTCGGCGCCTCTCCGTCGGCGAAGATGAAGAGCGGCGTCGTCGCATCGAGGCCGTACCGCGTGATCCCCGCGTCGATGCGCATCGTCCGGAAGTTCCGCAGCATGTAATCCGCGTGAGGACGGAGCGCCAGATCGACGAGGATCACTCCGTTCGGCGGCACCGTCTTGCGCAGGTGCGCGATCGCGGCCACCGGCGGCGAAGGAGACGCGGTGCGCTGACGCAGCACCGGCGCCGTGTAGATGTACGAGCCGGCCGCCCAGGCCGCGAGCGGCAGCCATTCGATCGGCGCGTTCCCGCTCTTCTCCCGCAGGAAGACGAGTCCGATCGCCGCCGCGATGGCCACCCCCATCTCCGCCGGCAGGCCGTAGCGGGGGGCATCTGCCGGGTCCATCATGGCGATGCCGAATGCCAGATAGACGACCGTCATCACCGCTACGGGCAGCAGGATCAGCGCCCGTTTCGTTCCGCGGAACCGCGGCACCAGCACCGCCGCCGCCCCGACCAGCGCCAGCGCCAGCAGCGCGAACGACAGCCACTTAGGTCCCCACGGATGAGCGATGAAACGGAGGGCGATGAACGGCAGCGACTGGCCGCTGCGGGAGAGGTCCGCGTCGTGCGCCGCAAAGTAGGCAGCCTGGCTGGAGAGCCACTTCCAGAAACCTTCCGGACCGCCGGTAGCCACGACCAGCGGCACCAGCCAGAGCAGACAGGCCACGCCGAATGCCTGGAGCGCGACGAAGCGCGCCCGCCCGCCCCGCAGCAGCAGCGTCGCCGTCAGAAACAGCGGTACGACGGCGATCGCGAACTGCGGGCGCCAGCCCACCGTCGCCGCGCACGCCACCGCCATTGCCAGGATCGGGACCGTCTCGGGGATGCGGATCGCCCGCGCGCACATCCAGATCGACAGCGCCAGCAGCGCCAGCCCGCCCGTATCGGATTGCGGCAACGTCCCATGGATGAGCATCACCGGAGATGCGTAATAGAGGAAAGAGCCGGCAATGCCGGTCAACAGATCGTCCGTCAGCGCGCGGATGGCCAGCGCCAGCAGCACGAAACCGGCGACGAGCCCGAGAATGCTGACGGCCACGAGCGCCCGGAACGGATCGCCGGTGAAAACGGCGAACAACTTTCCGACGGCCGTGTAGATCGGCGCGCCCGGAGGGGGCGGATGATGCAGCAGCGGCTCGTACCGCTCCACACCATGCGCGAACAGGCTCTCGTCGTACTCCCACAGCGTGGCCGGAACGGACGAAAGGTGCAGCGCGAGCAGAACCGTAACGGCCGCGATTGCGAGCAGCAACAAAGGAGAGAAGAGCGCTGAAGTCCCGCGTGACACGAGCGTCTATAATCGCAATGATGTCAAGAGGCTACGGCGCGGTGGCTCAGCGTTCACGGCCGTACCCCAGTCCTGCTGCACCATCAACACGACAAGGCGGCCCCTGAACCCGTGAGTCCTCTCAAGCAGCCCTCCGTCTCGCTCGTCGTACCGATGTACAACGAGGAGCTGAACATCGAGCACGCCATCGCCGTGGCGGTCGATGCGTTGACGAAGTACAGCGACGACTACGAGATCGTCATCGTCGACGACGCGTCGACAGACGACGGCCCGGCCATGGTCGCCCGCGCCGCGGCCGAGAACCCCCGCATCCGCATGATCCGCCACGCGCAGAACCGCAAGCTCGGCGGCTCGCTCAAGACCGGCTTCGCCGCCGCGACCAAAGACCTCGTCCTCTACATGGACGCCGACCTGCCGTTCGATCCCGACATCATCGGTAAAGCCATCCGCGCGCTCGTCGTCACCGGCGCCGACGTCATCGCCGGCTACCGCCACGACCGCACCATCGAAGGGGTCAAGCGCACGGTCTACTCCTACCTCTACAACGCCCTCATCGGCGTGCTGTTCGGCTGGCCGCACCGCGACATCAACTTCTCCTTCAAGCTGATGAAGCGGGAGGTGCTCGAAGCCATCGAGCTGAAATCCGAAGGCTCGCTCATCGACGCGGAGCTGATCGTGAAGGCGAAGAACCGCGGCTTCAAGATCCAGCAGATCGGCATCGACTACTTCCCGCGCATCCGCGGCGAGTCGAACCTCTCGTCGCCGTCCGTGATCCTCAAGATCTTCCGCGAGCTGTGGCAGTTGTATCCGGAGATGAAGAAGAAGCCGGCCGCCGTGACGCCTCCGGCCGAGGGGAGAAGTGAAGTCGCTCATCGTCACGGCGGATGACGTCGGGCTGCACCCCGGCATGACCGAGGGGGCGATTCGCGGCCATCTGGCGGGCATCGTCACCGCCTGCAGCCTCGTGGCGAACGGCGTGGCCTTCGACGACGCCGTGGGCCGTCTGCGCGACGTGCCGACGCTGGAAGTGGGCGTCCATCTGACGCTCGTCGAAGAGCGCCCGCTGACGAAGATGCGCTTTCCCCGCAAGTGGCCGATGTTCGTGCCGCTGTACCTCGCGCGGCGCATTTCGCTGGCCGCGATCGAGACGGAACTGCGCGCCCAGATCGAGCGCGTGCTGGCTACGGGGCTGCGCGTCACGCACCTCAACAGCCACCAGCACCTGCACGTGCTTCCGGCGCTCTTCTCGATCGTGCTGCGGCTGGCCGCGGACTACCGCATCCCGTACATCCGCACCGTGGACGACCGGGGCGGCCGAGCGCCGGTTGCGCGGCGCTTGGCCGTCGGCGCCCTCAGCCGCCTCGGGCGGCGCGTGCGGGGCACCAACACCCGCACCATCGGCGTCCTCGAAGCCGGCCACCTCCGGGATCTCGTGCCTCTGCTGGATCACGTCGACGGCATCACCGAGCTCGTCACCCACCCCGGCGTCGACGTAGCGGGCTACGCCTGGGGCTACGACTGGGACTCGGAGACCCGCGCCCTCTGCGACCCCCGCCTGCCAGAGGAGCTATCCCGCCGCGGCATCCGCCTGACGGTCCCGTCAAAGGCGTGATCTCGGAGTGCGGTGGCGAACGCCACCGCTCTGCTACACGTGTAAAAGAGCGGTGGCGTTCGGAGGGTGTCTCAAAATCGGCGTCTGCCGGCGCGGGACAGACAAGAGTGTCTGTCCTACATTGAATGGCACGCGTCCATGGGTGTCGATCTTCGAGGAACTCTCACTGTGGGACACACACTCCTGTCTGACCGCGCCGACAGGCGCCGGTTCATTGACGGCGCCCGCTGGGACTCCTCGAGCGCCCGACCGGAACCCTCGAGCGCCCGACCGGAACCCTCGAGCGCCCGACCGGAACCCTCGAGCGCCCGACCGGAACCCTCGAGCGCCCAACCGGAACCCTCGAGCGCCCAACCGGAACCCTCGAGGGCCCAACCGGAACCCTC
>DASWMP010000181.1:0-2773 GCA_036399695.1 Thermoanaerobaculia bacterium | reverse complement strand
TGTCAACCGCCCACCAGCTCCCCGGCCAACTGCCAACCGCCCAACAAGCTCCCGGGCCACTGCCAACCGCCAACTGCCGACTGCCAACCAGCTCCGCCAGGGTGGGAGGTGAGGGGGGTGCGAATGCGCAACATCTGGTTGCTGACGGTGGCTGGGCTCTATTCGGTCGCCTGCGCGACATCCGCTCCGAAGCCGGCGGCCGTCCCGGTCGCGGCGTCGCTGCCACAGTCGTCCGCTCATCTCGACGGGGATGCCTACCGCGCCGCCCTCGAGGACGCTTACACTCACATCGTCAGCCGGGAGACGTCGAAGCCGCTCGTCAACGCGCCGGTCGTCGACGTCGAAGCCGCCGCCTCGATCCCCATCCCCGATCACCGCACCATCGACGGCGCCGTCCGCTACTTCTCGACGGGGCTGAAAGACAGCATCCAGACCTCCCTCATCCGCGCCGGCCGCTACCGGCAGATCATCGAAAAGGCGCTCGCCGACGAGAAGCTGCCCAAGGGGCTCGTCTATCTCCCGGTCATCGAGAGCGCCTACATCCCGACGCTCACGTCGCGCGCCGGCGCCCACGGCATCTGGCAGTTCATGCCCGATACGGCCCGCGAGTACGGGCTGCGCGTCGACTGGTGGGTCGACGAGCGCGCCGATCCGGAGCACTCGACCCGCGCGGCCGCCGCGTTCCTCAAGGACCTGCACCGCCAGTTCGGCGACTGGTCGCTCGCCCTGGCTGCCTACAACTGCGGCCCCGGCCGCGTACGCCGCGCGCTGAAGGAAACAGGCGCCACGACGTTCTGGGAACTGCTCGAGCAGCAGGCCGTGCCGAAGGAAACGCGCGGCTACGTGCCGACCTTCTTCGCCACGCTCATCATCGCCAGCGATCCACAGACGTACGGCTTCGAGCTCGGCAAGACGCTGCAGCCGGACGAGAAGCGGGTGGACGTCGAAGGTCCGCTCTCGCTGCGCTACCTCGCCGAAGTGGCGGGCGTGGCCGAAGAGCAGCTCAAGGAGCTGAATCCGGCGCTCGTGCGCGGCATCGTCCCCCCGGGCCGCGCGCAGGTCCGCGTCCCGGCGAAGACGGCGGACGTCATCCTCGCCCGTGCCCGCGACCTGAAGAACGAGGACGCCTACGTGAAGGTCTGCTCCTTCACCCTCCGCAAGGGCGACTCCATCAGCCGTCTGGCCCACGCCCTCGGCACGAAGCCGGAGACGATCCTGGCGATGAACGATCTCTCCGAGTCCGCCCGCCTCGGCAGCGGCGATTCGATCCTGCTGCCGGTCCGCGAACGCGAGCTCGGTGCGCTGCTCAAGTACAGCGAGGACGACGACATCTTCTACGCCGTCCGCAAAGGCGACACGTTGTACTCGGTGGCCAAACGCCACGGCCTGACCGTGGACGAGCTGCGCGACCTGAACGACCTGACGACCACCGCCAAGCTGCAGCCCGGCCAGAAGCTGCGCGTCACGACGCCGCGCACGCTGACCGCCGGCGGCGGGATGTAGTCACGCGATCCCAAAATCCTGAGGAGCGGAGCGACGAAGGATCAATGGAGCCACAGCTACGACGTAACGCTCCGGGATCGCTGTGGCTCCGTTGATCCTTCGTCGCTTCGCTCCTCAGGATTGGGCTGTCATCCTGGCCATCACGGCCATCCTCTACGGCGGTTTCGCGTTCCTGCAGTTGCGCAAGCACGGGCTCGATCCGTCGGTGCTGGTGCTGGCCGGAGAGCAGTTCACCGATCGTGCGGAGGCGCCTCCTGAGCTGACCGTCTATCCCGATGCCGGCTACGACGGGCAGTTCTACTTCCGGCTGGCGATGGCGCCGTTCAGTACGGCCGAACGCGCCGCCGGCGTGCGGTTCGATTACCCCGTCTACCGGCAGCAGCGCATCGTGCAGGGGCTGCTCGTGCGCGCGCTGTCGTTCGGCTCCGCGCGGGCGACGCTCTGGTTGCTGCTGCTGGTGAACATTGCCGCGGCGTGCGCCATCGCGCTGGCAGGGGTGAGGATCGCCAGGCACTACGACCTCTCGCCGCTCTACGCGCTGGCGCTGTCGCTCTATCCCGGGTATCTGCTGACGATGACGCGCGATCTGGTGGAGATCGTGGAACTGGCGTTCGTGGCCTGGGCCATGCTGGCGATCCTGCGGCGCAAAACCGTGGCGGCGGTGGTGCTGCTCACGATCGCGGCGCTGACGAAAGAGCCGGCGCTGCTCGTGGCCGCCGGGCCGCTGGCTACGCTGGCGCTGGATGTGGTGCGCCGCCGGGCCTCGCTGCGCGATGCACGCTTGCTCTACGCGGCGCCGTTCGCGGTGTTCTTCGCCTGGAAGGCGTTTCTCTTCTCGCTGTGGGGCTTCCCGTTCAACCTCGGCACCGGCGCGCTGGTGGCTCCGTTTGCGGTAGTGGCCCGGCGCGTGGCGGAGACGTTTCCGCCGCGGCAGCGGTGGGATGCGCTGTTCCTTGCGGAGGTGCTGCTGCTGGCGGTGTTCTGCGTCGTCATCGCCATGGCCATGCGGCGGTCGTTCGCTCCGCTGGAGCTGAAGCTGTCATGGGTTGCCTACCTGCTGCTCACCGTGACCCTTGGGGAGCTGTTCTGGGCCGAGGACTGGTCGTTCCTGCGCGCGACCTCGGAGCTGGCCGCGCTGGGGGCGGTGGTGGCGCTGTCATCCACGATCATGATGCGCCGCGTGGTGGCGGTGGGCGTGCCGGTGCTGTGGGTGCTGATGGCGTGGGAGATCCTCACGCATCGGTAGAACGATCTTGGAGTGCGGTGGCGA
>DASWMP010000180.1:0-27804 GCA_036399695.1 Thermoanaerobaculia bacterium | reverse complement strand
ACCCTCGAGCGTCCGACTGGAACCCTCGAGCGTCCGACTGGAACCCTCGAGCGTCCGACTGGAACCCTCGAGCGTCCGACTGGAACCCTCGAGCGTCCGACTGGAACCCTCGAGCGCCCGACTGGACGCTCGAGGGTTCCTGCGCGGCTCTTCCGGTGCCTGGGGCGGTACCTCCTAGCCTCCGGTGTGCCGCTCGCGGAGTCGGAGCAGTGACTAGTGTCGCGTCACGCTACACTAGTCCTCCGCCACCGCACTTCGAGATGACGGTCTCTTAACTGACCGCGACTCGGGTGACTACGCCGGTCGATCCATCCATCGTCACCACGTCGCCCGTCTTCACCAGGGCCGTCAACCCGCGGATGCCTACGATCGTCGGGATGCCCATCTCGCGCGCCACGATGGCGGAGTGCGAGAGGATCGAGCCTCTTTCGATCAGCAGCCCCGAGATGGACGGGTACAGCGGCACCCAGCCCGGATCTGTGCGCTCGGCGACGAGGATCTCCCCCGCCAGACGCAGATCGTCCTGAGGCGAGCGCAGGACCTTGACGGTGCCGGTGATCGTCCCGGGCGAGCAGGCGATGCCGCGCAGCGTCCCGTCGTTGGGCGGCTCCTCGGCGCCCTGGCGGGCGCGGAAGGCGTTGCGGTGATAGGCCATGCCGAAGGTCTCGAAACGTTCGTCGATGACCGGCTCGGCGCGGTAGGCGTCGAACTCCCGTTTGCGCACGGCCACGAGACCGCGCAGGTCGGTCGTCAGCGCCGTGCCTTTGACGTAGTCCCACAGCTCGTCCAGGCCGAGGTAGAACACGTCGTCCGGCGCGTCGAGGAGCTGCTCCTCGTGCAGGCGGTGGCCCATGGCGCGGACGACCTCGCGCACGAGACCGAAGATGCGCGTGCGGGCGAAGCGCATGTTCTCCCGGTTCTTCACACCGAGCCTGGCGCAGCGGAGCACGAAGCGGAACAGCGGCCGCTGGAAGAACGACAGCTTCGCGAACGCCCGCTGCTCCGCGTCCGCGCGCAGGGCCTGCTCGCGCACTTCCTGGCGCGCCACGTCCAGCGTCTCGTCCGAGGCCTCCAGGTAGTTGCGCACGTACGTCATGAGGAACTCCGGGCGGTCGCGGAGTGAATGCTCCTCGAGCTTCAGCTCGTTCATGCAGCGGAAGCCGTAGAGGTCGAGATAGCGGTCGATCTCGCCGGCGAAGGCCGGAAACTCGCGGATGCGCACCAGGGCATCGTCAGCACGGATCGCTTCCACCAGCGCCACGTCCTTCTTCGCCGCGGATGCGAGCCGCAGCAGCATCTTCGCCGGCTCCGCGCTCTCGATGCCCCCTTCGCCCGTCAGCAGGTCGTTCTGCAGCGAGCCCGACTCGTCGCCGCACCACTTC
The DNA here is from genome assembly GCA_036399695.1 of Thermoanaerobaculia bacterium. Classification (GTDB taxonomy): domain Bacteria; phylum Acidobacteriota; class Thermoanaerobaculia; order Gp7-AA8; family Gp7-AA8; genus DASVEE01. The sequence goes on along the minus strand of DASWMP010000180.1, from coordinate 26,422 downwards.
GCGCAGAGCTTCTTCAGCGTGCCGTAGAAGATCATGACGAAGAAGTCGTTGATGATCGGCGGGCGCCACGTCCAGAGCACGCGGTCCTCGAACTCGCGGTAGAGGTTCATCAGCTCGTCGGGGCGGAGCGACTTGACGTCGATGGCCGACCAGCGGGTGTAGTGCTCGCGGAAGTTGTCCTCGAACTCCCGCACCAGATTTTTGATGCGGATGAAGTTCGCCGCCGAACGGCCGACGAGCTTCAGCAGCGCCGGCAGCTCGACGAAGTAGCGCCGCGCGAACGACGCCGGTTGCGGCGGCTCGTCGAACTGCGCCGCCTCCCGCACGCCCATCATCGACTCCATGTAGGCGCGGTTGTATTCGAAGCCGGGGAAGAGCCGCACGAGCGCGTACCAGTTGAGCAGGTTGTAATAGACCTGCCCGCGGAACAGCCCGAGCATGTTCTCGAACACAGCCTGGTTCTCGCGGATGGTCGACGCCGGGATGCCCATCACCTCCGCGAAGCAGCGGTAGACGATGGCGTACGCGCGGCGGATGACGCTGAAGGTGAGCGGCGACGTCACGCCGGAGAAGCTCTCGACGATGTTCGAGTTGTCCCACAGCAGCCGGTGGCCCGCGGCCGGACCGTGCTCCTTCAGTGTCGTGATCGGCCGCGATTGCAGGATGTAGAGCCCCGATTCGTTACAGGCGAACTCGATGTCCTGCGGCTTGCCGAAGGCGCGCTCGATGGCCATGGAAGCCTGCGCCAGCTCACGTACCGCGTGAACGCTGAGGCTGCGCGCGTGCGGGTCCTCGACGTTCACCGCGTGCGTGCCGGTGCCGCGATCGCGGTCGAAGAGGATCGCCTCGCTCTTGTACGCGAGCTGCTCCTTGATCGTGAGGTCGGACTTCTGCACGACGAACGTATCGGCGTCGAAGCCGGCGCTGACGAGCCCCTCGCCGAGGCCGAAGAGAGAGCTGACGACGAGCTCGTGGACGTCGTGCGACGTCGGGTTCGCGGTGAAGACGACACCGCTCGCTTTCGCGTCGATCATCTGCTGCACGACCACCGCGATGGTGATGCCGTCGACCGGCAGCCCCTTCTCGCGGCGGTACGTCATGGCCCGCTCGCTGTGCGCCGACTGCCACACCTGCTCCACCGCCTCGAGCAGCTTCTCCTCCGTGACGAAGAGATAGCTCTCGTGCAGGCCGGCGAACGACGCGTCGGCCGCGTCTTCACCGACGGCGGACGAGCGCACCGCGACGAAAGAGCCCGCCGGGATGGTGCGCGCGTGCGTCTCGCGAATGGCCTCGATGACTTTCGCCGTCAGCCCGGCGGCGTGGGCCTGCGTCGTGATGACGTAGAACGGGGGTACGCGCTGGCCGATGTTCGTCAGCTTCAGCAGCCCTTCGGCTTTGCCGCCAATCAGCCTGGCATCCAGCTTCGCGTCCGAGCGGCTGCCGCCCGGGACGATCGTGAACGTTGCGCTCAAATGTGCACCCCGAATTTTCTCCCCAGCTCGACCGCTACCAGGAGGTCGAACACGATCATGTACATTCCGGCGTAGACCTCCATCATTTTCGCGTGCCGCGGCGTCGGCCGCGTGCGGTATTGCAGGAAACCGATGAAACAGATGGCGTAGAGCACGACCAGCGCGACGTAGAACCAGCGCGAAAAACCGAGGTGATGGCCGACCGCCGCGACCATCGCGGTGTCGATCAAACGGATGATCAGCACCACGTACGCCGCGCCGAACGTCCCGAAGACCTTCGTGTAGGAGTCGACCCCTTCGAGCTCCTGTTCGGGCGCGCGGATTTTGCGCGAGACCTCCCAGTTGAACGTCACGAAGAACCCGACGAAGGCGTAGAGCCAGAACCACGGGGGCGCTTCCCACGGCCAGCGTTTCGTGGCGAACGAGAACACGAGCAGCGCCAGCAGCGGCATGAGCAGCATGTGCGACGTCGCGTAGAGCAGGAAGTGCCGCTTGAGGAACTCGGGGACGAAGAACTCCTTGAGCATCACGAGCGAGAAGGCCATGGCCAGGCCCCACGCCGCGAGCGCGTGCGGGCCGCGCAGCGCGCAGATGACGATCTCGGTGGCGATGGCAACGGCGCCGGCGATCTTGAGATGCCGCAGCGTGATGCGTCCGCTCTGCAGCACGCGATGCGGGTAGTGGCGGCAGTCTTCCTCGTAGTCCTTGTGCTCGTCGAACACCCGGATGTGGAAGAAGAAGCACACCATCATCAGCATGCCGACGAACGACCAGCGGTCGTAATGCATCGGCGCGCCCGGGGTCGTGAGGGCGATGGCCAGGAACTGGTTGGACGAAAAGTACGCCAGGATGAGGAGCACGTTCGCGATGGGCGGAAAGCGCTCGCTTAGGTAGGCCAGGAAGTTGCGCGCGAAGCTCACAGCGACTCCTTCAGCTTCGTGTAATCGATCTTGCTGTTGTGGCGGGGATCGACAGGGAGCGGTTCGCGGCGGACGAGGATTTCGAAGGAGTTGGCGGTTGGCAGTTGGCGGTTGGCGGTGGATGAGGCACGAGAATCGGGCACGCAGTTGGCGGTTGGCAGTTGGCGGTTGGCGGTGGATGAGGCACCGGGGTGGCCGTCCGTGGTTTCTCCACTGCCAACCGCCAACTGCCAACCGCCAACTGCTTCCAACCGCGCCCGCACGTCTGCCGCGACATCGTGATCGCTCTCGATGACGACGATTAGGCGTTCGCCGAGGCCGATGGCCGCCGCACGGCGGATGCGGGCGTCGTCGCCGATCGCGGCCTGCTCGACGAGTTGCGGGTGGATGTGCGTGCCGTTGCGCGTGATCGTGGAGTGCACGCGGCCGGCGATGCGGAAGCGGCCGGCCTCGTCGAACCAGCCGGTGTCCCCCATGCGGTGCCACACGGTGCCGTCGGTGTCGTGGATCTTGTTCTGGCGCACGCCTTCGGGATCTCCGTCGTAGTCGCGGCAGACGTGGTCGCCCGTGACGATCAATTCGCCGATCTCCCCCTGGGGGAGCTCGTGGATCTGCGTGACGGGGCCATGGTTGATGGGAATCACCCGGGCGCGCACCGCCTGCGCGATGTGACCGGCGATATAGCCCATCAAAGAAGGGGACCGATGGGAGAAACCCGTTTCTATCCCATCTATCCCATGAGTCCCATCTGTCCCATAGGCCCCATCGGGCTTTTCCCCTGCGGCCACCAGCCGTTCCCTGGCGCTGATGCGGGCCACCGGCTCCGCTTCCGTGGAGCCGTACGCCACCTCGATCTCCGCATCGGGCCACGCCTCCAGCCAGCGGCGGAGCTGCGTGTCGGTCACCGGCGCACCCCCGGTGAGCACGCGCCGGAACCGGGGCCGCTCGTCTATGGCGGCCAGCAAATCGAACAGCGGGGGTGACGCTGTCGCGGTCGTAACTCCCGCGCGGCGCGCCGCCTCGGCCACTTTGCGCGGGTTCGCTTTGGCAACGCGCCGAAAGTCGATCGGCGGGATCACCGTCGGCACCCCCAGCGCGAGATTGTTCAACGCGAACACCGGAAACGTGCAGAGATCGACGTCCCCTTCGCGCGCCGGCCACTCCGCGGCGAGCCGCTCGTGCTGCGCGCGGAGAATACGGTGCGTGCGGTTGACCCCTTTCGGATTGCCGCTCGAGCCGGTCGTGAAGGTGATGAGCGCGCGTTCGTCGGTGCCGACCGGATGCACGTCGTGCAGCGCGCGGCCCGGCGTGACGCGGGTGATCGGGATGCGCCGCAGGTCGGCGCTGGCGAGCCGCAGGAGATGGCCTTTCCATCGGGCGAGGAACGCCTTCGGCTCCGAGTAGACGGCCAGGCGCACCATCTGCCGGAAGCCGACCCACGGATCGAGAAACGCCGCCACGCCGCCGTGCGCCAGCACCGCCAGCAAGGCCACGTAGAGGTCGACCGACATCGGCAGCAGGATCAGCGCGCGGTCGCCCGGCGCGAAGCCGCGCTCGGCCAGGCCGCCCCGGTATTGCGCGACGCGGTTCCACAACTCCCCGAACGACACAGCGTGGCCACGCTCATAGAACGCCACGCGCGCGGGCACACGGCGCGCCGCATCGGCAAACAATGAGGCTGCGTTCTGCGCCGCTTCGCGGCGGGATTGAGGATGGAGAATGGAGGATTGAGGATGGCTGCGCGGCCCGATGCTTTCGTCCTCAATCCTCAATTCTCAATCCTCAATCCCGCTTAGCGCGGTACAGAAGATACCGCCGAAACTCCTCCGCGTGGCCCGCATCCATCGACTGCGACGCATTCCCCTCGCGCATCAGGCAATGATTCGCGGTCCTGCGGCCCATGCGCAGCGCGGTCTGGTAGACGCGGTGCAGCAGCGCCCAGCCGACGTAACCGCGGCGATGCTTCGGCGTCACGCCGATGGTCTTGTAGTCGACCACGCCCGGGACCAGGTCGGGATAAGCGAAGACGAAGCCGGCCGGTTCGCCGTTCGCGTCATCGGCGAAGAGCACGAGCTCCGGGACGAGCAGCCGTTCGATGCCATCGTAGAGCGCGAGAAAGTTCTCCAGGGCGATGCCGGAGTAGAAGGCGTTGCCGGCGAAGATCTCCAGCGAGAGCCGCCAGACGATCGTCAGCTCCTCGCGCAGGCGGCTCGGATCGATGGGACGGAAGCGATAGCCGCGGGCCACGGCGCGCGCGTCCATCGGGGCGAGCTTCTCGAGCAGCGGGGTGATGTCGTCGATGCGCTTGGAGGAGTAGGTCTCCAGCACCTCGAAGCCCGCCGCTTCCCAGAGCTGCGCGTAGTACGGCGGGTTGACCGGCTCGAGGAGGAACGGCGGCGTCTCGAACGGCCCGGCGTTGACGCGGTAGCGGTGCCACGTATCGCCGTCCATCGGGCCGATGACGTCACCGGCCCCCTGCCCGCGCAGCCAGGCCGCGGCCTCATGGAGCAGCGTGCACGCCGCGGCCGGATCGTTCGTCGACTCGAAGTAGCCGAGCATCCCGGTGCCGTCGCGCAGCAGCGCCGCCACCCGGGCAATGCCCGGAATCACGAAGAGCCGCTGCGGATAACGATCGAGCCCCTTCGCCGCACCCAGAGCGAGGAACGCCTCACGATCCGACGAGATCACGGCGAGGATTCTACGGCGAAGCCATCTCGGAGTGCGGGAAGAGTGACACCGAGGTTGGAGTGCGGCAGCGACGCCTCATCAGCTGCCGCTTTCATACAGCGGAAGCGTCGAGCTTCCGCCCCGCCTGGTGCACCACGTAGGCCGCAGCTCGACGCTGCGGCTGTTGGAAAGCGGCAGCTGATGAAGCGTCGCTGCCGCACTCCAAACTCCTTCCGTGGGCTCTGTCGAAGCGAAGCCTTACTACGGCTCCATCGGATCGCGCCGGCCCTGCACCTTCTCCTCGTCGTCGACGGTCTCGTGCCCCACGAACCTCATGAGGCACGAGCCGCAGATCAGGGAGGCGTCGTTGGCGCCCGGTTTCGGGACCCAGCCGTCGTCGCGAACGGCGGCCAGGAAGCTTTTCGTGTACTCCTCAGGAATCTCGCCGACGACCTCGCGGCGCACGTCGCATTCACCACACTCGAGCAGCACACGGCCTTCCATCGGAACCTCCGGTCGGTGGTTGGCAGTTGGCGGTTGGCGGTTGGCAGAGGACCGAACCCACTCCTGCCTACCGCCAACTGCCTACCGCCAACTCATTTTTCTCCCGCCGCCGCAAAGACCGGCGTGATGTCCACCGGGAGGTCGCTCAGCGACTTCGTCACCGCTTCGATCTCCGGGTTCGTCACGCCGTACTTGGCCAGCAGGCGTTCGGCGCGATCGAGATCGCCCGTTGCTTCGATCGTCAGCAACTCCGTGGCCAGCGTGCGGATGCCCTCGCGGTACTTCGTGAAATCGACCGTGAAGGTGCCGTTGCCGGCCGGCATGATGGCTCCCTTCTCGCGCAGCCAGTTCCACTGCACCGCGGTACCCCGGCCGTGGGCCTCGTCGAGGCCGAACCGCATCGAGCGGAACATCAGGCCGGTGTACGTGGCGAAGAGCTGGCGCTCGTCGAAGTTGGTGATGAGCTTCTGGTCGAACGCATACAGCACGTTCCAGAGGCCCACCGCGTCCGCCTTGCACTCCTCTATGGTCGAGTAGCGGTTCTTCAGCAGGAGACGGGTATCGACGCGCTCCTTGCCCCCTTTCGGGTCGGGGATCAGCCCCGGCCCGAGGCCGTGGGAGAGCTCGTGGAAGAGCACGTGGTTGAAGTAGGCGTCGAAGTTGAGGAGGTTGCGCAGCGACGGCTCGAGCACACGCTGGCCGATCGGCAGGCCGCTCTGGCGGTACTTGGCCTCCATCACGTTCTTGAGCAGCACCTTCTTCGAGCCCTTCTTCTCCCGGACGTACTCGTCGTTCGGAAGGTTGAAGGCGGACGTCTGCACGCCGTTGCGGGCGTCGCCGGCGGTGAAGGCTTCCTGCACCACGCGGATCGGCGACTCGCTGCCGCGGTTCGGGTTCTTGTACTCCTCCGGCTCCGGGAGATTGCGCTCCATGGCCGGCAGGTGCTGGGCGTAGACCGTCAGCTTCTCGCTCTCCGGCTTGTCGACGATCGTGACGAACGACTCGAACGACGCCTTGAGGTTGAACATCTCGTCCTCATAGACCTCGTACGGTCCGATGACGACCTCGATCGGCCCCTCCAGATCCATCCAGGCGATGTCGCTCTCCCGGTAGTTGTTGGAGAAGAAGGCGTCGGCCAGCTTCGTCAGGTAGTTCTTCAGCGAGGCGTTCTGCGTCAGCGCCGCCGCTTCCCGCAGCTTCGCCGCCGCTGGCGTCAGCCACTCCTTGTAAACCTCGGAGTAGGGAATGGCCACGAGCTGATCCCCCTGCCGGCGGACGACCGTGAAGAGCCCCTGCAGCGCTTCCTTCTGATCCGGATGCGCGGCCACGTACTTTTCGAACTCCTCCTTCGTCATGTCGGCCGGGTAGAAGGCTGCGCCGTGCGGCTTCTCCCCTTCCTTGCCGAACGGGGCGATGAACGGCTTGTCCTGGTCGAGCCGGTCCCACCGCCCCTTGTTGGCCACGAAGTACTCGTACCCGGCGCGATCCAGATCCGAGCGCGACGCGTTCTGCTGCAAGCGGGTGCGGATCTCCGGGTTCTGCTCCGACACCTGCCGCCACTGGATCTCGTCGATGTACTTCGACGCCTCGATCAGTCTGGCCAGCACCTGCTGCTCGTTCGCGTCGAGGAGCGACCGGTCGTAATCGATGACCGTGCGCGGCAGCGCGGCCAGCCGTTTCGGCGTATCGGCGAGGATCTCCTGGTTCGCGGTCTGGGCGGCAGGCGCGGTGGCGGTCGTTCCGGTCATCTGGGCGTTCTCTTGTTTACACGCGAGCGGCAGCACGGCGAGAGCAAGCAGCAGCAGTCGTTTCATGAGCGTGATTCTATGCGGACGCAAACGGTGAACCAGGCCACGGAAGCGTTACGGCTGTGCTCTTTGTGCTAAGTTTCGCCCGTGATCATCGAATGCCCGAACTGCCGCTCGAAGTACCAATACGACGAGGAGCGCTTCGAGCGGAAGCCTGCCAAGAAGATCAAGTGCGCGCGCTGCCAGCAGATTTTCGAGATCCACAATCCGGCGTTCGCGCCGAAACCGGTCATTGCCGAAGCCGGTGATTCGACGTCGGCGTCCCGTCCGGTGCGGGACGTCACGCGCAACACGCGGATGCCCGAGCCGGAGCAGACGGCGCAGTCGCCCATCCCCGTCGAACCGGTGACGGAGCTGCGTCTGCCTCAGGGACGCCGCCTCTCGCTGGCCATCCTCGACGGCCCCGACGCCGGCAACGTCTACAGGATCGAGAAGCCGCGCGTCACGATCGGGCGCTCCGGTGCCGACCTCACGCTCAACGACAGCGAAGCCTCGCGCCAGCACGCCGCGGTCGAGATCCGCGACACCGCCTACACCCTGCTCGACCTCGGCTCCACGAACGGCACGACGTACGAAGGGCAGAAGATCACCGCCCCCGCCGAGCTGCAGGACAAAACCGAGTTCCAGGTCGGCGTCACGACGCTGATGTTCATCGTGACGGAGGAAGGCTAGCGAGTTGGCAGTAGGCAGTTGGCGGTAGGCAGAAGGAAGGCCACCGCCAACTGCCTACTGCCTACTGCCAACCGCCAACTGCCAACCGCCAACTGCCAACCGCCAACTGTCATGAACGACCTCCGCGTCCTCTTCCGCCATCGGCAACTGATCGCCGCCCTCACGGCGCGCGATCTGAAGGCGCGTTATCGCGGGTCGCTCCTCGGGTACTTCTGGTCGCTCGCCAATCCGCTGCTGCTCCTCGGCGTCTACACGGTCGTCTTCACCAAGTTCTTCCCGCAGCAGGTGGTGACGCCGTATCCGTTGTTCCTTTTCTCCGGGATCCTGCCGTGGACGTTCTTCGCCGCGGCGGTGCTGGAGTCGACGAATGCCATCTCCGGCAACGCGGGACTCATCAAGAAGGTGATGTTCCCGGCCGAGGCGCTGCCGCTGGTCGTGGTGTTCTCGCACCTCGTGCACTTTGCGCTGGCCATCCCGGTGTTCCTGGCCGCCGCGCTGCTGTTCGCGCTCTTCGGCACCTCCACGCTGAGCATGACGATTCTCCTCGTGCCGGTGCTGATGTTCGTCCAGACGCTCTTCGTGGCCGGCATCGCCCTGACGGTGTCGTCCGCGTCGGTGCTTTTCCGCGACCTGCGCGACATCATCACGAACTTCATGCAGCTCGGCTTCTTCGTCACGCCGATCATCTATCTCATCGACCACATCGGCTCGAAGCCGCTCCGGGCGCTGCTGCGCCTGAACCCGATGACGCCGTTCGTCGTCGCGTATCAGGACGTCATGTTCTTCGGCAAGCTGCCGAGCCTGGCCGATACGCTGCTGATGCTCGCTTACGCCACGGTGTCGCTGCTGGTCGGCTTCACCGTCTTCGACCGGCTGCGCGATACTCTCGCGGAGGCGATCTAGATTTTCAATTTCAATCCTGAGCGAATGCGAAGGATCAATGGAGCCTCAGCTATGCCTGTGGCGGGCTCGAAGCTGTGGCTCCATAGATCCTTCGCTGCGCTCAGGATAGAGTGGGGCCAATGAGCGAGTTCTCGATCGCGCTGCGCGATGTGTCGAAGGCGTACCGCCTGTTCGGACGGCGCTCGCAGTTCGCTACGCTCAAGAGCGCGCTGCTCGGCCGCGAGCTCAAGCCGTCGGCCGACGACTCGGTGCCGGCGCTGCGCGACATCTCGTTCTCCGTGCATCGCGGCGAAGCGTTCGGCGTCATCGGCCGCAACGGTTCCGGCAAATCGACGCTGCTCAAGATCGTCTCCGGCATCCTCAAGCCGACCACCGGCACGGTGCAGGTCAACGGCCGCGTGGCGGCGCTCATCGAGCTCGGCGCCGGCTTTCATCCGGAGATCACGGGCCGCGAGAACATCTACATCAACGGCATCATGCTCGGCCTGTCGCGCCGCGACATCGAGCAGCGTTTCGACCGCATCGTGGAGTTCGCCGGTATCGGCGACTTCCTCGACCAGCCGGTCAAGACGTACTCCTCCGGCATGTACGTCCGCCTCGGCTTCGCCGTGGCCGTGCACGTCGATCCCGACGTGCTGCTGATCGACGAGGTGCTCTCGGTCGGCGACGAAGAGTTCTCCTCCCGCTGCATCGCCAAGATCCAGGAGATGAAATACCGCGGCGTGACGCTGCTCTTCGTCACGCACCAGCTCGAGCAGGTCCGCAATCTCTGCGACCGCGCTCTCTGGCTGGACAAGGGGGAAGCGGAAGCGATCGGCGATCCGGCCCGCGTGGTCGACGCTTACCTGCAGGAGATCGCCGCCCCGGTGACCGCGGCGGCCACGGCTTCTGTCGCGACGGAGGCCGGCGCGACCCCGGCACCGGCCGAGGAGAAGCCGAAGGACCCGCTGGAGGAAGAACGGTGGGGCAGCGGCGAGGTGCTGATCAAGCGCGTCCGCCTCACCGACGAGGAAGGACGCGAGCTCGTCGCCCTCGGCGCCGGCACCCCGGTGACGATCGACATCGACGTCGAAGTGCGCGCCCCGCAGGACGACTTCGTCTTCGGCATCGGCATCTATCACGCGGACGGCACCTGCGTTTACGGCACGAACACTGACCGCGAAGGCTTCGCCGCCGAACGGCTCGACGCCAACGGCAAGGTGCGGTTCGTCATGCCGTCGTTCGATCTCGTGGCCGGCACCTATCGCATCGACGCCGCCATTCACACCCGCAACGGACGGGCCTTCGACTACCGCCGCGGCGCCCTGCGCTTCGTGGTCGGCTCGCGCATTCACGACATCGGCGTCTACCGCCCGCAGCACACCTGGCAGTTCGAAGGCGGCATCGCCTTCCGCACGGTAGAGATCCCCCGCGACATCCCGGCCCAGATCGCCGAGGCATTCAAGGCCAGCGAAGAGCCGCCGAAGTAATCCGCGCGCGCTACAATCGTCGGCGGGTCAGAGGTTGCGGAGGTGCCATGTTCAGTCCAGTCATCCTGGTCATCGTCATCGTTGTCGTCATTTATCTGCTGAGCTCGATCAAGATCCTGCCGGAGTACGAGCGCGGCGTGATCTTCCGCCTCGGCCGGTTGCTGCCTGAGGCGAAAGGGCCGGGCCTCTTTCTCGTCTTTCCGCCGATCGACAAGATCGTGCGCGTTTCCCTCCGCCAGGAGGCGTTCGAGGTGCCGCCGCAGGACATCATCACGCGCGACAACGTCACGCTGAAGGTGAACGCCGTCATCTTCCTGCGCGTCATAGAGCCGCGCCGGGCCATCGTCGAAGTCTTCGACTATCGCTACCAGACCTCCCAGTTCGCGCAGACGACGCTCCGTTCGGTCCTCGGCGAAGTGGAGCTCGACGACCTCCTCGCCCACCGCGACGCCCTGAACGCACGCATCCAGACGATCCTCGACCAGCACACCGAGCCGTGGGGCGTGAAAGTCGTCAACGTCGAGGTCAAGCAGGTCGACCTGCCGGAGTCGATGCTGCGCGCGATGGCCAAACAGGCCGAAGCCGAGCGCGAGAAGCGGGCGAAGCTCATCCACGCGGAGGGCGAGTTCGCGGCCTCGCAGCGGCTGGCCGATGCGGCGAAGGTGCTGGCCACCGAGCCGACCACGCTGCAGCTCCGCTACCTGCAGACGCTGACCGAGATCGGCGTGGAGAAGAACACGACCATCGTCTTCCCGCTGCCCATCGACATCCTCGCCGGCCTGGCCAAGATCGCGAACCGGGAGCCGCAATGACAGACGACGTCCTGATGCTCGAAGCGGCTTTGTTCCAGCTCCGCTCCGCCCTCGGCGACGATCCGGCTTCCATGCAGATCCGCATCGGCGCGAACGTGCTGGCGAATGCGCTCGATTCAGCGCGGCAGGGGGGCGTCAACGCCGCCCGCGTGAACGACATCGAGTTCGCACTGAACGACCTGATCGCGGTCGTCGACGACTGTGGCGCCCCCGACTCCGTTTTCCCGATCCTGGGCATGCTGCAGAACGACATCGCCCGCCTGCGCAAGCAGACCGCGCTGCCGCAGGAGGTGGTCCGCGCCGTCCGCGAGCTGCAGTCGAAGCTGAAAGCGCGCGGCTCGGCCATCGAGCGCAATACCTACCGCGCCGAGGGGACGCCCGGCGCCGAGCTGCCGCATGCGCCCGAAGAGCTGCGAGCCGCCGCCCTCCCCATCCGCGAGCAGCTCACGACCGCCGGCTTCACGACGGCCGCGCTCGACGAATTGATCGCGGAGCCGGCCTCCGTCCGCTTTCACCAACTGCAGGACATCGTGGATGAGCTGGACGTGATCCTCGGGGGAGCGTGAGGGGGACGGAGAAGCAGGGAGTTGTTGGTTGCTGGTTAGTCCCAAACCAACAACCAACAACCGACAACCAAAAACCCAAAACCACTTCTCCCATCGGTACACGGTTTGAATCACCCCTGCTCTCATGACCGACGAGAGCCTGCGCGAACTGGTCCTGGACGCTTTCCGCCACCACCCCCGCAACACGCTGCAGATGAACACGGTCTTCGACCACGCCGGTGACTACACCCATGCGGACGTGGTCCGGGCCATCGAGGATCTGGAAGCGGCGCTGCTGGTGCGGCGGCATACGGAAGCGGGTGAAGACCGGCTGACGCTCACGAACGGCGGCGCCATGCACTTGGCCATGACCGATCCGCCGGCCCGTCCGATGCCCCGCATGGACACCACGACACGCCCGGAAACGGCGCAGTGGCAGCGGGTGACGGACCTCGAGTCGCCTGTCCTCCTGCGGGGACGGGAGTACCGGATCGCCATCGAAGGGCAGGAACGGTCGGATGGCACCTGGGCGGCGCGGATCGTCTTCGCCGAGGTGGATGGCAGGCGGCGGGTGACGGAGCAGGAGACCTCCCAATCCAGTCGGGACGCCGTCATCTACTGGGCGACGGGCCTCGAACCGGTCTATCTGGACGGCGCTCTGGACCGGGCCCGCTGAAGCGCACTCGACCACGACGCAATCCGAATAACAATGGAACCCCGGTTGCAGTAGGACCGGGTATGACTCGGACCCTATCTCTTGTCGCCGGGGTCCTGCTCCTGGCGACGACTGCCCTCGGTAACACCCTCCAACTGGAGGTCGACCTCTCCGACCGCGAGCTGCATGCGTACGTGGAAGGGGAGCTGGTGCGCTCCTACGACGTCTCCGTCGGCACGAAGGAGAAACCGACGCCCGAAGGCGAGTTCTCCATCCGCAAACTCGTCTTCAACCCCGACTGGCGTCCGCCCAACGAAAAATGGGCCAAAGGGAAGACCTACAAAGCCCCCGGCGACCCCGAGAACCCGATGAAGGTCGTGAAGATGTTCTTCCGGGATCCCGACTACTACATCCACGGCACCGACGATCACGACTCTCTCGGCGACGCCCGCTCCCACGGCTGCATCCGCATGAAGCAATCGGACGTGAAGGAGCTGTCGAAGATGGTCATGGAGCACGGCGGCAAGCCGATGCCCGAACCCTGGTACCGCCGCATCTTCCGTCGCAAGACGATGCAGGTGGTCTATCTCGCGGAGAAGGTCCCGATCGCGGTGAGGGAGTAACGGCGATACAGGAGTAATCCTGGAGTGCGGTGTCGGCAAGCGCCACCGCACTCCAGGATAGGGGTCGCGCGTGGTTGCCTCCCACCCCCCGCCCACCTCTGCTACGATTGCGACCGTCCCGTCGGTCACAACTATGTTCTTGCGGCAGCATCGCGCGCTTTACGCCGCCTTCGACCGCTTTCCTTCCCGCAAAGGGGCGGCGATCCACATCGATCGCTTCGCTCGCGCTCTCTTCGACGAGCTCGGCGGCGGCGCTCTTTTCGTCCTCGGCAGCCCGGAGCTGCCGGCGCATCAGCTCGACCTCGAATCCGGCGTCGAGATCGTCCGCTTCTCCCGGGAGATCGGCAATTTCCTCGAGCGCGCCCTCGCCTACGGCCACGCCCTCAGCCGGGCCGTCGAAGGCCTGACCCCGTCGCTCGAGGTGGCGCACTTCCGCGATCCCTGGAGCGGCGCCGCCATCGCCCTCCGGCCGGATCGCCGCTACGCCACGATCTACGAGGTCAATGCGCTGCCCTCGATCGAGCTGCCGTATCTCTTTCCGGCCGCCGCTCCCAGGACGCTGGAGAAGATTCGGCGGACGGAGCTGGCCTGCTGCGATAACGCCGATCTCATCATCACCCCCTCAGCGACGACCGCGGCCCTCCTCACCTCCCTCGGCGTCCCCGCGAAGAAGATCGAAGTCATCCCCAACGGCTCCGACCTCGACGTGCCACGCCCTCGCCCCGACGAGGCGCCCGGCCAGTACCTCCTCTACTTCGGCTCGCCGCAGACGTGGCAGGGGATCGACACCCTCCTCCGCGCCTTCGCCCGCCTCGCCGACCGCCGCGACCTGCGCCTCGTCATCTGCGGCTCGCACGAATCGAAAGGGTGGAAACGCCACCAGAAGCTGGCGGCGAAGCTGGGCGTCGACGTCGTCTGGAAGTTCGCGCTGCAGGAGCCGGAGCTGGCCCGCTGGCGCCAGCACGCCCTCGTCTCCGTCGCCCCGCTGACCGATTCGCCGCGCAACACCCGCCAGGGCTGCGCCCCGCTCAAGGTGCTGGAGTCGATGGCCTCGGGCGTGGCCGTCGTCGCCTCGGACGTCCCGCCGGTGCGCGAGCTGATCGCCGACCGGGAGAACGGCTGGCTCGTCCACCCCGACCGGCCGGCCGAGCTGGCGCGCGCGCTCCGCATCCTGCTCGACAACCCTTCGCTGGCGCGCGAGCTCGGTGCCCGCGCGCGGCAGACCATCGCAGAGTCCTACACGTGGGAACGGTCCACAGCCGCGCTCCGCCGCGCGGTCCGGCGTCTCTCGGATGAAAGGAGCCAGACGCATGAGCGTTTCGGAAGTCTACAAGTCGCTCAATAGCGAGCAGCGGCGCGTCCTGCTGGAGAAGCAGGTGAAGATGAACCGCCCCATCGACGAGACGATCGCTTTCTTCAGGCCGCTGGCCGCCTGCGACAAGCTCGGCGACAAATCGCGGGCGAGGTTCGGCTGCACCGGCGGCCTCGCCATCGTCGCCATCATCCCGCTGCTGATCATGTGGGGGAACGGCGTCTATCCCACGCCGGTGGCTCTTGGCCTGATCGCCGCCGCGATCGTCGTCGCGACGCTCCTGCTCAGACGGTATTTGTGGCTCGACAAGATCGACCTGTCGAACAACCTGCGCGGCGTGGTCCTGCCGATCCTTCACCTCTTCCGGGAGGACGTCGCCCCCGACCAGCCGATCCAGCTCGACCTGGACCTCCGCTCGCCCACGGACAAGACGAAGCAGATGAGCAAGAGCGAGCCATACGCGGCCGGCGCCTATTACAAGGTGATCGATACGTTCTACGCCGATCCCTGGATGACGGGCGAAGCGCTGCTGACGGACGGCACGCGCCTGCGCTGGAGCGTCACGGACTCGATCCGCGAGCGGAAGAAGACGAAGCGCAACGCCCGCGGCAAGCACAAGACGAAGACGCGCTATTCGAAGAAGACGTCCATCGACGTCGAAGTGGCCATGAAGTCGAAGCAGTACGAGCTGGGCGCGGTCGAGGAGGGGACGGTGGTCGAAGGGGAGCGGAGGAACACGGTCCGCGTGAAGCGGCGCGTGAAGATGGCCTCGCTCGACCCGATCCACCCCCGCGAGATCGTCGATCTCGTGGCCAACGTCTACCGCGGCGCCCAGCCGGTGAAATAGGAGAGACCCGACATGAACTGCATGGCGCGAAGAGGTTTCCTCACGCTCAGCGACTGCGGCAACCCGGCATCGACGGTCTGCGCCACCTGCGCCCGCCCGATGTGCCCCGAGCACCTCTCCCCCTCCAGCGGCTTCGCCAACTGCCTCGACTGCGGCGCCCGTGCCACGGAGGAGGAGAACCAGGACCGCGACGCCGCCGAGACGATGCCGGAAGACGTCGACAACGAATGGGCCTACGGCTTCCGCCACCGTTACTACAGCACCGGCTATCGCCCCATCTACGCCGGCTCCCACAACGATCACTACTACGACAACTACGACTCCCGCTCCTTCGACGGCTCCGTGAACGAGCAATCGTTCGACGAGTCGGATGAGGGGGAGGGGGGCGGCGGGTTCGGGGAGAGTTAGGGGGACGAAGAAGCGTTTTTGGTTTTCGGTTTTCGGTTTTTGGTTGTCGGTGCGCTGCTCCGTTGCCATTGACCGCAACACCCGGCCTAAGCGCAGCACCCAAAACCAACAACCAACAACCAACAACCGACAACCAACAACAGCCGCCATGCGCCTCCTTCTCATCACCGAGAATTACCCCCCCGATCGTGGTGGGATGTCCGAGTCGTGCGACCGGATCGTGCGGGGGTTGCGGCGTGAGGGGGTGGGGGTGGACGTCGTCCACTTTGACCGCAAAGCGGCACGGCCGTCGTTCCGTGGGGAGCATCTGCGGTGGCCGCTGTCCAATGACGCTGCCCATACGATCAACGGGCTCTGGAACCAGATGCGCCAGCTCCTCGACCTCGGGCGGACTACGCATGTCGTCGCCTTCGGCGGCACGCTGCCGCTGCTGGCCGCGCCGGCTTTCGCGGCCTGGATCAACCGCCCGCTCGTGGCGCTCCTGCGCGGCAATGAGCTCGATGCCGGTCTGTTCGACCCCCGCCGCCGCCCCATCCTCGATGACGCCATCCGCCGCTCCCGCGCGGTCTGCACCGTGACCACCGAGCAGGCAGAAAAGGTGCGCTCTCTCTACCTCCCCATAGGTCCCATAGGTCCCATGAGTCCCATCGTCATCACCATCCCCAACGGCATCGACCTGGACCTCTGGCGCGCCACCCCCGCCGATCACCAGCGCGCCGCTGACTGGCGCGCCGCCAACGTCGAGCCGGGCCGGCGGGTCCTCGGCTTCTTCGGTCACCTCAAGGCCAAGAAGGGCGTCCCTTTCTTCCTGGACGTCCTCCGCCGCTCCGGAGACGCCGGCCGCTTCCACCTCCTCCTCGTCGGGGAGGCCGACCAGGAGCTGCAGGCGCTCCTCGACGAACATCCGGAGCTGCCGCGGACGCAGGTCGCCAGCGTCGACCGCTTCGACCTCCTCCCCTACCACCTGGCGTCCGATTACGTGGTCCTGCCCTCGCACTACGACGGCTTCCCGAATGTCCTGATCGAGGCCATGGCCCTGGCCCGGCCGGTCATCGCCTCCACCGTCGGCGGGATGCGCGACGTCCTCACGGACGGCGAGAACGCCTTCCTCTTCGCCCCCGGCGACGAGCACGAATGCCGCCGGGCCATCGAGCGCGCCGCCCTCGCCGATACGCCCCTCCGGGAGGCCCTCGGCAGGCGAGCCGAAGCGACTGCGCACGAGCGGTGCAATGCACGCGATGAGGCTCATCGGTACATTGACGTGTTCGAGGCCATCAGTAGAGAGGAGACCACATGCGTCACAAGCTCATCACCCTCGCCGCACTGGCCCTGATTCTGGCCGCCTGCCGCGCCGAATCACCCTTCGTCGAGGACTCCAAAAAGAAGGACGCGGCAAAGAATCAGCCCGCCGCGCAGGGGACGGCCAAGCCCGGCGCCACGGGCGAAAAGCCGGCCGACCCGTCCGAGATCGAGATCACCCAGGACAACGGCAGCAAAGTGGCGGTCTTCCGCGACCTCGGCCAGGGCAAGGTCGAGATCGCCTTCGCCAACGGCACCAAGGTCCTGCGCGGCGAGCCCCGCGACACCGGTAAACGGAAGTACCGCGCCGGCGACGATCCGGTGGAGCTGGAAGTGAAGCCGGACGACAAAGGCTTCAAGGTCCGCAATGACGACGGCTCCCTCCGCTGGAAAGTCCGCTTCTCCGATACAGGCGACAAGATCAAGATCTCGGACAACGAGGCGAGCCAGAACGCCTACGAGCTGAAGATCCGCGCCGGCGACGACCGGGTGAAAGTCGTGGCGCCGGGCGAGAAGGAGCTCGGCAACGTCCGCTTCTACCGCAACGAAACGCGCTCGAAGGTGAAGAACGCCGCCGACGCCGACCTGTTCAAGATCAAAGGGCCGCACTACTCGGCCGGCTGGGGCGTCCTACTGATGGACCGCATCCCGGAGAACGACCGGTACGTCATCATCGCGGAGCTGCTGTCGCGGCAGAAGTGATCCTCTATTACGCGATCGGGGGCGGCCTCGGGCACGTGACGCGCGCGCGTCGCGTGCTCGCCGCCCTGCACCTCGAGGCGACGATCGCCACCTCCATCGCCGACGCCGCCCGCATCGCCGCCCCCTTCCCGGTCCTGACTGTCCCCGCCGCACTCGAAGGCGATCCCGACGCGCATCGTCAGTGGGTGGCCGCTCTCCCCATCTCCCGTCTCATCGTCGATACCTTCCCCTGCGGCCTGCAGGGGGAGCTCGCCGGCGTCACCGCGCCCGCCGATTACGTGGCGCGCCTCCTCTGCTGGGACGAATACCGCCGCGCCGTGCCCGGGGAACCGCCGCGGTTCGAGACGACGTTCCTCGTCGAACCGCTGAGGCCCGGGCACGACGCTTTCGTGCGCGCGTGGAGCGATCGCGTTGTGGAGCTCGACCTCCAGGTCTGCGCCGAGTCCGCGGCTCCCGTCACGCCGACGGACGATTACTGGCTGATCGTCCACTCCGGCCCCGCCGACGAGGTCGAAGAGCTCGTGGAGTACACGCGCGAGCTGCAACGGCTCGCCAACGACAACACGCCGGTCCTCGTCGCCTCAGCCACCCGCCCCAGGCTCCCCCCACACTTTCGGGCCATCGACGCCTTCCCCGCCACCCCGTACTTCGCCGCCGCCAAACGCATCATCACCGCCGCCGGCTTCAACGTCATGCTCGAGACCCGCCCCTGGCGCCACAAACAACACGTCGTCCCCTTCCCCCGCCGCTTCGACGACCAGTTCACCCGCGCCGCGCGCGGCTGACGGAGTTTCGGAGTGATGAATGTTTCTCCTCGCGAGGAGCATTCGCCGTCCGTTCTCATCTCCGTTGCCGTTCGGTAACCCAGCTCACGGGCTTGGGGCCGAAGTTTGACGGGAGCGATACAAGTGGACTGACGGAGGTGCGGGGATGCTGCATGAAGGTGTGGTATGCGTGCTCGTCGTCGTGGAGCGCGCTGGCGGCCGTCAGATGGTGGCTTCCCGGCCATGATCCCCTCCCCGGACGCTTTCTTTCCGCCGATGTCGCCTTTCTGCCTGGTGACGTGGATCGCGTTGGCAATCGTGGGCGTGGTCTGGCTGGTCGACCGGTACCGTCTGCGCCGGATCGAGATGCGCCAGTCCGCCGCGTTCGCGGAACGGAAGCGGATCGCGCGCGAGCTGCACGACACGCTTGGCCAGAGCCTCGGCGGCGCCGCGCTGCAGATCGAGACCGCACTGGCCACGCTCGGCGACGAGGAGCGCGTCCGCCGTCACCTCGGCCGCGCACGCGAGCTCGTGGCACTCACAATGACGGACGCCCATCGCGCGCTCGGCGATCTGCGCGCCGAGGCGCTCAACGGGCGCGATCTCGTCAGCGCGTTGCGGCTGCTTGCCGCGTCTTCGCCGGTCCCTGCGCACGTGACTGTGCGCGGTCGTGCGCACCGCCTCGGCAATGCGCGAGAGAACCATCTCTATCGCATCGCCCAGGAGGCGCTGACGAACGCCTTCCGGCACGCACAGGCGAGCCGCATCGAGATCGTGCTGACATTCCGTCCCGCCGGCCTCGTCACGTTGCGGATCGCGGACGACGGAGTCGGCCTCGACGGCACCAGCGTGGATCGCGGCCGATATGGCGTGCGCGGCATGCGCGAGCGTGCCGCTGAGATCGGCGCCACATTCACGATCCGCGGCGAGCGAGGCGTGGAGATCACGGTCGAACTGGCCGTGATGTAGAATTCCACCCTTCACTACAATCTACTTTCCCGCATGACGGAGGAGAACGCGATGAACAGACGTCTCGTGTGTGCCACCCTTACGTTGTTACTGTTGACCGCTTCGGCCTTCGCCGAGAAACCGGTCGGGCGTTGCTCGACACGGCAGATGGACGAAGCGACGGTCGTTGCCATTGATGAACAGATGAAGGCCAATGCCGGCCGCGGCCACGCGGTGCGCATCCCGGTGTGGGTCCACGTCATCAGCCAGGGCCCTGGAATCGAGAACGGGGAACTGCCGGACACCGCGATCCGCGAGCAGATCCGCGTGCTCGACCAGACGTTCGCCGGCGCGCTCGGCGGTACGTTCACGGGCTTCTCCTTTGATCTGGCCGGGATTACGCGCACCCGCAACGCCGCCTGGTTCAACATGGGCATCAGCAGCGCGGCCGAAGCGCAGGCGAAAGCGGCCCTCCGCCGCGGTGGCGCCGGGACGCTGAACATCTACACGGTCGAAGGCGCCGGCTATCTCGGCTGGGCGACATTCCCGAACTGGTATGCCGGCAATCCGAGCGACGACGGCGTCATCGTCGCCCACGCCTCACTCCCGAACGGCGCGATCTCCAACTTCAACCTCGGTTACACCGCGACCCACGAGGTCGGCCACTGGCTGGGCCTGTACCACACGTTCCAGTACGGCTGCACGCCGTTCAACGACGGCGTCGCCGACACGGCCGCCGAGCGCTCCCCCGCCTCCGGCTGCCCGGTCGGACGCGACACCTGCGTCAGCGGAAAGCAGGCTGGCGTCGATCCGATCCACAACTTCATGGACTACACCTACGACGCCTGCTACTTCGAGTTCACGCAGGGGCAGACGGACCGCATGCAGACCGCCTGGGTGACGTTCCGCGAGTAGCAGCGACACCGATCAAGGAAGCAAAAGGAGCCGGCTCGCACCGGCTCCTTTTTTCGTTTGCCGCGCGACGCCGCGGATCAGAGGGCGATCGTCCAGAGGGTTGCGCCGCTTGCCTCCATGCGCAAGCTTACGGAGCTCCTCGGCGGCTACGAGCTGCCAGACGCCACAGAGTGCGCCGATACCTCGTGGGGCAAAATCTTGCATCCCACCCACCGCATGGCCGAGCCCCCACGCAAAGACTGGCAGGAAGAACGGGGCGGCAGCCTCGATGGCACCGACAGACCCATCCCCGACCACCCGCTCACCGACGATGAGCGCGTCGATGAAGCCATCGACGAATCCTTCCCCGCCAGCGACCCTCCGTCCTACAACGGCGGCGTGGGTCATGAGCGCTGAGGCATATGATGGCTGGCGGTGAAGCCCGAAAAGAAGAAGATCAAGGTCGACGAAGTCTGGCGTGAAGCGAAGGAGCTGATCTGGGCTCGCCGCGGACGCCTCTCCCTCGGATTGGCGCTGATGCTCGTCAGCCGTCTGGCCAGTCTCGTCCTGCCGGCCACGTCCAAGTACGTCATCGACGACGTCATCGGCAAAGGGCGGCACGAGCTGCTGCCGCTGCTCGCGGCGGCGGCGTTCGGCGCCACGCTCATCCAGGCCGTCACCTCCTTCTCGTTGTCCCAGATCCTCGGCGTCGCCGCGCAGCGCGCCATCACCGAGCTACGCCAGCGCGTCGAGGAGCACGTCCTCCGCCTGCCGACCTCCTACTTCGACTCCACCAAGTCCGGCGTCCTCATCTCCCGGATCATGACCGACGCCGAGGGCATCCGGAACATCGTCGGCACCGGGCTCGTGCAGCTCATCGGCAGCATCGTCACGGCCATCCTGGCGATGTTCGTCCTCTTCTACCTGAATTGGGCGCTCACGCTCATCACGATGACGACGCTGGCCGTCTTCGGCCTCGGGATCGCGTACGCGTTCACCAAAGTGCGCCCGCTCTTCCGGCAGCGTGGCGAGATCAACGCGCAGGTCACGGGCCGTCTCGGCGAAAGCCTCGGCGGCATCCGCGTGGTGAAGGCCTACACGACCGAAAAGCGCGAGGACATCGTCTTCACGAAGGGCGTCCACAGGTTGTTCCGCAACGTGGCCAAGACCATCACCGCCGTCTCCGCCGGCTCGTCGTTCGCGGCGCTGATCTTCGGCACCGTCGGCGTGACGATGATCATGATCGGCGGCCGGGCCATCGTGCGCGGCTCCATGACGCTCGGCGACTTCGTGATGTACGTCTTCTTCACCGGCCTGCTCGCGCTGCCGCTGGTGAACATCGCCTCCATCGGCACGCAGATCACCGAGGCTTTCGCCGGACTCGATCGCATCCGCGAGATCATGCGGGTGCCGACCGAGCAGGACGACGAGGCGACGCGCGAGCCGATCGCGGTGGTCCACGGCGACGTGAAATTCGAGGACGTCTCGTTCGAGTACACCCCCGGCGTCCCGGTCCTGAAGCACATCTCCTTCACCGCTCCGGCGCGTACGACGACGGCTCTCGTCGGCTCCAGCGGCTCAGGCAAGAGCACGCTCATCTCGCTGGTCATGACGTTCAACCGCCCGACCGAGGGACGCATCCTCATCGACGGCCGCGACCTCGGCTCGCTGAGTCTCTACGACTACCGCGGCAAGATCGGCATCGTCCTGCAGGACAACTTCCTCTTCGACGGCACCGTCGCCGAGAACATCCGCTACGGCCGCCCCGGCGCCACGCGCGAAGAGATGCTCGAGGTGGCGCGCATCGCCCACGTCGACGAGTTCGTCGAGCCGCTCGAGCTGGGGTACGACTCCATCATCGGCGAGCGGGGCATCAAGCTCTCCGGCGGCCAGCGCCAACGCATCGCCATCGCCCGCGCCATCCTGGCCAGCCCGTCGATCCTCATTCTCGACGAGGCCACGTCCAGTCTCGACAGCGAGAGCGAGGCGAAGATCCAGGACGGCCTGCGCGCCCTCCGCCGCGGCCGCACGACGTTCGTGATCGCCCACCGCCTCTCCACGATCCGTGGCGCCGACCAGATCCTGGTGCTCGAAGAGGGCGAGATCGTCGAGCGCGGCACCCACCCGGAACTGCTGGCCCTGAACGGCCGCTACCGTCAGTTGTACGACCGCCAGTACAACTTCGAAACGGACCAGTACGTCAACCCGGGCGAGGAGCTGGTCCCGCACTAGTGTCATTTCTTTCCGTGCGTCGCGAGTGACTTACTACCACCCGAAATTGGCGAATCATTCGCATTGCCCGGTGGCGGGCCTGCGGCGGTTCCGCGCCGCGCCGAGATCGATTCGCAGGGTGCTTCGATGCTCCAGCTCAACCTCGATGCGTCTGAACCCATCGCTCCCGTCACGGCATTCGACCGGCTATTGACCTCGCTCGATTCCGACCGCGAACTGGCCGCGGCGCGCTATCGCGACCTCCACGGCCGGCTGGTAAATTTTTTCCGATGGCAGTGCGTCCGCGAGCCGGAGGAGCAGGCGGACGAGGTGCTGGACCGGGTGCTCCGCAAGGTGGAGGAAGGGGAACGGATCGAGAACCTGCCGGCCTACGTTCACGGCGTCGCCCGCCTCCTGCTGCTCGAAGCGCGGAAGAAGTCGAGCCGGCAGGAAGAGGCGCTGCGTGCGGTACGAGCCACGTCCGAGGATGCATTCGAGCCGCGACTGGAGCATGATGATGCCGAGAGGCAGCAACAGTGTTTCGAGCAATGCCTGGCGATGCTCACCCCGGCAAACCGCGAGCTGATTCTGAAGTACTACTCAGGCGAGCGGGGGGCGAAGATCGAAGCGCGACGCGAGTTGGCGGCGTCGCTCGGAATGGATCTGAACGCCCTGCGGGTGCGCGCGCATCGCATCAGGACGCAGCTCGAAAACTGCGTCGCGAAGCGCCTCGCCGGAGCCGTGTGTGGAAGTCACGACAGACGACGATGACCTGCTGAGGCAATTCCTGCTCGGCGAGTTACCCGAAGCCGAACATGCGCGGCTGCAGGAAGCCTGCTTCCTCGACGCAACGCTGCAGGGGCGCGTCCTCGCCGCCGCGGATGATCTGATCGACGCGTACGTGCGGGGGGAGCTCACCGAGGAGGAGTGCGTGCGCTTCGAGGAGCGGTTCGCCAGCACGCCCGAACAGCGGCAGCGGCTCGACTTCGCACGCCAGCTCGCACGCGCCACGGACCGCCGCTGACCTCACGCAAAAATCGCTGTAATACTTTTCGCTCCACTGCCACTGGTACGTAGAAGCGGCAAATCCACGAACCGCCGCTCGACTTCACTGGAGGCAGAAAGCAATGCGTCGGATCTCCCACCTGTTCGTTTTCCTTCTCTTCCTCAGCACCGCTGCCCACGCCCAGAACATGAGCAGCGCCATGACCTGGACCGTTCTCGGGCAGCAGAACGGTTACGTCCACGTCGGCGCCGATGGCCAGAGCAACGTCTACTCGGGCGACACCACCGTCGATCAGTACCTGCCGGTGCTCTGCGTCAACGTCAACGGACTGTCGGCGCCGGGCGGCATCACGTTCGACTTCTACAACGGCTGGCTGCGCGGCTCGGTGCAGGCTACGGAGCCGGTGCAGGGCGTCACCCTGAGCACGCGCGCCGCCGCGGATCGCGTCTGCAGCGACGCGTTCGGCGCAGGCTGGCGCATGGCCGAGTTCCACGACGGCCGGTACGGCAGCGACTTCTCGCAGGCAGGCGGCTGGACGTTCTGGGGAGCGGGCTCGCTCCCGTCGGGCACCCGCTTCTGGGCCTCGATCAACGACCAGAAGGCGAACCCCTGGAACTCCGTCTCGCCGAACACCTCGCAGGCGCTGTACATGCTGCAGAACCTGACGTCGCCGCTGCTCTCGTTCGCGCAGAACCCGAACTTCCAGTCAGTGGTCCGCAACGGCGTCTCCGCGCAATTCGACGGTGACGACAACGTCCTGCTCTCCGACGTGATCTGGCAGGCCGAGTCGTGGGGCGCCGTCGATCCCTACTCCTCCGAATGGCAGTCGTTCGTCTCGCAGGTGAACGCGTTCGGCAACGTCAACGGCGAGACCTATTACCCGCAGATCTACATTCCGCATTACGGCGAATACTTCCCGAGCGGCAACGTGACCGTCGTGGTCATCGATCCCGATCCGAACGTCGAGTCCGTCCCGGCGTATCAGTTCGACGGCAGCGGCTACGCCACGTTGATCGGCTACGTCGACGAGTCGTACGCGATGTCGAACGAGGTGTGGGTCCTGTCGCTCAACGAGCGCGTCGGGATGGATGCGGAGGCGTTCCGGACCGTGCGTCAGCTCGACGCGATGGGCGTGACTTCACGCACGCCGGCGAAGGCGAAGTCGTTCGTCGCCCGTACCGAATCGCTGGCCTGCAACCCCACCGGCCTCCGGAACAACAACGGCGCCGAGTACATCAATACGTTCCGCATCCCGAACCTCTCGGGCATCGAGAGCTGGCTGGGCGGCAAGGTCGAGCCCCGCGCCATTGTCGTCGGCAAGGGCGGCATCGAGATCGGCAACAAGTACTGGGGCCGCATCAAACGGGACACGATCCGCAGCAACTTCGTCGCGGAAACGAAGCTCGTGAACTGGGACCGCGCAACGTTCGGCGACTGGTGGGTCTACAAGTGGGTGGAAGAAGACTTCGGGCCGAAGCTCGAGCTCTCTCTCGGCCTCGGTGCCGCGATCAAGCAGTACCTCGGGGTGCCCGTCACGCTCGACATCAAGGCCTCGTACCAGTTCATTCACAACGACCTCGGCTACTCGCTCGTGAACTTCAACGACTCGACGTACACCGAGT
The DNA here is from genome assembly GCA_036399695.1 of Thermoanaerobaculia bacterium. GTDB lineage: Bacteria > Acidobacteriota > Thermoanaerobaculia > Gp7-AA8 > Gp7-AA8 > DASVEE01. The sequence continues at coordinate 1,359 of DASWMP010000180.1, read as the reverse complement.
ACAGCACCGGCGCTCTTTTCTTCACGCTGTGCAGCGTCGGCGGCGACGGCCACACCGGTGACGACAACCTCGCCCGCGCCGCGACGGTGGCGGCGTCCTCGACCTACTCCGGCTACTCGCCGCAGCGCGTGAACGACGGCGACCGCTCCACGGCCCTCGGCGGCGCCACGAGCTGGTGCAACACCGGCTACGGCAGCGGCTACCCGCCGCAGTGGCTGCAACTCGATTTCGGCGTCACCAAGACCTTCAACCGCGTCGTGCTCTACACCTCGAGCGGCTATGCGCTGCGCGACTACGACGTGCAGTACTTCACGCCCACCGGCTGGGTCACGGTCGCGCAGGTGCGCAACAACACCGCGCTGCAGGTGACGTCCACATTCGGCCCGGTGAGCGCGCGCATCGTGCGCATCCTCACCCTCAGCGGCCCGACCCACCAGCCAGGCTTCACCCGCATCAACGAGCTGGAAGTCTACTGATCGTGAGTTTCTGAAGTTGTCCTGCGATGCCCGGCCCGGTGCCGGGCATCACTGTTTCAGCCGTCCAGAATGCATTCGGCTTCAGGGTCACACCTTTCTTTGATACGTGCCTGCTTCAGCGCTTCAGAGAATGCCTTGCTTCAGGGTCACACCTTTCTTTCACGTCATTCGGCTGGAGGGCCACACCTTTCTTTCATCACCGCGAGTTCCGCTCCCAGGGGTCACACCTTTCTTTCACACAGCCGCGGCTTCAGGGTCACACCCTTCTTTGATACGTGCCCTGCTTCAGTGCTTCAGTGCTTCAGGGGTCACACCTTTCTTTCACGTCATTCGGCTAGAGGGCCACACCTTTCTTTCATAACCGCGAGTTCCGCTCCTAACCGCGAGTTCCGCTCCCAGGGTCACACCTTTCTTTCACGGAGCCGTGGAGGGGCCACACCCGAGCCGTGGAGGGGCCACACCCGTTTTCTCACACGCGAGGAGTCGGCGCTCCCTATTCATAGCGTTGCCAGCTGCTACTAGGGGGACGAGTTCGCTGACGCGAACGGGGTAGGTCACGCACGAAACACGGCGCCAGTGCTTATTCGCTGCCGAACACTACGGCTTCGAGCTGAGCCTGACAGAAGTGGTTGGCACTCTGTGCGCGAGCGGCGCGCGGCGGTAATGAAGGGCCGAAGGTGCGGTGATCGAGGTTGTCCGCTTACCTTAACGCGACCAGCGCCGCGTCGAGGTGGCTGAGGAGCGTCGCGTTCTGGCCGAATTCGTACTCACAGCGTCGGATCATGTTCGATACATGCCCTTCGCTTCGCAGCCGTAGCGCGGCGGCGATACTTCGGAGCGTGACCAGTCCCTCATGCCACCCGAGCCAGGCGATCAATCGGCG
>DASWMP010000179.1:0-8142 GCA_036399695.1 Thermoanaerobaculia bacterium | reverse complement strand
ATCGGGCACCCGCGGGCACGCTGGCATTTAATGTAGGACAGACACTCTTGTCTGTCTGCGCCCGCAGGCGCCGGTTTCTAATCAGGCCATCAGAGTGTGTGCGCTCCGTTTTGAGACACCCTCCGAAGCCGCCGCTCTGCTACACGCGTAAGAGAGCGGTATCTTCTAAAGCCGATCCTTATTCAGAGCTGCTAAGCATCCGGGGGCCCCGAAGCGCGTTGCGCTGCGAGGGTCTCGTTGAAGACGGTCTACCGATCCCTCAATCAACCGTATTTGCTGAATACGTCGTCGTCGGCGCCTAACCTGAAACGGCACCACGTACGACACTGTTGAGAATGACGCACTGACGTTATGACGACAGCATGGCCACCCCCAAGCGATCAACGATCGACTTTGACCCGGATCTTCACCAAGCGAATGAGAAGTCTAGACCCGTCCTCTACAGCTTCTCCACCACATCGCCCAAAACGAATGCGTCATACTCGCCGGCATCGCGGAACTCGGAGAGGCCTACGGCGGGGGCGGGGGAGCGGTCGCTGAGGCGTTGGTACATCTCGCGGACTACGTCCTTCTTGTCCTCTAGTGACTCCGTCGTCAGTTCGCCGCGCAGGGAGAAGAGGCGTTGGAAGTCGCCGCGGGGGAGGCGGACGGGGCGGTTGACGTCGTCGGAGCGGGGGTCCCATTCGCCGATGAGGATCTCGTCGTCGAAGCCATGCGGCTCGACGCGGGCGCAGATGACGATCTCGCTTTCGATGGCCCGTTCGGTCGTGGTCGAGGCGTCGATGCGGCGGACGTCGGCCAGCGATACGGTATCGGTATCGAAGTGGTGCAGCTCCTGGCGGAGCAGCATGACGAGCGGCTCCGGCTCGTCCATGGCCACGGCCTCGGCTTCGCCGGGGGCGAACGGCACGATCTCGCCGACGTCGATGTCGTCCAGCCCCTTGAGCGAGACCATGCCGAGGAGGCGGATGCCGATGAACTCCAGACCGGTGACGGCGGGGGAGAAGCCGATGTAATTGCCGAAGGGCGTCTTCAGGCGGTAGAGCTGCTGCCCCTCGTGGCCCAGCTCGTTCGAGAGCTCCTGCAGGAACGGCATCGAGCCGACGATCCCCTCGTTGACTAGGTGGCCGTTCGCATTGAGGTACGCGTAGAACTCGCGTGTGTGCTGGGCGTGGTCGATGACGTCGACGCCGCGCGAGAGCGGGGCGAAGAACTGCTGCACCTTCTGCTGCTCGTAGCCGTGGGCGATGAGGAAGGCGGCGATCTCCTCGATCTCTTTGTTCGCCTTGCCGGTGGTGAGGCGCGACAGCTCGACGATGCCGGGGCCGTAGAACTCGGTGATGCGCTGGTTCGTCTCGGCCGACATGCGCAGCGGCAGGAGGCGGTAGTAGCCGTAATTCAGGGCCACGCGCATGCCCTTGTTGAAGGCGAAGCCTTTGCGCTTCATCTCGGAGTAGAAGCGCTGGATCTCGACGGCGGCGCGCACGAGGCGGAGGGCGCGGCGCGTGGTGTAGAAACCGCCGTCGCCGAGGAACTTCTCGAAGACCAGCATGTGCCGGTCGGCCACGTGCTCCAGCTTGCGCTGGAAGACGAGCATCTGCCGGTAGGACCTGATCTCCTCCTTGCCGCCGGCGCGGCGGAGGTTGCCGAGCGTCTCGGAGAAGCTGGAGATGTCGTAGATCAGGCCGAAGCGATGGACCATCGGATCGACCACGCCGTGGCGTCCGAAGTCCATGGGGCGCGTGGAACGGGAGTACTTGCCGCCGCTGCGGCCGGCGGAGACGATCTGGCCGTCCGGCATGGCCGTCATCCAGACGATGCCGCGGCGGAGCTGGTTCAGCACGGCGAACTCGCGCATGCGGCGGCCGATGAGGTGGAACTGCTCCCGTTCTTCACGCGTGAGGACGTTCTGCACGGACGGGTGGTCGAAGAGGAACGTCTGGAAACGGGAGTCGAAGAGGAGGGCCACGGTGATCCCCTGCTCCGGCGTGACGCCGAAGAGCGGGATCGCGGAACGGAACGTCCGGTCCTTCAGGAGCTCGACCGCGGCGGTGCGAAGGCGCTCGAAGGAATCACGGAAGGTCTGGAAGTCGCGGCGCAGGTAGCCGGTGAGGAACGAGCGCAGCTCGCGGAGATCGGGCCCGATGAACTCCTCGGTGAAGATGAGGACGTCGTCCTGCAGGAGGCGGAAGAACTGAAGGCCGAGCTGTTCCTCGCCGTCGAGCAGCGAGGCGGCGCGGGCCACGAGCTGCGTCATCTGTTCGCGGGTCTCCGTGACCCAGCGGGCGAAGATGCGGTACTTGAGGATGTCCCCCTGCGTCCGGCCGGCCTGGATGTTGACGGCGCTGACGCGGCGGGGAATGGTCGAGAACTGCCGGGAGAGGTCGAGCGAGTGGGCCAGCCAGAAGATGGCGTGGAAGTCGTTCAGGAGACTGCCCATCATGGCGTTCTCGACGACTTTCATCAGTTGCGAGGTGTAGGAGGCGAGGGCCTGTTGCGCCCTCTCGCGCAGGCTGTCGACGCGCTTGACCTGCCACGCCGTCTCCTCGGTGAGCCAGCGGTCGAGCCGCGCGTCGAGCTCTTTCATCACCGGCGCTTCGACGACCGGGAAGCCTGACGACGGCGGCAGCGTCTCGTCCGCGGGGTAGATGCGGATCGGGTGCGGCAGCATCGTCTCGCGCGGAAAGAGCTCGCCGACAGTCCGTTCCATCCCCGCCGGCAGCAGGAACGCAGCCGCCTCAGGACGGCTGGCCAGGTAGGTGATGAGGGGGTCGGACATTGGGAGGTTCGGCCGGTGGGAGTATAGAGGAAGGGGAGGGCGGGCTGGTGGGGGGGGGTTCGGGAGGGTGAAGGGCCGAAGGTCGAGCGCAGAAAGTAGAACGCAGAACGCAGAGCGCAGAGCGCAGAACGCAGAACGCAGAAGGCAGAACGCAGAACGCAGAACGCAGAACGCAGAACGCAGAACGCAGAATGTTGAATGTTCAATGTTGAATGGTGAATGGTGAAGAGAAGCGACGCGACGCCGGGCGGGTCACCTTCAACATTGCAACATTGAACATTCAACATTTCCCCCGTCCTGGTCGGCTCGGCCTTCTCAATTCATCATTCTGCGTTCTGCGTTCTGCCTTCATCCTTTAAACTCCCCCCAATGTCCTCCCTGGTCTCCTCCTCCGCCCTCCCTTCCACCTGCCCGCGCTGCAAGGGCTCGGGATGGTTGACGGTCGACTCGGATACGAACCGTGTCGAGCCGTGCGGTTGCGCGGGGGATCTGCGGCGGCAGCAGCGCATCGTGAGCGCCCGCATTCCGAAACGCTACATGCACTGCACGCTGGCGTCGTACCGGGAGAAGGCGCCGGTGCTGCGGATCGCGAAGATGCGCGTCCAGCAGTTCATCGACACCTGGCCCGGCACGGGCGACATCAAGGGGCTGCTGCTGACGGGCGGCTGTGGCGTCGGCAAGACGCACATGGCGGTGGCGGCGCTGCTGGAGATCATCCGCACCGGTAAACCGGGACGCATGCTCTTCTCGAACTTTCAGGACCTGATCCAGGAGATCCAGGCCTCCTTCGACTCGGATCAGGTGCCGTCGAAATCGGAGCTGCTGCGGCCGCTGCTCGAGGCCGACCTGCTGGTGCTGGACGAGCTGGGGTCGCAGAAGCCGACGCAGTTCGTCCACGACATCCTCTACTACGTCATCAACACCCGCTACAACGACGAGAAGACGACGATCTTCACGACGAATTACCTCGACCGCCCGGCCGACGCGAAGGAAGAATCGCTCGAGACGCGGATCGGCGTCCGCCTGCGCAGCCGCCTCGCGGAGATGGCCGAGCGGATCGACTTCAGCGGCGCGAGCGACTTCCGCCGGAACACGCTTTGAAGCGCACAGCCTTCGACGTCCTCCGGCGCGGGCTCGACAACGTCGTCGCAAACTGGCAACTGCTCGTCCTGCGCATCGGTGAGTCGCTGCTCTTCTTCGCCATCACCATCGCCGGCATCCTGGCCGCCGTCGTCCCGTTACTCGTCTCGATCGGCTTGAAGCCGCCGCAGACGCCGGAGGACATCACCGATCTGGCGGAGCTCATCCTCAATCACTGGGTGGCGCTGACCTGGATCTTCGTCGCGGCGATGCTGCTGGTCAGCATCTTCCTGTTCATCCATACGTTCGTGCAGGCGGGGAGCGCGCGCATTTACATCGACGGCGACCGCGCCGCCGGTCCGGCCGTTGAAGGGGTACGCGAGCGCTATCACGTCTTCACGGTGGAGCGCTGGATGGCCGGCGGACGTGAAGGCTTCTGGCGCGTCTTCTGGGTGTACAACCTGGCGTGGCTCGTCGCGGGGGTGATCCTGCTGCTGCCGCTCGTGGTGACGCTCCTCTTCTCGTTGCTGCTCGGCGGCGTACCGGCGGTGGCGCTGGGCATCAGTTGCCTCGGGATCATCGTGACGCTGTTTCTCGGCTTTGCCGTGGCGATCGTGACGTCGATCTGGAGCCAGAAGGCGATCGTCATCACGATGGCCCGGCTGCTGCCGGCGCGCGAGGCGCTGGCGGCCGCCTGGGCAGACCTCAAACGCGATACGGCACGGCACGTCGTCGTGGCCGTCCTGATCTGGATCGTGTCGTTCGCCGTGTCGAGCGTATTCAGCATCGTCTCGTCGGTCGGGCAGTTGCAAAGCTCGATGGCGTTCCGCCACGCTTTCGGGCCGCTGGAGATTGCCAGTTGGATGGTTACGACGGTGATCTCGGCGGCGATCGGCGCCTGGTTCCTGGCTTCATTCACCTCGCTTCTGGAGGAGTAGTTGACCGCACACGACCGCTTCATCTCGCGCGACGCGCAGAATTTCCGCCCCTCGGCCATCCGCGCGTTCGCCAAACTGATCAACGATCCGAACATCATCTCCTTCGCCGGCGGCGTGCCGAGCCCCGATACGTTCCCGGCCGATGCGATCGCCGGGATCGCGGAGCGCATCGTCCGCGAGCGGCGTGCCGTGGTCCTGCAGTACGGGCCGACGCGCGGGCTGCAGCGCCTCACCGAGCAGATCGCCGCGCTCTGCGGTACGCGCGGCATCGCCTGCAGCGCGGACGACGTGATCGTCACGACCGGTTCGCAGCAGGCGCTCGACCTCATCGCCCATACGCTGCTCGATCCGGGGGACGTGGTGCTGGTCGAGTTTCCGACCTACATCGGCGGCACCGGCTCGTTCTACGCGCGCAGCGCCGAACTGGCAGGCGTGGAGCAGGATGACGGCGGCATCGTGACCGGCTCACTCCGCGAAGTGGCGTCGCGCTACGCGGGCCGCGTGAAGCTGCTCTACACGATTCCGAACTTCCAGAACCCGTCCGGCCGTTTGATGACGCAGGGCCGCCGCGACGAGGTGCTGGCCATCGCTGCCGAGCACGACTTCCTGATCATCGAGGACGATCCGTACGGCGAGCTGGTGTACGTGGACGACGCCGACACGACGCCGATGAAGGCCCGCGACGCGGAAGAGCGGGTGATCTACCTCGGGTCATTCTCCAAAGTACTGGCGCCGGGGCTGCGCTGCGGCTGGATCGTCTCGCCGCGCGCGCTCGTCGGCAGGCTGGAGATCGCCAAGCAGGCGGCCGATCTCTGCTCCGGGATGCTCGATCAGTCGATCGTGGACGAGTTCTGCGCAAGCGGCGCGCTCCCCGCGCAGATCGCCAAGGTGCGCGAGTACTACAAGAGGAAACGGGGCGTGCTCCTCGAAGAGCTGGAGCGCCATTTCTCCGGCCGCGCGCGATGGACTCCCGCTGACGGCGGGCTGTTCACCTGGGTGACGTTTGACGGAGACGTCGATACGGCCGCGTTGATCGAAACGGCTGTAGCGCGCGGGGTGGCGTACATCCCGGGAAGCCCGTTCTTCGTGGACGGCAGCGGGCGCAACACGATGCGGCTGACGTTTGCCAAGGAGACGGAGGAGCGGATCCGGGAGGGAGTGGGGAAGCTGGCGGGGGTGATGTGAGAGTCAGAACCCAGAGGTCAGAACGCAGAACGCAGAACGCAGAATGAAGAAGGAGAACGGCGGCCGGACTGTCACCGTTCTTCATTCTTCATTCTGCGTTCTGCGTTCTGCGTTCTGCGTTCTGCGTTCTGCGTTCTGCGTTCTGACTTTTGCCTTCCGGGTTCTGCCCCCCCCGGGTTCTGGCTTCCGGGTTGACTGGCTGAGCACGAGAAACCACCGAACATCAAGATTGATCATTCATCCCCCAAAATTTATCCTTACCCAACATTTCCCTGGAGGCCCATCTTGGACGGTCATCGTGGCGGCTGGATCGAAATCATTGCCGGAGGCATGTTCTCCGGAAAGTCGGAGGAGCTGATTCGCCGTCTGCGCCGGGCGGTCATCGCGCGGCAGCGGGTGCAGGTCTTCAAGCCGTTGATCGACGACCGTTTCTCCACCGATGAAGTCGTCTCGCGCGACGACCGGCGTCTCAAGGCGCACGCGGTCGGCACGAGCGCCGAGTTGCTGTCTCGCATCGAGATCGGCGTGCAGGTGGTCGGCATCGACGAGATCCAGTTCTTCGATGCGGGCATCGTCGACGTCTGCATGCAGCTCGCGGACGCGCACATCCGCGTCATCGCCGCGGGGCTGGACCAGGACTACATGCGCCGTCCGTTCGGGGCGATGCCGGCACTGCTGGCCGTGGCCGAGGAAGTGTCGAAGATGCATGCGGTGTGCGTGAGGTGCCGCGGGGCGGCGCACTACTCGCAGCGGGTGTCCGGCGGGAACGCGCAGGTGGAGGTCGGCGACTCGACCTACGAGGCGCGGTGCCGCGCCTGCTTCGAGTCGTACCATGCACTGCCGCAGGAAGAACCGGCGGTGCAGCTCACGATCCCGCAGGGGATCGTTGGAAACGCGTGAATCGCCGTCTCGCCATCGCGCTCGTCGCGATTTCGGTGTTCGTCGTGTCGCTGCAATGCAGGCGCGCCTCGGGCGTGCAGGCCGACCCGCTCGACCGTGAATCCGAACAGGCGCTGGTCGAGTACCTGAAGATCGACACGTCGAACCCGCCGGGCAATGAGACCGAGGGGGCGAAGTACCTCCAGCAACTCCTGCAGAAGGAAGGGATCGAGTCGCAGCTCCTCGGCGCCGATCCGAAGCGGCAGTCCATCTACGCGCGGCTCGTCTCCGGCACGTCCGAGAAGGCGCTGCTGCTGATGCATCACATCGACGTGGTCCCGGCCGATCCGGCGCAGTGGCAGAACCCGCCGTTTGGCGGCGCGGTCTCCGGTGGCTACCTCTGGGGACGGGGCGCGCTCGACATCAAGTCGCTCGGCATTGCCAATCTCATGGCCATGATCGAGCTGAAGCGGCGCAAGCTGCCGCTCAAGCGGGACGTGATCTTTCTCGGCGTGGCGGACGAGGAGCTCGGCGGCCTGCGGGGCGCGAAGGAGCTGCTCGACACGCGCGCCGATCTCTTCGCGAACGTCGGCTTCGTGCTGAACGAGGGCGGCTATAACGAGACCGTCGTGGACGAAGTGACGTTCTGGGGCATCGAGGTGCACCAGAAGGTTCCGCTCTGGCTCCGCTTCAACGCGGAGGGGATGCCGGGACATGCGGCGTCGCCGCCGGATGGCGGAGGAGCGGTCGCGAAGCTCGTGCGCGGCCTCGCGGCGATCGAGAAGATGGAGACACCGTACCGCTTCACGCCGACAGTGAAGCAGGCGTTCCAGGCCATGGCGCGCGCACGAAAGGACGCGCGCGGCGAACTGCTCGGCAGCATCGTCGAGCCGCTCGACAAGGAGAAGCTGGAGCGCGACCTGCCGCCCGGCTATCGCAACCTGCTGCGCGATACCGTGACGATCACGCGCGTCTCCGGCGGCACGTCCGTCAACGTGATCCCGTCGAAGGCGAGCGCCGACATCGACATCCGGCTGCTGCCCGACAGCTCGCCGGAGGAGATGCTCGCGCGCATCGCGGCGGCGGTGGAGAACGAAGGAACGATCGAGATCCTCCTGTCGGGTGAGACGGTGCCGCCGAGCTCCAGCGACACGGAGCTCTTCCGCATTCTCGAAAAGCGGATGCTGGAGGACGAGAAGGGGAGCGCGGTCGCGCCGGTCGTCGGCGCCGGGACGACCGACAGCCGCTACTTCCGCGCGCGCGGCATCTCCGCGTACGGCA
>DASWMP010000178.1:0-7029 GCA_036399695.1 Thermoanaerobaculia bacterium | reverse complement strand
CCTCTTGCTCTTCCGCCAGCCCCTTCTGCCAACCGCCAACTGCCAACCGCCAACTAACACTCAACGGAGGTTTTCCCGATGCGTAAATCCCTTCTCATTGCCATGTGTCTTCTCACCGCGACCGCGGCTTTTTCCCAGCAGCAGGTCCGCACCCCCCGCCCGAGTCCGTCGACGACCATCACCCAGACCGTCGGCACGACCGACGTCACCGTCAAGTACAGCCGTCCCGGCGTGAAAGGCCGCGCCGTCTGGGGCAGCCTGGTGCCGTACGGCCAGGTCTGGCGCACCGGCGCCAACGAGGCCACCACGATCTCGTTCAGCGACGACGTCACGATCGAAGGGCAGAAGCTCGCCAAGGGCACGTACAGCCTGCACACGATCCCCGGCCCGGCCGAGTGGACCGTGATCTTCAACAGCGTCGCCGACCAGTGGGGCAGCTACTCCTACGATCCCACCAAGGACACGCTGCGCGTGAACGTCAAGCCGGTGCCGGCCCCGCATGCCGAGTGGCTGACGTTCGAGTTCCCCGAACTGACGACGGACACGGCCAAGCTGGCCATCCGCTGGGAGAAGATCGCCGTCCCGGTGACGATCAACACCGACACGACCGCCCGCACCCTCGCGCAGTTCCGCAACGCCATGAAGCCGGACTGGCGCATGTCCTACATGGCCGCCAACTTCGCCTTCGAGAACAACGCAGCCACCCCCGCCGAGATCAACCAGTGGCTCGACCAGTCGCTGGCCGTGAACCAGAACACCGCCAACCTCTGGCTCAAGGCCCGCGTCCAGCAGAAGGCCGGCGACATCGCCGCCGCCAGGGCGACGGCCCAGCAGGCCGTGGCCAAAGCCACGGACGCGCAGAAGGATTTCGCCGCCGAGATCACGCGGCAGTCGGCTCTCTGGAAGTAGCTTAGGGAGAACGATGGGACAGATGGGATCTATAGGACAGATGGGACGGATGGCAAAGCACGCTTCCGCGCCTGCCCCATCTGTCCCATAGGTCCCATCTGTCCCATAGGTCCCATCTGTCCCATCTGTCCCATAGGTCCTATCGTTTCTCTGCGGCCATCAACGGCTGCAGCGCGAACGCGGCGCCCGTCGTCACCACCACCCCCACCACGTTCCACCACAGCCAGGCGATGTCCGTGAGCTGCCAGGTCAGCACCGTGGCTACCTCGCCGATCACGGCGCCCCAGAAGACGGCCCGTCCGCCGATCGACTTTGCGTAGAAGGCGATCAGGAAGATCCCCAGGATCGTCCCGTAGAAGAGCGAGCCGAGGATGTTCACTGCCTCGATGAGCGAGCCGAGCTGGTTGGCGAACTCCGCGAACAGGATGGCGAACACGCCCCAGCCGAGCGTCATCAGCTTCGAGACGCGCACGTACTGCTGGTCCGTGGCATTGGGGTTGATCAGCCGCTTGTAGACGTCGATGACGGTCGTCGAGCCGAGGGAGTTGAGGCCGGAGGCGGTGGCCGACATGGCCGCGCAGAGGATGGCCGCCAGCACGAGGCCGAGGAGCCCCACCGGCAGGTTGTCCATCACGAACGTCAGGAAGACGTAATTCGTGTCGGTGCTGTCCGCTTTCGGATCGTTCTTCTTGAGGACGGCGATCGCTTCCTTCTTCGTCGCCGCGTTCGCGGTCTGCAGCGCGCGAAGGCGCTCCGTCGACGCGGCCACGGCGTTTTCATCGCCGCTGTCCATCGCCGTCACGAGCTGCGAGGCGACGGTGCGCTTCTCGTCAAACGTGCGGCGGTGCACTTCCTCCAGCCGCGAGTACTCGGCGGCGTGGGTGCTCTGGGCGATCTTCTCCCGCTCCACCGGATTGAAGAAGAGCGGCGGCGCGACGAACTGATAGAAGACGAAGACCATCGCCCCGACGAAGAGGATGAAGAACTGCATCGGCACTTTGACCAGGCCGTTGAACAGCAGGCCGAGGCGGCTCTGGGCGATCGTTTCGCCCGTCAGGTAGCGCTGCACCTGCGACTGGTCGGTGCCGAAATACGACAGCGCCACCAGCAGCCCGCCGATCATGCCGGACCAGAAGTTGTATGGCGTCTTCAGCTCGAACGAAAAGTCGATGACGTTGAGGCGTCCCATGCGTCCGGCCACGCGCACCGCATCGCCGAAGCCGACGCCGGCCGGCAGCGACTTGATGGCGATCACGAGGGCCACGGCCATGCCGCCGAGGGCGATGGCGAGCTGGTAGTTCTGCGTCCAACTGACCGCTTTGGTCCCGCCCGTGACGGTGTAGATCAGCACCAGGATGCCGACGACGGCCGTGGTGATGTGGATGTTCCAGCCGAGGACGACCGAGAGGATGATGGCTGGCGCGTAGAGCGTGATGCCGGTGGAGACGCCGCGCTGGAAGAGAAAGAGGAACGCCGTGAACGTGCGCGTGCGGACGTCGAAGCGCCCCTCGAGGTACTCGTACGCGGTGTAGACCTTCAGCCGGTGGTAGATCGGCACGGCCGTGATCGCGAGGATGACCATGGCCACCGGCAGGCCGAGATAGAACTGCACGAAGCGCATCCCGTCGGCGTAGGCCTGGCCCGGCGTCGAGAGGAACGTGATGGCGCTGGCCTGCGTGGCCATGATCGACAGCGCCACCGTGTACCACTGCATCTCCCGGTCGGCGAGGAGATACCCCTCCAGCCGCCGCTGCCGCCGCCCCTTCCAGAGGCCGAAGGCCACGATGGCCGCCAGCGTCGCGCACAGCACTCCCCAGTCGATCGGACTCATTGGAAGGCCCTGGTGAAGGCGTAGAAGATGACGATCTCGATCGCGAGCGCCACGAGGACGATCGTGTAGAGGGTGCGCCAGGAGCGGGTGATGGGGGGAGGGGGGATAGTCATGGGGATGAAGTCAGAACGCAGAACGCAGAACGCAGAATTTAGAAGGGAGGCCGGGACGTCTCATTTCTACGTTCTTCATTCTGCGTTCTGCGTTCTGCGTTCCTTGTTTTCTCTTCCTGTCGCTACTTCGCCGACACCATATTCGCCAACAACCGGTACGCTCCCGGCACCCCCGCCGGCAATTGGCGCCACCAGGCGTAGCTCGTGTACACGAAGACGCCCTTGCCGTGCCGGGCGTACAGCTCCCCGCCGGCTTTTTCCGGCTCGTTCGGGTCGTTGCTCGCCAGCACCGTCGTGTAGCGCGGGTCCCAGTCCGTCGTGAAGTAGAGGCCGCGCTCCTGGACCCAGCCTTCGAAGTCCTTCGCCGTGATCTTGTTCGGCGTGGTGAGCAGCGGGTGATTGGGGTCGATCAGCTTGACCGGCGCTTCCTCGACGGTGACGCGGTCGCGGGAGATCTTGAACGGGAACGGGCCGGGGGCGGGCACGGCCAGGTCATCGCCGCTGGTGTTGTACTGGACGACCATCGTGCCGCCGTTCTCGACGTAGCCCATCAGTTTCGCGTGGGCGAGCTTGAGGCGTTTGCGGGTGTTGTAGGCGCGGATGCCGGCGACGACGGCGTCGTATTTCGAAAAATCGCCGCGATCGAGGTCAGCGTCGGTCAGCAGCTCGACCTCGTAGCCGATCTGGCGGAGCGCGTTCGGGACGTCGTCGCCCGAGCCCATGATGTAGCCGATGCGGGAGCCGCGCTTCTTCACGTCGGCGCGCACCAGCTTCGCCGCGGCGTCGCCGAAGACCCGCTGCGCCGGGATGTGGGCGTAGTCGAGCTCCGTGATGCCGAGGCGGATCGACTTGCCGCTGGCGAGATCGAGCTGCGCCGCGACCTGGCCGGCCGTCTCGCCGGCAGGCGGCGTGACGGTGAACGTCACGGTCGTCTCGTCACCCTTGCCGGCCAGCTTCACCGGCGTCGAGACCGGCTCGGCGCTCCAGCCCTGCGGCAGCAGCAGGCGTGCGCTGACCGCGGCGTCGGCCGTGAAGCCGCGGATCCAGAGGGTGACCTTGCGCGGCTTCGTGTCGGGGAAGAGATAGACGCCCGACCCGAGATTGCCGACCACTTCCGGCACGATCTCCACCGGGCGGATCTTCTCGCCGGCCACCGGGTCGGTCCAGCGATAGACCGCCGGCACCGTATAGATCAGCGTGTGCATCCTGCCGTCATCGAGGGAGACGGTCAGCGGGATCGACGGCGGATTGGTCGGGCGGCCGATCATCGACGGCTCTTCTACGGTGTACAGCCCCTTCGACGCCGGCGGCCTCGTCAGCCAGTAGGGCTGCGAGACCGGCGCGTCGGCCGGGACCTTGATCTTGACGTCCACCTTCACCGGCTTGTTGTTCTCGAGGCGCGTGCCGGGCGCCTGGCCCGGCGAGGCGAGGGGCGAGGCCACCATCGACAGCGTGAACGGCACGTCCGAGCGGTTGACGACCGTGACGCTCACCGGCAGCTCGCCGCCCGGGACGACGTACGAGTCGGCGGCGCTGACGTCGATGGCGATGCCGGCGCAGTCGCGGATGACGTCCAGCAGCTCGCGGCGCTTGACCTCCACCCAGGGGCTGGCCTTCGGCTGCCAGCCCGGCATCGCGCCGAGGCGGTCGAGGGCGTCGAGCGCCTGCAGGAGCAGCGGCACCGACTTCGCCGGCGCCTCGCGGTCGAACTCGGCGTACGCCTGCTCCAGGAGCTTGCCGACCGGCTCGCCGCCGGGATAGCGCGACCAGGTGGTGTTGATGCCCTCGAAGAGGTCCTTGGTGGCCGGCTCGCCGAGGCGGAGGTCGAAGTAGTTGATGATGCTGCCGCGGCGCTCGGCCGAGCCGAAGCCCTGGCTTTTGTGCTCGCTGCGGCTCTCGGCGGCGATCTCGGTGTAGGCGCGGCCGAGGAGCGGGTTGTAGGTGCCGAGGTCGACGCGCAGCGACTTGGCGACGGACGGATCGTTGGGCTCGACGGGACGCCAGGAGAAGCGGTTCCAGAAGAGCCGCGTCGGCCGCCACTGGATGTGGTCGCGCATCTGCGCGACGAAGCGGGTCGGATCGCCGGCGACGGTGAACGCCTCTTCGGCCAGCATGGCCGAGGCGGTGTGCTGGCCGTGCCCACCCTCACCGGTGACGGGGAAGCGGGTGATGATCACGTCCGGCTGGAACTCCCGGATGACGCGCACCACGTCCTCCAGCACCGCTTCTCTTCCCCAGAAGGCCATCGTCTCCTCGGGGGTCTTGGTGTAACCGAAGTCGATGGCCCGGGTGAAGAACTGTTCCGCCCGGTCGATCTTCCGCGCCGCCAGCAGCTCGTTCGTCCGCACGACGCCGAGCAGTTCCCCCTTCTCGTCGCCGATCAGGTTCTGCCCGCCGTCTCCCCGGGTGACCGAGAGGTAGCCGGTGCGCAGCAGCCGGTCGTTCGCCAGGTACGCCAGCATGGCCGTGTTCTCGTCGTCCGGATGCGCCGCGATGTAGAGCGCACTCCCGACGACCGTGAGCTTCTTCATCGCAAGCTGCAGCTCCGCGGCATCACGCGCCGCATGAGCAAAGGTGGGAACGAGGAGCAGGAGGGCCAGGAGCAGGGAGCGGAGATGGCGCATGCGGGCCGGAGAATAGCACCGGGGTCTTTTGGAGATGTGGCAACAGGGAAACGATAGGACCTAGGGGACAGATGGGACAGATAGGACCCCATATCCCACCCAACCCCTCTGACTGATGGGGTTCGTCGGGGTTGGGTGGGACATCGGGTCCCCTCTGTCTCATAGGTCCCATGGGTCCCATCGTCTCCCCGCTGCAAATCGCGGTAATGTCCCCCGCCGTGACTGACTACGACATCGCCATCGTCGGTGCCGGCGCCGCCGGGCTCACGGCCGCGATCTTCGCGGCGGGGACCGGCGCGCGCGTGGTGGCGCTCGATGGCGCCAAACGGATCGGCGCCAAGATCCTCATCTCCGGCGGCGGCCGCTGCAACGTGACGCACGACGTCGTCACCCCCGACGACTTCAACGGCAACCGTAACGCCGTGGCCAAGGTACTGCGCGGCTTCACGGTGCGGCAGACGCTCGACTGGTTCGTCTCCATGGGCGTGCACCTCAAGCGGGAGGAGACCGGGAAGATGTTCCCCGTGACCGACCGCGCCGCCAGCGTGCTGGACGCGCTCCTGACCGAGGCCCGGCGGGCCGGGGCGGAGATCCGCACCGACCATCGCGTGGAACGGATCGAGCGCGGCTTCGTGCTGGAGACGAATCAAGGCGCCGTCCACGCCCGCAAGGTGATCCTGGCGACGGGCGGCCGCAGCGTCCCGAAGACCGGCAGCGACGGACACGGGTTCGTCCTGGCCCGCGCCCTCGGGCACACCGTCACGCCGCTCTTCCCCGCGCTCGTCCCGCTGGTGCTCGAGCCGGGACACTGGATCACGGAGCTGAGCGGGACCGCCCTGATGGCGGAGCTGGCCGTGCGGACCTCGACCGGGCGCGTCGTCCGCCGCGACCGCGGTTCGATGCTCTTCACCCACTTCGGTCTGAGCGGTCCGGTGGTGCTGGACGTGTCCCGTCATTGGCTGGCCTCCCGCCGCGACGATCCCGGCACCACGCTGACGGCGAACTTTCTGCTCGACGCCACCTTCGAGTCGCTGGAGGCCGAGCTGCTCGCCGAGGCCAGGCGCAATCCGCGGGCGACGGCGGCCAGCGTCCTGCGCGGCCGGGTGCCGGAGCGGCTGCTGGAGCGGCTGACGTCCGTGACGCCACTGTCGCAGCTCTCGAAGGAGGAGCGGCGTGCCCTGGTCCGCGCCTTCGTCGAGCACCCCCTCCCGGTCGTGCGCGACCGCGGTTTCGACTACGCCGAGGTCACGGCCGGCGGCGTGCCACTGACAGAGGTGGAGGTATCGACGATGGCCTCCCGCGTGTGCGAAGGGCTCTATCTGTGCGGGGAGGTGCTGGACGTCGACGGCAAGATCGGCGGCTATAACTTCCAGTGGGCGTGGGCCAGCGGCAGACTGGCAGGCGTGGGCGCGCAGGATTGAACGGCCAGAAGCGAGGAAGTTGCTTTCGAAAGCA
This sequence comes from Thermoanaerobaculia bacterium, assembly GCA_036399695.1. Taxonomy (GTDB): domain Bacteria; phylum Acidobacteriota; class Thermoanaerobaculia; order Gp7-AA8; family Gp7-AA8; genus DASVEE01. The sequence goes on along the minus strand of DASWMP010000178.1, from coordinate 97 downwards.
GGAAAGTAACAGTCGAAAGCAAGACGGTTGCTTTCGAAAGCAGGAAAGTAACAATCGAAAGCAAGACGGTTGCTCTCGAAAGCAGGAAAGTAACAAT
>DASWMP010000177.1:0-12510 GCA_036399695.1 Thermoanaerobaculia bacterium | reverse complement strand
GCGGTGGCATCCGCCACTGCACTCCGAGACGGCTTCCCATGAGGGAACCGCTTCCCGTTTTGCGCGATTGAGTACAGGTCCTCAATCGTTCGAAAGGGAGTCATTCATGACACAGCGTGTCCGCCGCCTGCTGTTGCACCTGCTTCTCATCCTCTCAATTGCCGTCCCCGCCTTCGCCATTTCGCCGGGTGACGTCGCTTCCACCGACATTCGCAAGCTCGTCGACGTCAAGGCGCTCAAAGGCGCGCGGGGCGCGAAGCGTGTCGCTGTCCCGGGTTACCGCGTGATCTTCACGACGCGCAGCAAGGTCGTGGCGAATGCCGAGGATTGGCTCGGCGGCGTCGGCGGCGGACGCAGCTCCGGCGCCAAAGCGACGATGGAAGTCGTCCTCGGCAACGTCGATTTCGAGACGCTGCAGAAGGTCACGGACGCCGCGTACGCCGACTTCGTCGAAGACCTGAAGAGCAGCGGCCTCGAGGTCGTGCCGCTCGAGACGGTGAAGGCTTCGCAGAACTTCCAGAAGCTCAAGATCACGGGCAGCACGGCCGACAAGCCGTACACGAAGCGCTCGCGCGACGCGAAGACGCACTACCTCGTCACCTCGCCGAGCGAGATCCCGCTCTGGTTCACGAACTGGGACGGCGACATCAGCGACCAGGGGATGAACCAGGCGAACACCCGCGCGGTGATGGCCATGTCGAAGGAGCTCGACGCGCTGCTGCTCTTCCCGATCATGCACATCGACTTTGCGTCGCTCGGCTCGAGCGGCGGCAAGTTCGCCCGCCGCGCGTCCGTCAGCGCGAAGGCGGCCATCTACACCAACCCCGCGTACACGCTCTTCTACATCGGCAACGACAAGGGCTTCGGGTTCGCCCGCATCACCGACGGCATCGGCGTGGAAGGCGATCCGGGCGAGTTCGTGACCGCCGATCAGGCGTCGAACGGCGCGTTCATCGAAGGGATGCAGAAGATCGGCATCGACTTCGGGCCGGTCAAGAGCAAGAAGAACATGGTCCTGCAGACCAACCGCGAGAACTTCCACAGCCTGGCGCTCGAAGCGCTCACCGGGACGAATGAAGCATTCCGGCGCGGGGTGAAGGAAGCGCAGAAGTAGCGGGGGCGGAAGCGACTCATGGCAGCCCAATGACAAAGGGGACCTCAGATGAGGTCCCCTTTGTTTTGATCGCGTCGGCTTGGAGAGTTTCTCGGAGCGCGCTACCGCGTCCGGTAGAACAGATCCACCACGATGTCCGGCTTCCGGTGGCCGAGCTCCGCTCCGGTGTAGCGCCTGTCGTACTCCATCCCGAGACGCGTGGCCACGCGTACGGAGGCCTCGTTGCCGGCATCGATGATGGCCACCACGCGCGGATGCGCGAGCGTCTCGAGCACGTGGCTCATGGCGGCGGCGCCGGCCTCGGTGGCGTAGCCGCGTCCCCAGACTTCGGAGCCGAAGATCCAGCCGATCTCGAAGTTGCCGGTCGTGCCGAGGGGCTGCGTGCCGGAGAGGCCGACCACCCGTCCGGTGCTCTTCTCCTCGACCGCTCCCATACAGACGTCATGCTCGGCGAGCTGGCGCGCCTGGCGCGCGAGGAACTCGTCGACGTCGGCGGAGGTATACGGCTGGCCGCGATGCACGAAGCGCGTCACTTCCGTGTCGCTCATGATCTCGGCGAAGCGAGGACGGTCGTCGTCGCGCCAGGGGCGGATGAGAAGGCGATCGGTCTCGAGGCGGAACATGCCCGCATTGTAATTCGTGCGGCGTCAGTACTCCGGTGTGTAGCGTTTGATCAGGCCGTCCATGACGGTGCGGTCCAACTGCGTGAGCGGCGGGACCGTCTCGGTCAGGCGACGGAGGTGCGGGCCGATGTCGCCGGCGATCTCCAGGCGCGGCGTGAGCTCGCTCGTCAGTTGCTCGCGGAGCGGGGCGGATTCGGATGCGGCGAGGCGTTCCGCGGCGGCATGGTGGGTCGTGCCGAGGAGCGTGTTCGCGCGGTGAAGCTGACCGTCCTCGCGGAGGTGGATGATGCCGAGAGCGCGGGCGAGGAGGATCTGCTCGTAGGCGGCACGGACGGGCTTCGTCAGGAGGAGGTCGACGGGCAGCAGATCGGGAGCGTGCGCGGAGTCGGGGTGCTGGGCCGGGTCGTATTGCGAGCGGTAGTACTCGAGCTGCCCGAGGACGTAGCCGGGGTAGTGACGCGTACGGGTGAGCGCGTGGAGGCGGAGCGGGGTCGCGGCTTCCTTCAGCACGGCGTTCGGCAGACAGCGCCGGAGGAGGGCGACGAACGGCGCGTCGCTCGTGTCGAGCCAGAGCGTCGTGTCGCGTTGCATCACGTTCTGCGCCTGCAGGTCGTCTTCGCGCAGCTCGACCAGCGGGGCGCCGTACTCGAGGAAGCGTTTGAGGCGCTGCGTCAGCGCGGCTTCCGGTGCGAGCGTCACGGCCTGCGCGAGCGTGAGGCCGCGGAAGCCGGCGAACGCGCCGGCGGCGTACGTGGCGATACGCTGCCGCAGCTCCTGCAGCGGGAGGCGGCGCGACTCGGCGCGCGTCACCGGGAGCTCGCGGAAGAGCGGCCTGCGGTCTTCGGCCGTGCGGTCGTACCAGGCGTCGACGTCGGCATCGTCGATCACCGAGATGGCCAGGCCGGTCGTGACGATCGTCGCGGGGGCGAACGAATCGGCGAGCTGCTGCAGCTCGGCGTGACGGACGCGAAGGGCATCGAGCGTCTGCTTTGCCACCTCACGCGTGCGGCCGAGGACTGACAGCAACGTCCGGCGGTGGACCGTGTCGTACTCGAACTGCAGCTCGTCGTTATGGGCGGCGTTCTTCGACTTGTCGGTGGCGTCGATCTGGTCGTTGATGCGCTGCAGCGTCTCGCGCGCGGCGCGAACGAAGGGGACGACGTCGCGGAAGTAGTGGAACAGGCAGCCGAAGGCGATGACGCTGACGCAGGTGACGGCCAGCGTTACGGAGAAGTAGAGCCCCGCCACGCCGCAGGCGGTGAACAGGATGTAGCGCCAGATGAAGGCGCGCCGGTCGTCGAGCGCTTCGCGCAACGCCTGCTCGGCGCGCGGACGCTGGGTGAACAGCTCGCGCAGTTGCTGCTCGCGGGAGCGCGTCTCCTCCGCCAGCCGCGCCGCCTCGGCCTCGCGTGCGGCGTTGCGGGCGGCGTTGTTCTCCCCTTCCTCCTTGAAGATGAGGTCCGGGAGCTGGCGCGTGAGTTGATCGCGCTCCGCCCCCATCGCCGCAAGCTGGTCGGCGGCACCGGCGGCGTTGAGCGAATCGGCAACGAGCTGCTGTTCCTGGAGGAGCGTGTCGAGCTCGTGGATGCGTTTGCGCGACGCGCTGCTGGCAGCGGTGTCGGGGACGAAGTGCAGCCGCGCGTCGAGGGCGGCGTTGGCGGTGTTGAGCTCCGTGACGAGATTGCGCAGCGAGACGTCGGCACCGGCGCGGAGGTCGGGCAGCGGATCGAGGAGCGCTTCGAGCAGGCGCAGCGCGGAGCCGTAGTCCTCACGGTCGAGCGTCTGGTCGACGACGCGCGGCAGCAGCGCGGCAAAGTGCGCGGCCGTCTGCTCCCCCTGCGTGGCCAGCGTCTGCAGGTTCTGTGTGTGCGTCGAGTCGCGATGCGCCTGCAGCTCGTTGCGCACGGCGGTGATGACCTCGTCGGCGCCGCGGGTCTGTTCGTTGACGAACGTCTTCGCCTGAAAGCGGCGAAAGAGCGACTGGCCGGCGTCGGCGCCGAGGCGGGCGAGCGGCGCGGCGAAGTCCTCGCCGACGATGAGCTGCTTCGCGGCGATGGAGGCGTTCGTCGTCGAGTGCGTGCCGAGGAGCTTCTCGCGCGTCAGCTCGGCGGCGAGACGCGGCTCGAGACGCTGCAGCGCGGCGTCGCGCGGGAAGCAGAGCTCCGCGTAACCGAAGGAGCTGAACGCCGGCTCCATTCCGCGCGGGCGGTGGGCGGCGGGCGCGCCGCTGAGCTCAGGATCGAACAGCAGCGAGCCGGCGATGGCCTGGGCGTAAGTGTCCAGCGCAGCGTGCGGGGGAACGATGGGACCGATGGAACTGATGGGAGTGGCGGGATCGATGGCCCCGAAGCGGACCCGATTGTCGTTCGTGGCATCGACCAGCCAGACGGCATCGAAGCAGCGCTCGTGGCTCAGGAGCTTGAGCAGCGAATAGGCGCTGCCGTAGTCGCCGGAGCCCGTCACCTCCGGCAGCAGGCAGAGCGCTTCGAGCGAGAAGTACTCGGCGAAGCGGCGCTGCTCGTACAGGGTGCGCACCTCGTGCGCCAGCTCCACGACGTTCTTCGCATCGGCCGACATCATCACCAGCACGACTTCCCGGTTGCTGATGTCGTCGCGGACGCGCAACGGATTGTCCGGCGCCTGCCGCCGCGCGTGGATCGTGGCGATGACGTCCGCCAGCTCCCCGCCCACCGCGCGCACCTGCGCAAGATCGTTCAGGCCGCAGGCCGCGGCGATGCGCTGCTGCACCGCCGTCGCCAGGGTGAACGACGAGTCATCGAGAGTGAGGATGCTGACAGGTTTGAGCATATGTGCGATCCCAATGGCCACCAAACCAACAACCAAAAACCAAAAACCGAAAACCGGTGAGCTGTGGCCCGCTCAACTCAGCGTCTCCATCCTTCGCACGTAATCCTCGATCGCCTGGATCTCGTGCTCCACCTGGTCCTTCACCGCCGGTTCGGCGGCGCCGGCCATCTGCTTCGTCAGCGATTCGGTGTACTCCTTGAGGATCTGGACCACCTTCACGGCGCCTTCGCGGGTGACGATGGCGTCGATCGCTTCCTCTGCTTCCTGCACGAGGTCGCGGTTCTTCTCGAACGTGGCATAGGCGGGGACGCGGCCCTGCGCCAGGCGCACGAGGCTGTTGTCGACGCGGCGGGCGCTCTTCGAGCGCATCGAATACCAGGCGCCGTCGCGCTTGATGATGGCGAAGGGCTCCGGCGCCTGGGCGAGTGCGAACCAGCGGAGGGCTTCTCCGTCGCCGCTGCGGGGGATGAGGTTCGGCAGGTCCTGCCAGCGCTTGTCGATGTGGTTCGAGATCACTTTGTTCGGGTCGAGGTACGCGCGCTCCAGCTCCTCCATGTCCGCGAGGGCGAACAGCGGGATGCCGGTCTTCACCTTGAACAGGAGGATGCGCCGCGCGTCGCGCGTGGAGACGATCGACGGCTTGGCGTTTCCTTTCGGCAGGCCGGCCTCATAGCGCGAATCCTTCAGCACCGTCGTGTCGGCGTCAGCCACGCCGTAGTGATAGAACTCGTTGATGACGGTCTGGTTGACCACCGGGATGCGTCCGAGGTCGTAGCGCCAGAGCGGCACGCTGAGGTTGTCGAGGCGTTTGAGCTCCTGCGACACGGCCTCGGGCGCCGAACGCCGCAGGATGTCGTCCATCGTCAGCGACGTGAGCGGCTCGTAGCGCTTCTCCACGAACTCCTTCACGTCCGCGTGCACTTCCGCGGCGCGCAGCGTGGCCCACTGCGAGAGCGAACCGCCCGGATGATGATCGGCGTACCACTTGATGAAGTCCGCGCCCGTGACCTTCGGGCGCTGGTCGCCCGGCTCGAAGGGAATGACCTGCTCGAACAGGCGCGTGGTGCCACGCGGATTCGTAGCGTCGAGATGCTGCTGCTCGAAGAGCTTGCGCGTGGCGCTGAGGTTCTCGCGGATGCGCAGGCAGTTGTCGAGGACCGACTGCGTGTGCGCGTGCAGCGTCGAATAGAGCTCGGCCGCCTTCTCCAGACGGGCCACGACGATCGTCAGCTCCGTCTCCCGGTCGACGATGCCGCCGTACGTCTCGCACGCGGTCTTGATGCGCGCCTCGCGGCGGAGGAACGCCCCCACGGCTTCGTTGATCTGGTCTTCGGCGGTCTTGAAGTTGAGCGCCTTCAGCTTCGTGCGCTCCTCCTTCGCCTCCGCGTCCATCATGTTGCGGTACCACTCGAGCTTCGCCTGGAGCTTCTCGAAGAAGCGCAGCGCGCGAGTGAAGCCGTTGACGCGGTTGATCGTGCTCTCGTAGATGGCGTTGATGCCGGCGACGGAATCGTCGCGCAGCTTCTCGAAGTTGGCGCCGATCGCCTGCGCGATCTGCCGCTCGGCGCGCGAGCGGTGCACGGTGTGCAGGTTCTTGATCGAGACCAGCGCCTTGTTGTCGAACTGCAACTGGCCGAGGGGCATCGGGACGCGGAGCTGGCCGCCGCCTTCGCGCTGGCTGAGGAACTCGATGACCTGATCGTTCTCGTCCTCGCGCAGCCGGTGCTGGTCGACGAAGCGCTGCACCTCCGCTTCCATCTCCGCATCGGAGACGGCGCCGTCGAGCAGGTCTTCGATGACGAGCCGCTTGGCGTCCTCATACATCAGGGCGTCGAAGCTGGGCATGGCCAGCGAGGCGACGCCGAAGCTGCAGTACTGCGGCGAGCGTCCTTTCACCCGGCCGGCGACGGCGAGCTGCGTCTTGATGTTGTCGACGGCGTTGGCGTTGTCGACGCCGATCTGTGAGCCCATCTGCACGTACAGGCCGTCGGAGATCAGGCCGAGAATGTCGTTGGGATCTGAGACGGTGCGCCCCTGCTCGTTGAGACTGTCGATGAGGTAGATGAGATCGAACGGCGGGCGGTTCACCTCGACGCGGCGCATGCCGTAATTGATCTGCAGCGTCCCTTTCATCGTCGAGAGGTACTCGATCTCCTTGAGCGCGCCGTAGGCGTTCGGCTTGACGAGGGCGACGCCGGCGAAGCGGGAGAAGAAGCGAGGGAGGAGGAAAACGCCGGTGAAGTTGGACTGCTCGTCGCCGCCGACGATGTCGCGGGCCATGAAGGCGATGTCGAGAAAGAGGCCGCTGCCGGTGCCGCCGGCGAGGCTGCCGACGATGTACACCTCCACGCCGGAGCGCGACGAGACCTGGAACTGCTCGGTGTACATCTGCTTCTGGTTGCGGATGTTGCGCACGTCGTCGACCGCGCGCTGGATCCGGCTGTAGACCTCCGGCGCCTTGGCGAAGAGCGCCAGCCGTCCTCGCGCACGCACCTGCCCGGCCCCGGCGATGATGGCGCTCGTCGGGATCTCGGACGGCCACCATTCGTCGATGTGGTCGTTGCCGCGGTTGATCAGCGCGCCGGGGTTGCCGACCTGCAGGACGTACTGCTCGTTGTGGTCGAGGTGCCCGTCCGCCGATTCCTGCGGCGAGGCGGAGGCTTCGGCGTTCTCGGTGGTGTCGATCGAGAGGAAGCGGACGATCGGCGGGAGCGAGCCGTAGGCCTCGATGAAGCGTTTCTTGAGCTTGAGCAGCGCGCCATAGCCGGTGCCGCCAAGGCCGATGACGACGGTGGGACGAAAGACGACGTTGTTTTTCACTGGGCGATCTCCTCGGGACGAATGTGACCGACGTGGTTGAAGCGCAGCCTGGCGTCGCCGATCCGGATGGTGTCGGCGTCATAAAGCTCGGTGAGCGGAACTTCGATGTCGTTGACGCGCATGGTCCCTTCGCTGGTGGCGATCCAGACGCTCTTGGCGCCGTTGCGCCGGCGCACGAAGAGCCGGGCGTCGGACCCGCCGAGGATCTCGGCCGGCACGAGCGCGCTGAGCACGACCTCCGTGGCCTTCAGCTTCGGCAGCCCGATGAAGGTCTCGGCGCTGCGCGGCGCGAGCACTTCCAGCTCCCCTTCGAGCTGGTTGCGCTTTTTCTGGGTGACGAACGCGACGAGCGCGGCGATGGCGAGGAGGGTCAGAGGGATCAGCCATTTCAGCGCACGAGCAAGGGGCGAAGGTGCAGGCTCGGGTGCGGGCGGTGGCGGCGGAGGGGATTGTGTCGTCGTCTTCTCAACAGGCGGTAACGGCGGCGGCGGCGGCTCGACGACGGACCGGATATCCCGCGCCACGTTGGCGATGGCGTCGGCGTTCTTGGCTTCGATGAACTTGCCACCCTCGAACGCCTGGAGCTTTGGCTCGTGCTCGGCCATCGAGACGAAGAAGATGAAAGGCTTGCTCTTCTGCACGCGCTCGGCGTTAGCGGGGATGGAGATGGGATTGGCAATCCCCTTCACGTCTTCCTTACCGTCGGTGAACAGGACGATGGCCCGGGTGCGCGTGGCGTCGCCGCGCTGCATCAACTCCTCTGAGCGCTGAAATCCCTTGGAGATGGCAGCGCCGAGGTGTGTCCGTTTCCCGTCGGCTTTCAGGTCATCGCTGATGGCCAGCAACTGGTTGCGATCGAAATCACCGTGGATGTCCGAGGAACCCTTGAAGGTCACGTCCCCAGCGAACGAGTAGAGCGTGACGGAGTCCCCCGGACTGGTCCCGTTGATGAACGTGCGGAGACTGGCCTGCACGTCATCGAAGACCGCGTGCTCCTTCATCGAGCCGGAGGTATCGACCAGAAAGATCCAGTCGACCGCGCCTCTCGTTTTCAGCGGGGATTGTGCGTACGCGGCCAACGAAACGCACAGCAACAGCAGAGCGGCAACCGCAGCTTTTCCTCTCATCACAGTGCAAGACACGAGTCGCCGGATTTTGTGGCGAAGATCTGATCCCGGAGTGCGGCCAACTTCCTGCACCGCACCTCCCCCGTGTTCGAGGAGCTCGCAATCGAGGAGCGTCCCTTCTCCCGCCGCTGGTTTGCCGATCCGGCACCGTTCCTGGTGGCGCGCTGGCTCTGGTTGCGCGCTCTCGGGCTCATCTTTGCCTCGGCGTTTCACTCGCTCTGGTTTCAGATCCACGGGCTCATCGGCACCGGCGGCATCCTGCCGGCGCGCGACTACCTCCCCTACGCCCGTGAAGTGGCCGGGCTGAAAGCGTTCTGGCTCGTGCCGACGCTCTTCTGGATCAGCGCCTCCAACGCCATGCTCACCGCCGTCGTCGTCATCGGGCTGCTGGCGTCGGCGGCGCTCGTGCTCAACCTTTGGCCGCGGCTCGCCATCGGCGTAGCGGCAGTCTGCTTCCTCTCGTTCGTCGCGGCGGCGCAGGTGTTCTCGAGCTACCAGTCGGACGGGATGCAACTCTTCGCCCGCAATCCCTTCCCCGGTGCGCCGCCGCGAGCGGTGCGGGCGGTGCTGTGGCGATACCGCTTCACCACGCCTGCCGAGCGCGCCCGCACCGGCGCCTGGTGGCATCGCGAGCTCGCCGGCGAATACCGCTGAAACGTTTTCGACCCCCGCTGCACTACCTGCTCGACTCCCAACGAGAAAGAGAAAAGGAAGAACTATGCAGCGTATGTCGATTCGTTTTGTGTCGCTCCTCGTCCTCACGCTGGCGCTCACGGCGCCCGCCATGGCCTACAACGTGGTCAACACCTCGGCGCCGCAGGTGAACTGCATCTTCGCCACGAACTGCGTCAATCCCGTCATCTCCGACATGGTCTCTCCCCTGCCGAGCGGGGGGCGCATTCAGTCGCGCATCCAGCAGGGGCAGCCGGGCTCGCCGGCGGCCGGGAAGTGGCTCTACAAGTACCGCGTCGACATGACGAATGCCGTCGGCATCCTCTCGATCCCGTACGTCTCGTCGATGAATATTGCGGGCTGGGGACCGATCCGCCAGTACGACTACAACTTCGACCTGAACGCGACGGATCACGTCTTCAACGTGACGGTGGGCGGCATCGGGACGAAGGGCATCTCGGCCTCCTTCATCTTCTTCGGCACGACGTTCTTCAATCTCGGCTCGAACGTGTACGGCGGCGGCAGCCCCGGCACTGGTGAGAGCAGCTACTTCTGGGGCCTCGTCTCCGACTACCCCCCAGTCGTCCGCAACGCCACCGTGCAGACGGACAACGGCGCCGTAACCGTCAGCGTCTACGCACCGAGCGCACCGTAAAACCGTTGTTCGTTGTCCGTTGTCCGTCCACCCGTTCCTCCGGCAGAACACTGCACGGACAACGGAAAACGGGCAACGGACAACGCGTCTCTACGTCTGCGCGCGTTCCCGCGCTGCGGCGGCGCGCATGCGAAAGTCGATGGCGCTCATCTCCTGCAGTTGCATGCGCAGTTTGATGATCTCGACCTGGTAGAGGCGGGCGATGGCGTCGGGGCGGTGGCGTTGCTGGCGTTTGCGTAACGCGATGCGGTTGGCGACGCGGACGAACTCGCGATGCGCTTCCGCGTCGTGCCAGCCGGCGCGGCCAAGGCGCAGGAGCGGATGGGCGGTGGTCCGGACGTCCATCTCGTCTAGGACGTTGAGCGCCGCTTCCTCCCGCAACTCGGCACGCAGGCCGGGCCACTGCTTGAAAACGATGGCCACGAGCAGCAGCGGGATCGCCGCGGCCACGCCGATGACCAGGCGGCGCTCCGGGATGCCGGCACGAATGGCCAACGTCGGCACGTACGCCACGGCGACTGACACCCCGGCCGTCGCGGCATCGAGGGCCAGTTGCTTGAGGCGATCGGTGACACGCGAGAGGGCGAACGTCACGCCGTACCCGGCCACGGCACCGGCCAGGACGCATTCGGCGAAGCGGAGCAGGTGCGCGTCGTCGCCGCTGGTGAAGACGAGCGGGATCGCGGCGGCGCCGCCCATGAGCGCGCCGAGGGTGAGACCGTCCGTCGGCTCCGACTCGCGGCCGGTCAGGCGGACGTACAGCGCGGCGGCCGTCAGCAGCACGCCGATCAGCACCACGCGGAGGAGCTCGTCTTCAGTGACCAAGCGGACGATCGCCCCCGCCACGATGCCGGCGATCACAGGCGTGCGCCCATCGCGCCAGAGGCCGCCATCGAGCGTCTTGAAAAAGTGCGCGAGCGGCAGGGCGATGAAGAAGGCCGCGAACAGAACGATGGCGAGTACGGGATCGGACATGCGTGCGCGTCAGTACCAGGAATCCTCGGATTCGACGCCGACGTCGTTGAAGCGAATCGGATGCCGCAGGAAATAGCGGCGCGAGCGGTCGATGTCCTGGCGGATCTGGTTCGTCAGCTCGAGCGCGGAGCGGAACTGCTGCTCCCGCCGCAGGAGGCCGTGGAAGTAGAGGCGGATGGTGTCCCCGTAAACGTTCGAATCGAAGTCGAGGATGTGGCTCTCGATCGTCGTCGCGTAGTTCTCGTAGAGCGTGGGCCGGACGCCGATGTTCGTCACGCTCTCGAACGAGCGTGAGAAGCTCTCGAAGCGTGAGGTCGTGACGTAGACGCCGGAGCCGGGAAAGAGCTCGTTCTGCGGGTCGACGTTGACGGTCGGGAAGCCCATCTTGCGGCCGAGGCGGCGTCCGGTGGCGACGCGGCCGTCGACGAAATAGGTGCGGCCGAGGGCCATCGTCACGATGTGCATGGCCCCTTTGGCGATGGCGTCGCGGACGATCGAGCTGGAGACACGGATGCCGCGCAGCTTGACGTCGTCGACGCCACGGACGCCGAAGCCGAAGCTCTCCCCGGCTGCCGTGAGCTTGCCGAGGTTTCCTTCCCGTCCCGCGCCGAAGCAGAAGTCGCGGCCGATGTGGACCTCGGTGACGCGGAGGGCGTCGACGAGGAACTCCTGGATGAAGCGGTCGGCCGTCCAGCGGGAGAACTCGTGCGAGAAAGGCACGATCATCAGCGCGTCCACGCCCATCTCGCGGAGGATCTCTTCCTTCTGGCCCAGGGTGAGGATCTGCTTCGGCACGCGATCGGGGGCGACGACGGAGAGCGGGTGCGGATGGAAAGTGATGACGGCCGTCGGTTTGCCGAGCTCACGCCCGCGGGCGATGACGCCGCGCACGATCTCCTGATGGCCGACGTGCATGCCGTCGAAATTGCCGACCGTGGCAACGCAGCCGCGAGGGAGATCTGTCTGTTTGAGGGGGTCGTGGAGTACGAGCATCGCTACGGATGGCGCACTTTACTACAGCGCCTCCGGCTGGACGGCGTGGGAGTGACGGACGTATTGATGGCCATGACCCCGTCCCGGTTCCTCGTCGTACTCCTGTTCTCCTCTTTCGTGGCCGTCTTCGCAAGCGCGCAGGTCGAAGCCGGCGCCGGCGCCTCGTTCGGCATGCAGGCGTTCCACGACAACACGGGCTACGGCAACTACGACCCGGTCGGCAGCCTGGAGGTGTTCGGGCGCAAGGAACGGTGGGCCGTCGAGCTGGCGGTGCAGGGCTCGGATTCGGTCTACACGCGCATCTACCTCATCCACGCGGACGTCGCCTGGCGCGCACTGCAGTCGGGAAAGCACTCGTTCTGGGTCGGCGCCGGCCCGACGTTCGTGAACACGAGCGAGACGAACATCACCTACACCGGCAATGTCGAAGGCGTCTATTTGTACGATCTTGGACGCTGGGAGCTGCTGGGCCGGGTGCGCTTTGCGCCCTTCGAGACCGGCGGCGGGTTTCGCGAGAACGGGGTCCAGAGCCAGGAGCTGGGATTGTTCGCAGGCGTACGGGTGGTCGTGGGGCGGTGAGGGATCTCGGAGTGCGGTGGCGAACGGAGGGTGTCTCAAAACGGTGCGCCTCGATCTACTCCCTTGGTTCTGCCGTCGATGAACCGGCGCCTGCGGGCGCGGACAGACAGGAGTGTCTGTCCCACATTCAGATTCCGCCGAATA
>DASWMP010000176.1:0-15789 GCA_036399695.1 Thermoanaerobaculia bacterium | reverse complement strand
CCCCCCCCCCCCCACTCCAAGACCGGTAGTCTGATGCTTGCATGACGAACCGCCTCGCCCAAGAAACCTCCCCCTACCTCCTCCAGCACGCGCACAACCCGGTGGACTGGTATCCCTGGGGTGAAGAAGCGCTCCAGCGCGCTCGTCAGGAGGACAAGCCGATCTTCCTCTCCATCGGCTACTCCGCCTGCCACTGGTGCCACGTCATGGAGCGGGAGTCGTTCGAGAAGGAAGAGATCGGCGCGATCCTCAACGAGCACTTCGTGGCCATCAAGGTCGACCGCGAAGAGCGCCCGGACATCGATTCCATCTACATGCAGGCGGTGCAGATGATGACGGGCCACGGCGGCTGGCCGATGTCGATGTTCCTCACGCCCGACGGCCGCCCCTTCTACGCCGGCACCTACTTTCCGCCCGACGACCGGCACGGCCTGCCCGGCTTCCGCCGCGTGCTGCTGCACGTGGCCGACGCCTACCGCACGCGCCGCAGCGACGTCGAAGAAGCCTCGGCCGAGGTCTCGAAAGCCATCGCCGCCTCGCTGCGGCCGGCGGGCCAGAGCAAGCGCACCATCGAGCATCACGCGCTCGAACAGTGCGTCGCCCGGCTGGCGCAGACATACGACTCACTCAACGGCGGCTTCGGCGGCGCGCCGAAGTTTCCCCCGTCGATGTCGCTCGAGTTCATCATGCAGGTGGCGGTGCGCACCGGCGACGACCGGCTGCGCGACATGGTCGTGCACACGCTCACGAAGATGGCCCGCGGCGGGATGTACGACCAGATCGGCGGCGGCTTCCACCGCTACTCCGTCGATGCCCACTGGCTCGTGCCGCACTTTGAAAAGATGCTGTACGACAACGCCCTGCTCGCGCGCCTCTACACGCGCGCCTGGCAGTGGACGAAGGAGCCGCTCTTCGCCCACACGGCGCGCGAGATCCTCGGTTTCGTGCAGCGGGAGATGACGTCCCCCGAGGGCGCCTTCTACGCCACGCTGGACGCCGACTCCGAGGGTGTCGAAGGGAAGTTCTACGTCTGGACCCGCGCCGAGGTGCTGGAGATTCTCGGCGAGGAAGAAGGGCCGATCTTCTGCGCCCTCTACGACGTCACTGAAGGGGGCAACTGGGAAGGGCACAACATCCTCAACGTGCCCCGCGCGCCCGAAGCGGTGGCTGCCGATCTCGGCATCACGCTCGACCGGCTGGCGGACGTGGCCCTGCGCGGCAAGTGCAAGCTGTACGGCGTCCGCGCCGCGCGCATCTGGCCCGGCCGCGACGAGAAGCTGCTGGCCGGCTGGAACGGCTGGATGCTCGCCGCGTTCGCCGAGGCCTCGATCGCGTTCGACGACGAGTCGTACCGCGAATCGGTCCGCCACAACGCCGACTTTCTGCTGACGCGCATCGTCGACGGCCGGCTCACCCGTCACGCGAAGATCGGCGGTCTGCTCGAGGACTACACCGGCGTCGCCTGGGGTCTGACCCTGGCCTACGAGGCCACGCACGAGCGGCGGTACCTCGATGCCGCCCGCACGCTCGCCGACGCCGTCGTCGCCCGCTTCCGCGACGAGGAAGGGGGCGGCTTCTTCGACACGCCTGTCGATCACGAGCAGCTCATCACCCGCCCGAAGGACCTGTTCGACAACGCCACGCCCGGCGGCAACTCCGTCGCCGCTGACGTGCTGCTCCGGCTCGCGCTGCTGTTCGGCGAGGAGTCGTACGCCCGTATCGCCACCGAGACCCTCGAATCGATCTTCCCGCTGGCCGAGCGCTACCCCTCCGGCTTCGGCTTCCTGCTGAGCGTCGCCGAGTGGCGCATCGGGCAGCCGAAGGAGATCGTGCTCACGGGCGATGTCGTTTCCGAGGAGCTCAAGGCGCTGCGGAAGGTCGTCGGGAACGAGTACCTGCCGCACCGCGTGCTGGTGGCCGGCGCCGGTTCCGCGGACCTGCCGCTCATGGAGCAACGCCCCATGGGTAAGGTGAAGGCGTACGTCTGTATCGGGTACGCCTGTGAAGAGCCCACCAGTGACCCCGAGCGCCTGCGGGAGCTGCTGGCCCTCTAAGTCTTGGAGTGCGGTGGCGAACGCCACCGCTCTTGTACACGTGTAGCAGCGCGGTGGCGTTCGAGGGTGTCTCAAACGGTGCGCCTCGATCTACTCCCTTGGTTCTGCCGTCGATGAACCGGCGCCTGCGGGCGCGGACAGACAGGAGTGTCTGTCCCACATTCAGATTCCGCCGAATATCGGGCACCCGCGGCACGCTGGCATTCAATGTGGGACAGACACTGTTGTCTGTCTGCGCCCGCAGGCGCCGGTTTCTAATCAGGCCATCAGAGTGTGTGCGCTCCGTTTTGAGACACCCTCCGAACGCCACCGCACTCCAAGATCGCCCTACGGCGTCTTCGGCACCACGATCGGCTGAGCCACCACCGGTGCGCTCTCGTTCCCCGCCTTGTCGACGGCGGTCACCGAGTACACGTACGTGATGCCGAGGTCGATGGCCTCGTCGCCAAAGTGGGTCTGGCGGGCGGGATAAGGCGTCAGTTTCAGACGCGCCGTCCCCTCGGTACGATAGACGTTGTAGCCGTTGAGGTCCGGCACATCCACCGCGTCCCACAGCAGGCGGACGACCTTCGTCTCCAGCAGCACCGTGATGCTGGCCGGGGCCGGCGGGGACTCCAGGTCCTTGAACAGGGCGCTCACCGCGGCCGACGCCTCGCTCTCGATGCTCGGGCGGTCGAACGACGCCACGGCCGACACGCGGTACGTGTGGTTCCCGTACGGCGGGGTGTCGATGTAGGTGGTCGCGGTCACGGGGGAGGTGTTCACCGGGATCGTGAAGTCGCCGAGGGTCTCCCCTTCGGCGATGCGGTAGACGTTGTATCCGGCGACGATCGGCGCTTCCTCGCCCGTGACGGCGCGCGTCGGGCGTTCCCAGGTCAGCATGACGCCGTCGGCGCGTGCCGCAGCCGTCACACCGGCGGGCGCCTGGGCCACCGGCAGGGGGACGATCGTGGCCAGGTTCGAGAACTCGCTGCGCGTGTCCTGCCCCTCGGTGACCACCGAGTACGTAATCCGGACAGGACGCCCGTCCTGGGCCCGGAACGGCGGCGTGTCCTCGAACACCAAGCGGCTGCCTACGGTCGCGCCGGCCAAGTTGGCGCTTTCTATGCTCTCGATTCGAGAGCTGAGCCTGGCAAATTGAGACGGAGCGAGCGCAGGAACCTTACTGAACAGCATCACGGGCCGCGGCAGCGTCGGATCGGCGTCGCCCGGCTGCAGGGTCTCGGGATCGCGTCCGGTCGGCGAGACCGGCAGCTCTTCGACGTAGCGGAAGACGGCCACGCGCTGCAAACCGGTCAGGTTCTTCCCCGCCGTCGAGACCGAGGGGTAGCTCCAGGACAGAAGAATTTTCGAGGCACGCTGTGTTACAACGAGGTCGCTCGTCGCCTGAGGAATCACAGGGACCGGCGGCTTCGGATCACCGCGCTTGCCGCAACCAACGACGACCACGAAGAGGAGCGCCAGAAATTTCTTCACCGGCGCGGATTCTAACGGACAACTTCAGGACGGATAAACGACATGTGCGGAATCATCGGATACGTCGGCACACGTGACGTGGTGCCGGTTCTCCTCGGCGGACTCAAAAAACTCGAATATCGCGGCTACGACAGCGCCGGAATCGCCGTCGTCAACGGCCATGGCGTCGAAATCGTCCGCGCCGAAGGAAAGCTCTCGAACCTCGAGAACAAGCTGTCGGACAGGGAGCTCCTCGGCACCTTCGGCATGGGCCACACCCGCTGGGCCACGCACGGCAAGCCGAACGAGAACAACGCCCACCCGCACCGCGACTGCCAGGGCAAGATCGTCGTGATCCACAACGGGATCATCGAGAACTTCCTCCCGCTCAAGAAGAAGCTCATCGACGCCGGCCACGAGTTCAAGACCGAGACCGACACCGAGGTCGTGGCCCACCTCATCGAAGAGACGATGAAGGACGGCACTCCGTTCGTCACAGCGGTCCGCCGCACCTTCAAGCAGCTCGAGGGGCACTACGCGCTCGTCATCATCAACGCCGACGAGCCCGGGACCATCATCGCGGCCAAGCAGGGACCGCCGCTCGTGGTCGGCCTCGGCGAAGGGGAGAACATCGTCGCCTCCGACGTGGCGCCGCTCCTCGCCTACACGCGCAACATCATCTATCTCGAAGACGGCGAGTACGTCATCGCCAACGACCAGAAGGTCGAGCTCTTCAACCCGAAGGACGAGCCGGTCGCCCGCGAGCCGAAGCGCATCCTCTGGGACGCCGTGGCCGCCGAGAAGGAAGGCTACCGGCACTACATGCTCAAGGAGATCCACGAGCAGCCGCGCGCCGTCCGCGACACCTTCAACGGCCGCATGTTCGAGGAGTCGAGCGAAGTCTTCTTCAACGACCTGCAGTTCACGCCCGAAGAGTGGGCGAACATCCACAAGGTGCACATCGTCGCCTGCGGCACGTCGTGGCACTCCGGCATCGTCGGCAAGTTCATCCTCGAGAACGCCGCGCGCATCCCGGTGGAGGTCGATTACGGTTCCGAGTACCGCTACCGCGACCCGATCATCGACGAGCACACGCTGGTCATCGGCGTGACGCAGTCCGGCGAGACGGCCGACACGATCGCCGGCATGCAGGAAGCCAAAGCGAAAGGCGCGAAGCTGATCACGATCTGCAACGTGATCGGCGCCGCCGCCACGCGCATGTCCGACGGTGTGATCTACACGAACGCCGGCCCGGAGATCGGCGTGGCCTCGACGAAGGCCTTCACGACGCAGCTCACGGCCTTCTATCTCCTGTCGCTCTACATCCGCCAGCTCCGCGGCGACGACAAGGACGACATCCGCTACGCGATGCACGAGCTGAGCGTGATCCCGCACAAGATCGAGCACCTGCTGAAGACGCAGGAGAAGCACATCGAGCAGCTCGCGAACAAGTACCACAAGGCGCAGGACTTCCTCTTCCTCGGCCGCGGCGTGCACTACCCGATCGCCCTCGAAGGAGCGCTGAAGCTGAAGGAGATCTCGTACATCCACGCCGAGGGCTACCCCGCCGGCGAGATGAAGCACGGGCCGATCGCCCTCATCGACGAAAACCTCCCCGTGGTGGCCGTCGTGACGCACACGCCCGTCTACGACAAAGTCGTCTCGAACCTGCAGGAAGTCAAAGCCCGCGGCGGCAAGCTGATCGTCATCTGCGACGAAGGCGACGACGCCATGAAGAAGATGGCCGACGAAGCCATCGAAGTCCCCTGGACGATCGAACCGCTCCAGCCGATCCTCAGCGTGATCCCCACGCAGCTACTGGCGTATTACATCGCCCTGAGGCGCGGGTGTGATGTGGATCAGCCGCGGAATCTGGCCAAGAGCGTCACGGTGGAGTAGGGCAGTTGGCGGTTGACAGTTGGCAGTGGAAGAACCCCCGAGTGCAACGCCATGTGTCCTGCGGTTTTTTCTACTGCCAACCGCCAACTGCCAACCGCCAACTCATAACCTATCCCGAGGAGTGGAAGTGTGCGGCCGGTATAAACTGAGGGTAGCTGGCGGCTCTCAACTACCAGCTCTCAGGAAAACCGGTGATTCTCCTTCCCATCGGCCGTGATGAATCGGAAATCCAGCGCCATGCGTGGATTTCCTACTTTGTCATTGCGGCGAACATCCTGGTCTTCATCCTCACGGGTTACGCCGAGCGCGGCTCGCGGATGGCCAGGATCGAGAGGCAGTGGGATGCGGCCTTCAGGTACGCGGCGGAGCGGCCCTACCTGAAGCTGCCGCCGGAGATGGTGCGCTTGCTTCCCGCGGCGATGCAGGCGCAGATGCGCGTCGCCGAGAAGAGCGTGCCGCGCCCCTCGGAACGGCGCGTGCGGCTCGAGCAGGAGGAGCTCGATGAGCTCACCGGCCGCGCGCTGAAGTCGTATCACGCGCTGCCGTTCATGCGCTTCGGCTACATCCCGATGGAGGGCGGTATCCTGCCGCTGCTGACGTCGATGTTCATCCACGCCGGCTTCTTCCACCTCCTCGGTAACATGCTGTTCTTCTTCGCCTCCGGCCCCTTCATCGAGGACGTCTTCGGCCGGCCGCTGTTCGCGTTCCTCTACATCGCCGGCGGCATCGCGGCCACGTTCACTTACACCTCGCGCCACGCCGACAGCATGGTGCCGCTCGTCGGCGCTTCGGGGGCCATCGCCGCGGTCATGGGGGCGTATCTCGTTCGCTTCTACCGCTCGAAGGTCGAGTTCCTCTTCGTGCCCTTTCTCTTCCGGCCGCAGCTCCACTTCCGCTTTTTCCTTCCGGCGTTCGTGGTGCTGCCGCTCTGGTTCATCCAGCAGTTGTGGGACATGTCGTCGTCCGAAGCCGGCACCGGCAGCGGCGTGGCCTTCTCGGCGCACGTCGGCGGCTTCGTCTTCGGCGCCTGCCTGGCCGGGGTGATCCGCCTGACCGGTTTCGAGGAGAAGTTCGTCCGCCCGGTCGTGCTGAAGCAGACGACCTGGAAAGCGGACGACCGCCTCGTCGATGCGCTGGCCGCCTACCGCGCCGGCGACTTCACCACCGCACGCCAGCAGCTCGACGCGGTGCTGCGCACGACTCCCGGCGACGTCGAAACGCTGCGCGTCTCCCTCGACGTGGCCCGCGACGCCAACGACGTCCGCACGCTCGACGCCCACGCCACGCGCCTCCTCGGCCGCTACATCGAGCTGAAGGACGACGAGCTCGCCCAGACGATGCTCCACGACTTCGGCGGCGACCGCACGTTACCCCCGCTGCCGAAGTTCTTCGCCCGCGCCGCCACCTACGCCGAACGCCTCGGCGAGCGCGCCTGGGCCGTCGATCTCTACGAGCGCGCCCTCGAAGCCGATCCGAACGGCCCCAATGCCGTGCCGTCGCTCGTGAAGGTTGGGACGCTGCTCAAGCTCAACGGCGACTTACGCGGAGCGCAGCACGCCCTGCAACGCGCGAAAGCGCACCCGGGCTGCTCGGAGGAGTGGGCGCCGACGATCGACGCGAAGCTCGCGCAGCTCAGCTCAACGCGTTGACCGGTCAGCACCGCGGCAATATGGAGTGCGGCAGCGACGCTTCATCAGGCTGCCGCTTTCTTACAGCCGCAGCGTCGAGCTGCGGCCCACGTGGTGCAACGAAGAACGAGGCGGAAGCTCGACGCTTCCGCTATACGAAAGCGGCAGCTGGTGAAGCGTCGCTGCCGCACTCCAAACGTTCCAACTAGCTCTTCGCGATCCACCCGCCGCCCAGGCACAGATCCCCCTGGTAGAACACCACCGCCTGCCCCGGCGCGATCGCACGCAGCTCGTGCGCGAAGGTCACGCGCGCCCGTCCGCCGCCCAGCGGCGTCACGGTCGCGGCGACGTCCGCCATGCGGGAGCGCACGCGAGCCTCGACTTCGACCGGACCGGACGGCTCTTCGCCGGAAATCCAGTGCACCCGCTCCGCGCGCAGCTCGCTCTTCTCCAGCAGCGAGGCCGGACCGATCGTCACCCGCTTCGTGAAGGGATTCACGTCGATGACGTACGTGCGATCGGGAGTCCCGCCAATCTGCAGGCCACGGCGCTGGCCGATGGTGAAGTGCCAGTAGCCGTCGTGGCGGCCGACGACCTTCCCGTCGGGATCGACGATCTCCCCCGCTCCTTCGCCCGGCGCGAGTCCCGCCTCCTCGGCCACGATCTTCGCGTAGCTGTCCTTCTGCGGGACGAAGCAGATCTCGTACGACTCCTTCTTCCGCGCCACGGCCAGACCCGCGTCGGCGGCGATGTCGCGCACCTCCGGCTTCGTCAGCTCGCCGAGCGGGAAGAGGGCGTCGCGAAGCTGCTCCTGCGAAAGCTCGAACAGAAAGTACGACTGGTCCTTCGCCAGATGCACCGCCTTGCGCAGCTCCAGCCGGCCCCGATCGTCGCGTGTGATACGCGCGTAGTGGCCGGTGGCAATCTTTTCCGCGCCGATGGCCAGCGCCTTCTGGTGGAACAGGTCGAACTTCACGTGCGTGTTGCAGAGGACGCAGGGGCTCGGCGTCGTGCCGGAGAGGTACGCCTGCACGAACGGCGTGATGACCTTCTCGTGAAAGTTCGATTCGAGGTTGAGCGTGAAGTGCGGGATCTCGAGCTTCCAGGCCACGCGGCGCGCGTCGGCGAGGTCGTCGATCGTGCAGCAGCCGCCGTACGGCGAGTCGGCCGTGGCCAGGTTGTCGTACATCTGCATCGACAGACCGACGACCTCATGACCCTGCGCCTTGAGCAGCACCGCGGCCGTCGAAGAGTCGACGCCGCCCGACATCGCAACCGCAACTTTCACAAACGCCTCAACGGCGCAAATCGTGCATAATTCCAACAGTTCTGTGGTGGAAGTCGACTTGGGTCAAGCTGATTTGAATGGGCGCGGCGGCAGACCGGTGCGCGTACTGGTCGTCGACGACGACTCGAATATCCGTAAGATGATCATTGCCTCCCTGCGCCGGGAAGGCTACCTCTTCCTCGAGGCGCCGAACGGCCGCGATGCGCTGGACCTGATGCGCACCGAGCATCCCGACGTCGTCGTCCTCGACCTGATGATGCCCGTCGTCTCCGGCTGGGACGTCCTCCGCGAACGCCAGTCCGACAACGACCTCAACTCCATCCCCGTGATCGTCGTCTCCGCCAACCGCGACCCGGAGCTCGCCACCGTCGCCGACAAAGGCATCTGCGCGTTCCTGCCGAAGCCGTTCGATATCGGCGCGCTGTCGGCGCTGGTGCGTAGCTGCATCGTGCGGTAGCGCCGCGCTGACGCGGCGCGCTACGCGCGCGTTGTTGGTTTTCGGTTTTTGGTTTTCGGTGCTGCGCTGCACGGCCGGTTACGACCACAAGCGCCCCTTGAGCGAAGCACCAAAAACCAACAACCAACAACTGCGCGCAGCGCACGCCCGCCCGCAGGGCGCTACATCTCCTGCGCGTCGATGACCGCGATCGCGGCCATGTTCACGATGTCGTTCACATCAACGCCGCGCTGCAGCACGTGCACCGGCTTGGCGAGTCCCTGCAGGATCGGCCCGATGACTTCGGCGCCGCCGAGGCGCCAGAGCAGCTTGTAGGCGGCATTGGCGGCGTCGAGCGAGGCGAACACCAGCACGTTCGCGTCCCCCTGGATCGCGCTCCAGGGGTAGTCCTGCGTGGCGATCTCCGGTGACACGGCCGTATCGGCCTGCATCTCCCCTTCGACGACGAGATCGGGGCGCCGCTCCTTGAGCAGGCGCACCGCTTCACGCACCTTCTCCGCCTGCTCGTGGTTCGTCGAACCGAAATTCGAGAAGGAGATCATGGCGATGCGCGGCTCGAGGTTGAAGCGTTTCGCCGTCTCGGCCGTCAGGGCGGCGATCTCCGCCAGCGTCTCCGCATCCGGATTGATGTTCACCGTCGTGTCGGCGAGGATCAACGTCCGGCCCTTGAACATCAGCAGGTATGCACCGCTCACCTGCTTCACGCCGGGGCGCGTCTTGATGATCTGCAGCGCCGGACGGATCGTGGCCGGGTAGTAGGCGCGCAACCCGGCGATCACGCCGTCCGCGTCGCCCGCGTTCATCATCATCATCGCGTAGTAATTGCGGCTGTTGAGGATGCGGCGCGCGTCCGCCATCGTGATGCCGTGGCGCCTGCGCAGCTCGTGGAAGCTCTCCACGTAGCGGTCCAGCTCCGGCGACTGGTTGATGTCGATGATCGTGACCTTCGCCTCGTCCACGTTGTACTTCTCGAGCAGCGGGCGGATGTCCTCGTGGTGCACCAGGAGGATCGGATGGGCGATTCCCTCGTCGATCAGGATCTTCGCCGCGCGGACGATCTTCTCCTGCTCCCCTTCCGGGAAGACGATGCGCTTCGGTGCACTCCGCGCGCGTCCGTAGATGTCGTGCATCAACCCGCGCGAGCGGCCGAGCATCCCTTCGAGCCGGCGGCGGTAGGCGTCGTAATCCTGGATCGGCTCCTT
The DNA here is from genome assembly GCA_036399695.1 of Thermoanaerobaculia bacterium. Lineage (GTDB taxonomy): Bacteria > Acidobacteriota > Thermoanaerobaculia > Gp7-AA8 > Gp7-AA8 > DASVEE01. The sequence goes on along the minus strand of DASWMP010000176.1, from coordinate 5,806 downwards.
GGCCACGCCCGTCTCCGCGGCGGCGCGCGCCACGGCCACCGGCACGTTCAGCAGCACGCGGTAATCGAACGGCTTCGGGATCAGGTACTCGCGGCCGAACTGCAGCCGCTCCTGACCGTACGCGCGCAGCACCGAATCCGGCACGTCTTCCTTCGCCAGGTCGGCGAGCGCGCGGGAGGCGGCCAGCTTCATCGCATCGTTGATCGTCGTGGCCCGGCAGTCGAGCGCGCCGCGGAAGATGAAGGGAAATCCGAGGACGTTGTTCACCTGGTTCGGGTAATCGGAACGCCCCGTGGCCATGATGATGTCGTCACGCGCGGCCGTCGCTTCCTCGTAGCCGATCTCCGGATCGGGATTGGCCATGGCGAAGACGATCGGGTCCGGCGCCATGCGCCGCACCATCTCCTGCGTGACGATGCCGCCCGCGGAGAGCCCGATGAAGACGTCCGCCCCTTCGAGCGCGTCGGCGAGCGTGCGCCGGTCCGTCTCGATCGCGAACTCCTCCTTATACGGAGTCATGTCTTCCTTGCGCCCCTTCCAGATGATGCCGTGGCGGTCCGTGAGCGTGACGTTCTGCTTGCGCAGGCCGAGCTCGAGGTAGAGGCGCAGGCAGGCCATCGCCGCGGCGCCGGCTCCGGCGATCACGACCTTCACCTCGCCGATCTTCTTGTCCGCCACTTCCAGCGCGTTCATCAGCGCGGCCGCCGAGATGATGGCCGTGCCGTGCTGGTCGTCGTGGAAGACCGGGATGTTCATCTCCTTCTTCAGCCGCTCTTCGATCTCGAAGCACTCCGGCGCGGCGATGTCCTCGAGATTGATTCCCCCGAACGTCGGCTCCAGCAGCTTCACCGCCCGGATGAACTCTTCCGTGTCGCGCGTGTCCAGCTCGAGATCGAACACGTCGATGTCGGCGAAGCGCTTGAAGAGGACGGCCTTCCCTTCCATCACCGGCTTGCCCGCCGCCGCGCCGATCGCGCCCAGGCCGAGGACTGCCGTGCCGTTGGAGATGACCGCCACGAGGTTCCCCTTGTTCGTGTACTTGTAGACCGCGGACGGATCGTCGGCGATCTCCAGGCAGGGGACCGCCACGCCGGGCGTGTAAGCGAGAGCCAGATCGCGCTGCGTAGCCGTCGGCTTCGTCGGCACCACCTCCGTTTTCCCGGGCCGTCCGGAGGAGTGGTAGTCGAGGGCTTCGTCGCGATTGTCGTCAGGCATCGGTTCTCCTTTGCGGGGCGGATTATATGAAGGCGGGAGGCAGAGCGGGGGGACGAGAGCCGAATGCGGAGCGGGGGACGAGACCGAATGCAGAGCGGGGGGCGAGACCCGAACGCAGAACGCAGAGCGCAGAACGCAGAATTGAGAATGCGGCCCGGCGCCAGTTCAACATTCATCGTTCTGCGTTCTGCGTTCTGCGTTCGGGTCTTGCCCCCTTACGCCGCGCCCAAAAACAAAACGGCACCGGTCGCCCGGTGCCGTCATCAACCGCGTATCTGTAAAACTTACGAGACCTTGCGCTTGCGCAGTTCTTCGCGCGGAGCCACGTCAGTCGCGCGGCGCTCCGCGGGGGCGGGGCGGCGCTTGGACGACCAGCGGTCGAGCGCCAGGGCCACGAGAGGAACGATGAGCAGCGTCGAGTAGGTACCGGAGACGACGCCGATCGTCAGGATCCAGGAGAAGCCGCGGATGACTTCGCCGCCGAACGCGAGCAGCGCGAGCAGCACGAGGAACACCGTGCCGGCCGTCAGGATCGTGCGGGAGAGCGTCTGGTTCATCGCCAGGTTCAGGTGCTCGGCATTCGACATCGGCTTCTTGATCTTGCGCTTGTTCTCACGCACGCGGTCGTACAGCACGACCGTATCGTTGACCGAGTAACCGACGATCGTCAGCAGTGCGGCCACGACGTTCAGCGAGAACTCGAGGCGCATCAGCACGAGGAACGTCATGGCGATCAGGACGTCGTGGAAGATGCAGATCATGGCCGCTACGCCGAACGAGAGGTCGAAGCGCAGCCAGATGTAGATGCCCATGGCCAGCGTCGAGAGGACGAGGACCCAGAACGCTTTGCCCTGGAGCTCCTGACCGACCTTCGGGCCGACCGTCTCCTGGTTCAGCACGTTGAACTTGCCGAGGTAGCTGCCCTCGCTGAGCACGCGCACCGCACCAGCCGAGAGGCCGGGGGTCGACGTCACCTGCTGCATCGAGGTGAAGACGCCTACTTCCGAGCGCTTGTCGATGATGCGCTGGGCTACGTCGCGGTAATAGCCGGTGGCAGCTTCGTTGGCGCCGCGGGTATCCGGGTCCCTCTCGCGAAGGAGCGCACCGATGCGGTCGCTGCCGACGAAGTTGAGGTCGAGCTTGCCGGCCCCCTGCGGGTTCATCGACGCGTGCAGCTTGTCGACGACCGCCTGCGCGTAGTCGCCTTCCGTCTCCTGCTTCGGCAGGCGGATGAGCACTTCGTTCTCAGTCGCTTTGCCGTACTGCTGGATCGTGGCGGCCGGCAGATCGGTGCGAAGCTGCGCGATCGGAACCTGCTGCTGGAACTTCAGGATGACGTTCGCACCGCCGGCGAAGTCGATGCCGAGGTTCACACCCTTCATCGCGAACACGGCCACGCCGACGCCGATGAAGATGAGCGAGATCACCATGGCGTGGATGCGCCACTTGACGAAATCGTAGTTGGGATTCGTAAAAATCTGCATGGTGGCTCCTGGCGCTTAGATGCTGATCTGCCGCTGCCGTTCCGTCGGCTTGTAAACGATGTCGAAGATGATGCGCGACACGAAGAAGGCCGTGAAGACCGAGGCTCCGAGACCGATGAGCAGCGTGACGGCAAAGCCTTTGATCGAGCTCGTGCCGAACTGGAAGAGGAACAGCGCCGAGATGATCGTCGTGATGTGAGTGTCGATGATCGTGATGAAGGCGCGTCCGAAGCCCTGGTCGATGGCGGCGCGGGGCGCCTTGCCTTCGCGCAGCTCTTCACGGATGCGCTCGAACACGAGCACGTTCGAGTCGACGGCCATACCGAGCGTCAGGATGATGCCGGCGATGCCCGGGAGGGTCAGCGACGCGTCGAAGTACGCCATCATCCCGAGGAGGATGATGAGGTTCAGGAGCAGCGCGAAGATCGCGTTGATGCCCGCGCCCTTGTAGTAGACGATGATGGCCACGACGAGGAGCAGGAAGCCGATGACCGTCGCCGTGACGCCCTGGCGGATCGAGTCGCGGCCCAGCGACGGACCGACCGTGCGCTCTTCGAGCGTCGTCAGCGACGCCGGCAGCGAGCCGCTGCGCAGTACGAGCGCCAGATCGTTGGCCTGATCGGTGGTGAACTGGCCCGTGATCGTGCCGTCCGTGTCGATGCGGCTGTCGATGCGCGGCGCCGAGATCACCTCGTTGTCGAGGATGATGCCCAGCGGACGTCCGACGTTCGCTCCCGTCAGCTCACCGAACTTCGGCGAGCCTTCCGCGGTGAGCGAGAAGGCGATGACCGATTCACCGACCTGCCCCTTCTGCACGCGGGCGTTCTTGAGGTCGCGGCCGCTGACCGGGACCTGCTTGCGAACGGCGTAGTACTGCACGCCGACCGCGCGGCCCATCGCGTCCTCGCGCGTCCCCTTGAGGATGTCGACTTCGGACTTCATGTTCGCCGGCACGCTGGCCATCGCCTCTTCCGGCGAGGCGCCCGAGCCTTCCACGAGGCGGAACTGAAGCTGCGCCGTCGTCTTGATGATCTCTTTCACACGGGCCGGATCGTCCACGCCCGGGAGCTGGATGCCGATGCGGTCCGTGCCCTGCGGCGCGATGTCCGGCTCGACCACGCCGAGCGCGTTGACGCGGCGGTCGATCGCTTCCACGGCCTGGTTGATCGTGTCGCGGCTGAGCTGCTGCATCGCCTGCGACGTCAGCTTGAACACGATCGAGCCGTCAGCAGCGCGCGTGGCGCTGAACTGCGGGAAGTACTGCTGCGCGATACGCTCGTAATCGCCGGTGCTGCCACCGGCCGGCGGCACCGCCCGGAAAGACGTATCGTCGACGCGCTGCGTCGTCGGGATCGGCTTCGCCTGCGCCTTGGCCTGAGCCTTGAGCAGCTCGGCCGCCTGATCGGCCTCGAGGCGCGCGGCCTCGTTGATGTTGACTCGCATCACGAGTTGCGTGCCGCCCTTCAGGTCGAGCCCGCGGCGGATCGGCTCGGGATTGTTCTTCGTCGGGATGATGGCGACCAGAAAGACCACCAGCACCGCGAGCACCAATCCGATTTTCCACAGCACGTTTCTGTTCAAGGTGTTTCCTCCCGGAGCAACGCGCTACTTCGACGACGGGCCGATGATGCCCGTGACGGCGGAGCGCAGTACTTTGACTTTCACATTTTCGGAGATCTTCAGGATGACCGCCTCGCCCTCAACACTCTGGACGTTGCCGTAAATCCCGCCACTGGTGACGACTTCGTCCCCTTTTTTCAGCGCGCTCAGCATTTCCTGCTGCTGCTTCCGCTGCTTGTTGGCCGGACCGATGACGAGGAAGTAGAAGACGAGACCGATCGCCAGGATCGGCAGGATGTTCATGATGAGGCCGGCGGCGCCGGACGATTGCAGCAAAGCGATTCCAGTCATTGATTCTCTCTTTTGAAGGCCGCGAGCCTATGCGTCCACGCCTGCAGCCTGAGACAGGAAAGCTTCGCGAAACGCCCCGAAGGAATTGGACGCGATAGCCTGCCGGATCGACCGCATCAAGTCAAGATAAAACGAGACGTTGTGGATCGTGTTGTACACCGAAGCGGCGATCTCATCGTTCACATAGAGGTGCCGCAGATACGCCCGCGACACCGTCGTACAGGTGGTACACGAGCACTTCGGATCGAGCGGCCCGTCGTCCTGCGCGTACTTGGCGTTCTTGATCGCCACCTTCCCCTGCGACGTGAAAAGCGAGCCGTTCCGCGCGTTCCGCGTCGGCATCACGCAGTCGAACATGTCGATCCCCGCCGCCACACCGTTGACCAGGTCTTCCGGCGTCCCCACGCCCATCAGATAGCGTGGACGGTCCGCCGGCAGCAGCGGCGCGGTGAACCGCACGACGTCCAGCATCTCCTCTTTCGGCTCGCCGACCGACACACCGCCGATGGCGATGCCGTCGAAATCGAGGGCGGCGATCTCTTCCACGCTCCGCTTGCGCAGGTCGTGGTGAATCCCTCCCTGCACGATGCCGAACAGAGCCGAAGCGCCGGTCCGCGCCGACAACGACCTCTTCGCCCACCTGTGGGTCAGCTCCATCGACTTCTCCACCTCGGCGTGCGGGATGCCGTAAGCCGGACACTCGTCGAACGCCATGGCGATGTCCACCCCCATGCGCGTCTGGATCTCGACCGACTTCTCCGGGCTCAGGAAGTAAGGCGACCCGTCGATGTGACTCCGGAACTCGACCCCTTCCTCCCGGATCTTGCGGATCGCCGCGAGCGAAAAGAGCTGAAACCCGCCCGAGTCCGTCAACACCGCCCGGTCCCACCCCATGAACTTATGCACGCCCCCCAGCTTCTCCAGCAGGTCCACCCCCGGCCGCAGCATGAGGTGATAGGTATTGTTGAGGATGATCTCCGGCCCGATCCGCGAAAGCTGCTCCGTCGTCAGACTCTTGACCGACCCCAGCGTCCCCACAGGCATGAACACCGGCGTCTGAATCGTCCCATGCCGCGTGACGAGCTCCCCGCGCCGGGCAGGGCCGTCGGTATTAGTTACTTTGAAGGTGATGCGTGTCGACATCGTGCTAGACAGTTGGGGGGGGGGGGGGGGGGGGGGGGGGGGGGGGGGGGGGG
>DASWMP010000175.1:0-3201 GCA_036399695.1 Thermoanaerobaculia bacterium | reverse complement strand
CAGCGCGGGGGCGTCCCCCACCGCACTCCGAGAGAGCTTTCTCCCGTTATCATCCGGCCCGCATGCCGGCACCGGCCATCGTTGCTCTTGTGGCGTTTTCTGCTGCGCTGCTGCTGACGCCTCTTTGCCGGGTGTTGGCGCGGCGCATCAATGCCGTGGACAGCAAGAGTGAGCGCGGCCTAGGCGGGAGCTCGCCGCGGATCGGCGGGGTGGCGATTGCGCTCGGCGCTGTCGCCGGAGTACTGACGACCGCGGCGTCGCGCGATGCGGACGTGGCCATCGTGCTGCTGCTGGCCTTGCCGCTGGCGCTCGTCGGCCTCGTCGACGACCTGCGCAACGTGCATCCCTTCTTCGCCCGGATCGAGGCGTGGCCGCACTGGTGGGCAGTCAAGCTGTTCGTGCAGCTCGTGCCGGCGTCGCTGGCGGTGCTGTTCGCGCACCTGTTCCGGCTGCAGGGATTCTGGCTGCTGGTGCTCGGGCCGGTGGCGGTGCTGTTCATCGCCAGCGTGACGAACGCCGTGAACTTCATGGACGGCATCAACGGCATCGCCGGACTGGAAGCGGTGGTTGCCGGGGGGGCGCTGTCGTTCATGCTCATCGCACGCGGCGATCTCGATTTCGGGCTGCTGCCACTCGCCCTCGCCTGCGGTGCGGCCGGCTTCCTCCCGTACAACCTCCGCTCAGGCTCGATCTACATGGGGGACTTCGGCGCCACGTCGATTGGCTTCATTCTCGGCGCCTCGGTCCTGCGGGCGATCTCCCTCGGCACCCATCCGATCGTCGCCACGCTCCCGCTCCTCCCCTTCCTCGCCGACACCGGCCTGACGCTCCTGCGGCGCTGGCGAAAGGGTGCGCGGCTCTTCAGCGCTCACCGCGAGCACTACTACCAGCGGCTCACGGCCCGCCTCGGCCGCGGTCACGCCATCGTGGCGCTGCTCTGGTGCGCCATGGCCATCCTCTGCTCGGTCAGCGCAGTCGCGTACGACAGCGGCAGCGCCGGGATTTGGATCACGAACGTGCCGGTGGCGATCGGGATCGTCGTCTTTCTCCTCATCGACCGCTACGCCCCCGCCTGACGGCTGTATTTTCCCCCGGCCGTGCGCGACCTCCCTCTGCTACGATCCGGCCGGCTTCGGTCCAGAGGTCGGAGAAAGCAATGGAACAATTGCGCGTCCCCACAGTCGCCCTCGAGGCGCAGATCCGCTATTTCGACGAGCGTCCACTGACCGGTCGCATCTTCCTGCCGGCCGCCGCCCAGCGGCACGCCGGGCCGATGCATCCGGAGGAGTGGATCAATCAGACGAATCTCTTCTTCCCTTTCCTCATGGAGGGGGAAGCGAGGGCGCGCCTGCTGAACAAGCGCTACGTCGTCGTCCTCACGGTCGACGCGCGCGAGCACGCGGAAGTGTTCGGGAAACCGATCGGGATCACGCGGCGCGTGGCGGTCGAATGCGGCACGCTGCGGCTCGAGGGAACGATGTACATCGAGATGCCGGAACACGCGTCGCGGCTGCTCGACTGGGCCAATCGTCCGGAACCCTTCCTGGTGCTCTACGACGACGAGCGCCGCCACATCGTCCAGAAGAACCGCATCACATCGTTGTCCGAGATCATGGAGGACTGAGTCCCTTGTCCATCGAAAACCTGTTGCGCCAGGCTGCCTCGGCCGGCGCGCGTGAAGTGCGTCTCGTTACGGGACGGAAGATCAGCATCGCCACCGCCGCGGGCGAGCGGGAGATCGACGGAGCCGAGGTCACGCCGGCGATGCTGCAGCAACTCGTGGCCCCGATCATGCCGCCCGCGGCCCGGCAGTCGCTCGCCAGCGGCGCGGCCGAATGGACGATCAACCACGCGGAGCTCGGCACGGTGCGCGTTGCGGCGCAGGTCGCGGCAGGCGGTGCGGCACGGGCCACGTTCTATCTCAACGGCGCGGCGACCGCGGCGCCTGTTGCCGCTCCTGTTGCGACACCCATGGCGGCGCCGGCTTCTCAACCGCCTATCGACCACCGACCACCGGCCACCGCTTCATCGTCCTCGGCGACCGCGGAGATGGAGTCCCTCTTCCGCCAGATGTTCGAGATGCGCGCGTCAGATCTACACCTCTCGGCGGGCGCGGCGCCGCTCGTGCGTCACGACGGCGAGATCAAGCCGCTGCCGGGACGGCCGGTCTACTCGCCGGCCGACCTCGAGCGCATCCTGATGCCGATCGCGCCGGAGAAGAACCGCGCCGAGTTCGAGGCGTGCAACGACACCGACTTTGCGTACGAGATCGAAGGGGTCTCCCGCTTCCGTTGTAACTTCTTCCGCGACCGCAAAGGCGTCGGCGGCGTTTTCCGCGTCATCCCCAGCAAGATCATCACGGCCGAGGAGATGGGGCTGTCGAAGGAGATCCTCGATCTCTGCTTCCTGTCGAAGGGGCTCGTGCTCGTGACCGGCCCGACGGGCTCCGGCAAATCGACCACGCTCTGCGCTCTCGTCGACTACATCAACCGCCACCGCTCGGATCACATCATCACGATCGAAGACCCGATCGAATTCGTCCACGACAACAAGAAGTGCCTCATCAACCAGCGGCAGGTGGGCGAGCACACCGGCTCGTTCAAGCATGCGCTGCGCGCGGCGCTGCGCGAGGATCCGGACATCGTGCTGGTCGGCGAGATGCGCGATCTGGAGACGGTGGCGATCGCGATCGAGACGGCGGAGACCGGCCACCTGGTGTTCGGCACGCTGCACACGTCGTCGGCGGCGTCGACGGTGGATCGCATCATCGATCAATTCCCGTCGGACCAGCAGGAGCAGATCCGCGTCATGCTGGCCGCGAGCCTCAAGGGCGTGATCAGCCAGATGCTCTGCAAGAAGGTCGGCGGCGGACGCGTGCCCGCGCTCGAGGTGCTGATCGGGACTTCGCCTGTGGCGAACCTCATCCGCGAAGCGAAGATCTTTCAGATCCCCTCGATCATGCAGACGTCCCGCAAACAGGGCATGTGCCTGATGAACGACAGCTTCCTGGATCTGGTGAAACGGAAGGTCGTGGAGCCGCAGGAAGCGTACGCCAAGGCCGTGGACAAGGCGGGGCTGCTGTCGCAGTTCAAAGCGAACAACATCGATACGACGTGGCACGCGAGCAGCGGCGCCTAGTGGCGAAGCCATCTCGGAGTGCGGTGGCGAAAGCCACCGCTCTGGTACACCTGTAGAAGAGCG
>DASWMP010000174.1:0-2936 GCA_036399695.1 Thermoanaerobaculia bacterium | reverse complement strand
CCTGTCCGTCACGCGAGAAATGGCGCGAGCACGCTGCACTTCCGCACTCCTGCACCAAGACATTGGTTCGTGGCTACTTTCTCGCGTGACGGACAAGATTGTCCGTCCTCCACTACGCTGCATCGCGGTTGGCGCAAGCTTCCTTAGAAGCGTCCAGCGAGGGACCTGGCGGGATGACAGGGGATACGACCCGGCTTCGTGGCCGCTTTCAGGATGCACGTCCGCGCGGAAACACGGACAACGGGCAACGGACAACCGAAAACCGCCTCTCCTCTTCATCTCAACGGGAACGGGAACATCAACCACCCGAGCGCCAGGCCGCCGAGGAAGAGCGAGCAGAAGACCAGCAGGAAGAAGCGGAGCTGTTCGCGGCGGTCGTTTTTCCAGAGGAGGGTGAAGAAGAGGGCTGTGGCGATGGAGTAGAGGAACATCAGCACGATGTGATTGCGCAGGAGGCTCATCGTGCGGGCTCCGTCGCCTTCTTCCCCTGGGCGATGTCGTAGACGTCGAGGACGAGGAGGAGGTTCATGAGGCCGGCGGTGAGGGTGAAGGTCGTGCCGTATTCGAAGGTGATCGAGGTGATATCACCCGCGGGCCCGACGGCGCGGCCGGCGAAGTAGAGCAGGCCGGAGCCCATCGAGCCGAGGCTCGCCAGGACCTTGAGGAGCTGGCCGCCGCTCGTGGCGATGCTGTAGAGCATCCCGTCGATCGAGAGGCCGACGACGAACAGGAAGACGATGATGCCGAAGTAGGCGGCCGCGCGTTTGCGGTCGCCGAGGTAGAAGTGGCCGGCGCCGGGCACGAGGTAGGCCAGCACCATGGCGACGATGGAACGGTTACTCATCGGATTCTCGGATCTGACGGAAATGGGGCGCGAGCTTGTCGTACGTGGCGTCGAGCTCTTCGGGGACGAGGCGCGTCTGCGCCGTGACGGTCATGAAATTCGAGTCGCCGCCCCAGCGAGGCACGACGTGCATGTGGTAGTGATCGGCGACTCCTGCTCCCGCAACGGTACCGAAGTTCATCCCCACATTGAACCCATCCGGACGATACACATCGGAAAGAATCCGCTGCGCCTCGGCGGTCAGGCCGATGAGCGCCCGCAACGACGTGCTCGTGCTCTCGAACAGCCGCGCCTCGTGCGCCACCGGCGCCACCATGAGATGCCCGTTCGTGTAGGGGTAGCGGTTCATCATGACCAGGGCGGAGTCGTCACGGTAGAGCGTGAGGGTGTCGCGGGAGACGCCGGTTTCGGCGGCGATGCAGAAGATGCAGCCAGCCGTCTCCCCTGTCTTCGGAGCGGTCAAGTACGAAAATCTCCAGGGCGTGAAGAGGGTCTGCATGAAGGGGGAACGGCTGGGATTGAGAATTGAGGATTGAGGATTGAGGAAGCTGCGCTCGATGCGGCGTCGCGTCTCAGATCGTCCTCAATTCTCAATCCTCAATCCTCAATCCGCCTTACTCGCCACCGGCGCTCGAGGCGCGGTCCACGACGTCCGCGGCGGCCCCTTCGGTGCCGCTGTCCGCGAGGGTCTTGTTGATCAGCTCCTTCAGCTCCTTGCCGGGCTTGAAGTACGGGATCTTCTTCGACGGTACTTCCACCTTCTCGCCGGTCTTGGGGTTGCGGCCGGTGCGTGATTTGCGGCTGCGCAGGCGGAAGCTGCCAAAGCCGCGGAGCTCGATCTTCTGACCGGAGCGGAGCGAGTCGACGATGGAATCGAAAACGATGTTGACGATCGTCTCCGCCTGTTTCTTGGTGAGCTGAACGACGCGTGCGACCTCGTCGACGAGCTCGGCCTTCGTCATTACGCCGGCGCCGGGGCGCGCTTCGACTTCCAGCTCTTCGCCTTCTTCGAGCTCGTCGTGTTCGTCCATGGTCTCGTCAATCATCTCCTCACCTCACCACTCGTAGAGAAATCTGGGCAGTCGGCGGCGCAGCATGGTCCCGACGAGCGCCTCGGTATCCCCCGATGACGTCAGCAGCTCGAACAGACTTCCTTCTCTTTTACGCGGATAGATGCGCGCCGGTTCCCCTTCGATTCCGCCCATCTTCGCGGCGGCCGTGATGGCGTCGTCGAGGCTTCCGAGCTCGTCGACGAGCTTCAGCGCGTGTGCTTCCTCACCGGTGAAGACGCGGCCGTCCGCCAGCTTGGCCACTTCGGCTTCGCTCAGCTTCCCGACCCGCCCCGCGGCGACGGCTTTGACGAACTGCAGGTGCAATTGCGAGACGATGCGCTGCAGGTACGCGCGCTCGCCTTCGGTCATTTCACGGTAGGGCGAGCCGGCGTCTTTCATCGCGCCGCTCGTCAGCGTCTCCGGCTTCACTTTCGCCCACTGGATCAGCTCTTTGAGCTCGAACCACTGCATGATCACGCCGATCGAGCCGGTGATCGAGCCCGGGTTGGCGACGATGCGGTCGCAGCCGACGGCGATGTAGTAGCCGCCCGAGGCGGCCACGCTGTCGAGCGAGGCGATGATCGGCTTCCCGCTGCTCTTCCGCGTGCGGCGGATCTCGGAGTAGATCTCCTGCGACGGCGCGATGGCGCCGCCGGGACTGTTGATGCGGATGACGATGGCCTTCACCATCGGGTTCTCGGCGTGCCGGTGCAGCGCCTCGATGGCTTCGCGTGATTCGAGGATCTCCCCGTCGATCGGCACGATGGCCACTTTGTCGGAGGAGAAGTTCAGCTCGGACGAGCCGTCGCGCCCGAGCAGCGCGGCCAGCATCGCCAGGAAGAAGAAGCCAACGAAGAGGACGAGACAGCCGCTGAACGCGCCGAGGAAGAACATCCCCGCGCGCGATTTGCGGCGAGGCTCAGCCGTGACCTGCGGCGGCCACGGAACTGCCTGAGGCGGCGCCTGCACCGGAGGCGCCTGCGGTGCAGGCGGAGGTGGTGGCGGCGTCTCGGGCGCGGGGGCGCCCTGTGGCTCGAGCT
>DASWMP010000173.1:0-2600 GCA_036399695.1 Thermoanaerobaculia bacterium | reverse complement strand
CGCCGATCGCCACGATCATCGCGATGCTCGCGGGGCTGTTCTTCGCCTGGCGTGCCCGCAGCCCCGCCCCGAAGCCGAAGAAGGGTCAGCCGGCGGTGCCCGGACCCTCGTCCTGGGCTCCGTACGTCTTCTGGCCGGTCGTGATCTATCTCGGCTTCTCCGTCGCGTCGAACCTGAACATCGGGCACCGGCACATCCTCCCGATCTTCCCCTTTCTCTACGTGGCCTGCGGCGCGCTGGCGGCACCGCTGATGAAGCGGGGCGTCGTGGCGGCCGTGGCGCTGGTGTTGCTCTCGGTCGCGCCGTTGCTGGCGTGGGGGCATCACCTCTCGTACATGAACCTCTTCGCCGGTGGGGAAGCGCACGGGTGGGAGAAGCTGTCGGACTCGAACTTCGACTGGGGGCAGGACCTGCCGCGTCTCACGGAGTGGACGCGGGCGCACGGGGTGAAGGAGCCGGTCAACCTGGTGTATTTCGGCACCGCGGACCCGCGCTGGTATGGGCTGCGGTACCACAACCTGCGCACCGCCGCGTTCCCGGAGCCGGTGCAACGGCCGGGGTATCTGGCCATCAGCTCGGTGGACGTAATCGGGCTGATGTTTCCGCCGGAGAGGCGGGGGCATTGGCGCCAGTGGCTGGCTACGCACAAGGCGCAGCGGGTGGGGACGGCGGGCAAGTCGATTTTCATTTACCAGATCGACTAGTCTCGGAGTGCGGTGGCGAACGCCACCGCTCTGGTACGCGTGTCAAAGAGCGGTGGCGTTTGGAGGGTGTCTCAAAACGGTGCGTTTCGATCTACTCCCTTGGTTCTGCCGTCGATGAACCGGCGCCTGCGGGCGCGGACAGACAGGAGTGTCTGTCCCACATTCAGATTCCGCCGAATATCGGCCACCCGCGGGCACGCTGGCATTCAATGTGGGACAGACACTCTTGTCTGTCTGCGCCCGCAGGCGCCGGTTTCTAATCAGGCCATCAGAGTGTGTGCGCACCGTTTTGAGACACCCTCCGTTTGCCACCGCACTCCGAGATCAATCGCTCCGCATAGAATGCGCAACATGAAGCGTACGCTCGTATTGCTCCTCCTCCTGATTGCCGCCACGCCGCTCGTCGCGCAGAAAAAGCAGCTCACGCTCGACGCGATCTACGACCCCACCACCAGGGTCTACTTCAGCGGGGCGGTGCAGAGCGGGTTCGAGTGGCTCGATGACACGACCCTCCTCTGGCCGAAGAAGAACGAGAAGGGAGACCTCCTCGGGTGGACGATCTACGACACCGCGACGGGCAAGCAGCGGCCTCTTTTCGACCCGGCGAAGATGCAGCGGGCCCTCGAAGCGGCGGGGTTCGACGCCGAGACCGCGAAAGAAGCCTCGACCGGGAAGAGCTACGAGTTCGACGCCAAGCACAACGCTGTCGTCCTCTCGCTCGACGATGACCTCTACGTCTACAACTTCGTCCGCAACAGCGTCGCGCGGATCACCAGCGCGCCTGGAGAGGAAGAGGAAGCGGCCTTCAGCCCGGACGGCCAGAAGGTGGCGTTCGTCCGCGCGCACAACCTCTACGTCACCGATCTGGCGGGGCGCGAGCGGCAACTGACGACCGACGGCAATGCCCGGCTCTTCAACGGCAAGCTCGATTACGTCTACCAGGAAGAGGTCTACGGGCGCGGGCAGTGGCGCGCCTTCTGGTGGAGCCCTGACTCGGCGCGCATCGCCTTCCTGCAGCTCGATGAATCGCGCGTGCCGGACCATACCGTCGTCAAGCACCTCACCAGCCGCGAGACCTACGAGACGTTCCCTTACCCGAAAGCAGGGGAGCCGAACCCGGTCGCGAAGCTCTTCGTCGTGCCGGCCACGGGCGGCGCACGCGTGGCCATGGACACGAGCCGGTACGCCGGCGAGCACCTCATCGTCAGCGTGGCCTGGGCCAACGCCACCGACCTCACGTTCCAGGTGCAGAACCGCGAGCAGACCTGGCTCGACCTGCTGCGGGCGAACCGCGCCGGTGAGACGACGGTGCTGCTGCGCGAGACTACCGAGGCGTGGGTCGATCCGCTCGCGAATCCGGTGTTCCTCGCCGATGGGTCGTTCCTCTGGCAGAGCGAGCGCTCCGGCTTCCGGCACATTTACCACTACCGCGACGGCGCCCTGCGCCAGATCACCAAGGGCGACTGGGAAGCGCGCGAGCTGCACGGCGTGGACGAGAAGAACGGCTACGTCTACTTTTCAGGCACCGAGCGCAGCGTCCGCGATACCGACGTCTACCGCATCAAGCTGGACGGCAGCGGGCTGACGCGCCTCTCCGGCACGGCGGGCACGCACACGGCCGCGTTCAACCCGTCGTTCACGCACTACGTCGACCGTTGGAGCGACGTACGCACGCCCGAACAGGTGCGCCTGCATCGCGCCGACGGCGGCGTCGCGGCCGTGCTCGAAGAGAACCGCGTGGCCGCGCTGTCGCAGTATGAATTCGGCACCCCCGAGTTCCTGCAGGTGCGCTCGCGCGACGGCGTGATGATGGACGCGATGATCATCCGTCCGCCGAACTTCAACCCGGCGAAAAAGTACCCGGTCTACCACCACGTCTACGGCGGCCCGCACGCG
>DASWMP010000172.1:0-3128 GCA_036399695.1 Thermoanaerobaculia bacterium | reverse complement strand
CATTGGGCCGTCGGTTTGATGTGGGACAGACACTCCTGTCTGTCCGGACAGGCGCAGCCTGTCCCACAAAAGCCAATCGTTCTCGGCGAATGACCGCGGCGTCGCCGCGATCTTCACATGCGCGCAGCCCACCGCCTGCATCTCCGGCACGAGCGCCCCGATATCCGGCACGGCCGCATAGTCATGATGCGAAAGCACGATCCTGTCGCGATGCGGCAACTCGTACCGCGGCGGCCATTCCACGTCCACGTACTCGAACCCACAGTCGACACCGCGCACGATCGTCTCCCGATCGATCGCCATCCCGCGATGCGTCAGGATGATCGGCTTCGACGTCGCGTTGCGCAGCGGCGTCAGGCCGGCGCCGGCGAAGCGTTCGGTGCGCACTTCGATGCCGTCGTGATCCAGCGTCAGCGCGCGAATGGCCTCGACGGCGGCGTCGACCGTCTCCTCGAGGATCGTGACGAAGATCTGCATCGCTACTCCGTCGTCTGCAGCAGCTCGATGCGCTCCCGCGCGGCGTTGGCTTTGCGCGTGTCGCCGGCGCGGCCCCACATGTTCTGCAGGTTGCCAAGGACGCGGATCAGCGTTTCGCGGCCGCTCCAGGCGCGGAGGTGCTCGCGCGTCAGGCCGACGCGGCCGCCGCTCACCTGCGTCAGCAGCTCGCCGATCTCGCGTGTCGTGAGCGTGGCGCCGGCGTGAAAGGGATCGACGTAGACCTCGTTCAGCTCGAACTGCACCTTCACGATGTAATGACCCGGCAGGCCGACGCCCGAAGCGGTCAGCCCGATCCGCGAGGCCACGTGCAGGAACAGAATCGACAAGGTGATGGGCAGGCCGCGCTTGCGGGCGATGACCTCGTCCAGGTACGCGTTGCGGGGATCGTAGTAGGTTGATTCCTCGCCGGTGTAGCCGTCGACGTCGAACAGCTCGGCGTGCAGGTGGCCGAGCCGGAACACCGGCGGCTCCCCTGTCGAACAGCGGTTCATGACCCGCTTGGCCAGCTCGTCGAGCGCGGCGAGCGAGGCGGCGATGTCGAGCCGCGGGTTGTCCTCCAGCGAGATGAGCAGCGCACCGCGGGCGAGATTCTCGTTCGTGATCTCCCCCGCCGCGTATTCGCGGAACTGCCGCCGGGCCTCGGCCGGATGGATGAGCATGTGCGCGCGGAGTGTACCCTTTGTCCAGGAGGCGGTGACGCCGTGCGAATCGAGCGGACCGAGGCGATCGTCCTGCACACCATTGCGGTGCGCGAACGCGACAAGATGGTGGTGTTCCTCACTCCCGACCGGGGGAAGGTGAAGGGCTGGGCCTACGGCGCCCGCGCCATCCGCAGCCGTTTCGGTGCATCACTCGAGCCGCTGTCGAAGGTGAACATCGGCTACGCGGAGAAGGAATCGGAGAACGTGGTGCGCATCGAGTCGGTCGACCTGCTGCGCTCGCTCTTCCCCGCCCAGCAGAACCTCCTCGGCAGCGTCGCCGCGACGTTCATCGCCGAGATGATGGATACGTTCGCGCCGGAGCACGACCCGGCCGAGCTGATGTACCGCCTGCTGGACCGGACGACCGAAGCGCTGCTCGACGGCCTGCCGCCGATGCCCGTCGTGGCCTACGCGGAGGTGTGGATCCTGCGGCTCGGCGGCATCCTGCCGTCGCTGCGCAACTGCATGCAGTGCGGCGCGCCGCTGGCGCGGCCGTTGCGGTTCGATCCGCGGCTGGAGGGATTCGTCTGCGAGGCGTGCGCGTCGCGGGAGACGTTCATCGTGCCGAACGCGGTGGCGGATGAGATCGACGCCATTCTGCGATTGCCGGTCGCGGACTTCGCGCTGCGGAGCTCGAGCACGGAGACGTTGTTCGAAGTGCGCTCGCTGGCCGGGACGCTGCGGCGGAACTTCCTCGGGCACGAACTGAAATCATTCGAGGTACTGGCCAGCGTGATTTAATCCTGAGCGAAGCGAAGGATCAATGGAGCCACAGCTACGCCCGTGGCATCGACGTAGCTGTGGCTCCATTGATCCTTCGCTTCGCTCAGGATTATCTACCGCCCCCCCAACCCCTCGGCCAGCAGCTCGCGCGAGTGAAAGTGCAGTTCCTGGGCGGTGTCGAGCATCAGGTGGCGGCGCTCGATGCGTTCTTCCTGGGCTCGGGTGTAGAGGGTGACTTCGAGCGAGGCGGTGCCGTCTTCGCGCCATTCGGCGGCGGGGAGCAGCGAGCCGACCAGGGCGCGGACGAGCTGCGGTTGCTGCATGCCGCGCAGGGCGGCGTCGTACTCGGCGGGGGTGGCGATGACGTCGGTCATGCTCCAGCCGGCGGAGGCGTTGATCTCGGAGGTCAGGAGCCAGTACTCGAAGACGGCGGCGGGCGTGCGCTCGATCGTGACGTGGGGGATCTTCGGCGCGATGGCCGTGCCGTCGATGGCGTACGTCACGCGGCCGTTCGCCGGCAGATGGACGCCTTGCGCGGTCTCGAAGAGGGCGTTGGCCAGCATTTCGAGGTACGCCGTCGGCGGCAGATCGGGGCGGAAGGCCTCGCGGAAACGGGCATTCGCGAGCTCGTGCGCGCGGACCAGCGATCCGCGTATCCAGAGAACGTCGTCGAGCGTGATAATCGTCGGCATGCGAAGACTGCTGCCGATCCTACTGCTTTTCGCCGCCTGCGCGACATCGACGACGTCCTCCAACCCGACGGCGGACGTGAACCGCGTCGTCGACGAGTGGCATCGCGCCGCCGCCACCGCCGATGAAACACGTTACTTCGAAGCCATGGCGCCGGAGTTCGTCTTCCTCGGCACTGACGCCACGGAGCGCTGGGACGTCGCGTCCTTCCGGGAGTTCGCCCACCCGCACTTTGCCAGCGGCAAGGGCTGGACGTTCGTGCCGCGCGAACGGCACGTCATCTTCTCCCCCGACCACACAATCGCCTGGTTCGACGAGAAGCTCGACAGCGCCAGCTACGGCGAGTGCCGCGGCAGCGGCGTGTTACGTCGCGACCGCGGCACCTGGAAAATGGCGCACTACAACCTGACGATCCCGATCCCGAACGACCTCTCGAAGAGCGTCGTGGAGATGATCAAGAAGCAGTAGTTGGGGGGGGGGGGGGGGGGGGGGGGGGGGGGGGGGGGGGGGGGGGGG
>DASWMP010000171.1:0-3635 GCA_036399695.1 Thermoanaerobaculia bacterium | reverse complement strand
CCCCCCCCCCGCACTCCAAGATCACGGCTTACCGCTTGCTCTGCCCAACGCGTGCCCCTCGCCCGAACGCGCTCGCGAACCCTGCTCGCGGCTCTGACGCTTCTGCTCCTCTACGCCGCCTGCCGCACGACCGGCAACCGTCCGCAATCCCGGCGCGCCCCATCCGAGGTCGCCACGTTCGGCTCCGGCGAGACCACGCTTCGCTACCTCATCCTCGGCGACAGCACCGTCGTCAGCGAAGGCGGAACGTACGACCAGGGCATCGCCCTCCAGACCGCGCGCGCACTGGCCCGCAACCGCCGCGTCGAGCTGCTGAACCTCGCCGTCTCCGGCGCCCGCGTCCGCGACGTCCTCCACGAGCAACTGCCCCGCATCGGCACCTTCCGCCCCGACGTCATCCTCCTCGACGCCGGCGCCAACGACGTCACCCACCTCACCAGCGCCGCGTCCGTGGAGAAGGACCTGCAGCAGATCCTCGACCGCCTCCTCACCCTCAATTGCGACGTCAGGATCGTCGTCACCGGCTCGCCCGACATGAGCACCCCGCCACGCATCCCGCGGCTGCTCCGCGGCCTCGCCGGCCGCCGCACCACGGCCCTCAACCGCGTCTTCCGGCGCCAGGTCGAGCGCTACCACCTCACCTTCGCCCCCATCGCCGACGAGACCGGCCCCCTCTTCGCCCAGGACAAGACCCTCTTCAGCGACGACGCCTTCCACCCCAACGACCGCGGCTACGCCACCTGGACCGCCGTCATCACCCCCGCCCTCGACCGCGCGATGACGTCGCAGCCCAGCCACTGCCAGCTCTGACGCGGTCCGCGTCGCACCGCGCCCAGCGCCTCGACGAGGCAGGCCCTGGAATAAGTGCGGCGGCACGTCCCTGGTGCCCAGACAGCTATGAAGCCGACGATGGACGCCTCTCGGCGGCGCCCCGTCTACTCCTTGCTCAGGAACGCCGTTGCCGCCATTTCCGGAGTAGCGCTAGATACTTACCAAACTCAACCTCCGCTGAACTCGCGGCAGTCGCCTTTAACGCGTGATACCAAAGTCGTTCGAAGTTTACCGGTGGTCGGCTTTGTGTTTCACTATAGAACTGCACGGTGTGCAGATCTGGCTCCAGCACTTCGAACCTCACACTTCCTTCAGTAGTCGTAAACACGCCTTCGTGGAGTGGCTCAATCTGTCCCTGCACTGGCTTAACGAACGCGACTTGATAGCGATCACCCAGCTCGCACGATAAGTTCCAGTGATCAGTTGCGATCCTTTCGATCTCTTCGTATGGCAACTCACGATCGTGTTTGAAGAAATAGAATATTCGCTGGACCTTGGCGCCTCTGGACGGACTCGTGCGCATTGCCCCGATTGACTTCTGGAGTTGGTTACGTTTGAAGGAAGAGAAGTCCGAAATGACGACGTATGTTCCGGCCTCGCCTAGGCGCTCTATCCGTGCCTTAAGCATCTCGTCTATCAATTCAGCCGGCCTCGGAATAGTGATCGTGAAGTGATTCTTCGCCTTGAACTCATTTGCATTTGTCGTGGCCGCATCCAGCAACGCTTCGATCATCCCCACCGCTAAATCACGATGAGATACTGCTGCCTGCACGACGTCGTCGCTCGCGTTAAGGCTACGAATTAGGCTATCTCGTAACCGCACGACTAGTGTGTCTGCGCCACTAAACATTTCCGTGATGCACCGGATAGCACCCGGCTTCGCTTCGGCTTTCAATGCCTCGACCAAGGCATTTGTTGCCTTGATTAGCTCTTTGCTGCGTGATTTGTACTCATATCCAAAGACAGCGATAGCCGCTACGAGAAAGGCCGTTCCAAGATGTTCGGCTACAGTTGACCATGGATCTGTCAGCCGCTTCCCTATCCAAAATGATGCAGCGCCTAGAGACAAACTAATAATTATATCGCCGGCGGACGCGGACAGCGCATGCCATACGCGTTCCGCCCAGCGACCAACGGCTTTCATCTTTGTCCATACCGAAGTGCCTAGACGGCTGAGGCGCCCTCGTTTCGAAGCCATCCTTATCCTCCCGTGCCCGCCTTCTGATCGGCCCTATAGCGATTCCTGCGGTGCGAGTGCGACGACCAAATTTTCTCTCCGCTTCTGCCTTCGCGCTCCCGCGCCGTAGGTGTCAGCCGCTGATACCTAAAATCCTCATCAGCGGCCATAACTCAAACCGCGGTGCGCGCCGCTAGTGACGACGCGGAAGAGAACAATGGGCGGCGCAATTGAGAAACGCGTGACGGGTACATGCGTAGCGTCCCGATAAGCCGCTACCAAACTCGCTCCCGCTTGTTGGTCATTACCTTAGGAGTGACACGATGGATCACTTTCCTTACCCAGCATGGAAGTGACGCAAATGCGCGGTCGTGCGCCATAGTCAGCCCCGCGCATCGCGGCCTGCCCGAATCGGCTGCTGCGGCGTCGCGATGGTTCCGAAGACGACCGCGATGCCGATCCGATGAGCGGGTTGTAGCGGTGTTGCCGCTAGCGATTCCTGCGACTGTCCGTGTCGCCCTAACGGGGTGACTGAGCAGTCCGATATGTGCGAAAAGTCGCGTGCGCTTCTGCCGGAAGAGTATTGCGAGCGGCCTCTCCGGCGTTATCCCGAACTTCTTATCCCCGCGCGGCCGGACGCTCGTGCCCGTGAGGAGTGCCAGTACATTTCGATCCTCCTTCGCCCCGAACGGTCAGGTCCTCGCGAGGTGGTGTGACGAATGGGAGTTGTGACGCGCAGGTCCGCCACTGGGCATGGGGAAGGGCCAGCGGATACGGAGGGCGATCGTCAGGCCCGGAACCTTTGTGCCACGTTCGAGAAGGTTTTCACGCTTCCACGTGAGCTTTTCGCGCTTGCACGGGAGGTTTTCACGCCTCCACGGGAGGTTTTCACGCTTGCACGGGAAGCGAGATAACTTCGCCTGGTAGCGATTTTTTTCGCGTGGCAGCGTGAACTGTTCCGGTGGTAGCCATTTTTCTTCCCGTGGTAACGGTTTCACTGCCGCTGGCAGCGATTCTTCCTGGATTGGCAGCGCGCGCGAATGCGCGCCAGGCAGCGAATGTTTCTCAGCAGATGCTGCGAGACATCGAATCGCGGGAAGACGTCGATCTGTTGATGCGGCGCTTCTATGAGCGGGCCATGAGCGATGCGGTCATCGGGCGGATCTTCACCGAGGTCGCGCAGCTCGACCTGGAGCACCACCTGCCGGTCATCGGCGACTTCTGGGAGAGCACGCTCTTCGGGACGGGGGTCTACAGCCGTCACGGACGCAACCCGCTGCTGATCCACGCGGCGCTGGACCGCAAGGAGAGCCTGGAGCCGCATCATTTCCGGCGATGGCTGGAGCTGTTCTTCGCCACCGTCGATGAATCGTTCACCGGGATGCGCGCGAATTACGCGAAGCAGCGCGGCGCGGCGATCGCGCAGCGGATGACGGCGTACCTCGCGGGTTGAGCGGAGATCGAGGGCTGCTAAGAAGGATGGAGTATCCCCTGTCATCCCGAGCGTCGAGCGAGGGACCTGGGGGCAGGGGTGGCACGGTCCGGTAGAGCATCGACAGGGGGACGGGCCTGTGGCAACCCGACCGTGCCACCCACCCCCCAGGTCCCTCGCTCGACGCGCGGGAGG
>DASWMP010000170.1:0-7445 GCA_036399695.1 Thermoanaerobaculia bacterium | reverse complement strand
GAGTAGCAGCAGGAAGTTGAGCCGATCGTCATCGTCGAGATAGATATCCCGCTGGTCATTGCCGCGTGAAGTGATGTGGTACAGGGCGCCTGCAAATTCGAGTCGAAGTGGTCGTGCCATATCGAGCCGAATCGTCCCTCGGCAACCGCAACGATGCCGAGGACCGCTTCAGGTGGTAGCAAATGAGAAGGCAAATCTCCTCGGAATGGAACATTTCACGCGGGTACTCCACAGGCTGTGGAGAGGCAACTTCGGGAACGTGGAACAGAAGCCGTGACCCGTAGCCGGGTACGAGGCAAGGAGACCGGGGGAAAAGGCTGTGACCCCGGCCACCACGACGACGAAAGAAGGTGTGACCCCCAACAGCAACCGACAGAGTGACTAGCAACGAAGGTGTGACCCCAGCAGCGGACAACGAACGTGTGACCCCAGCAGCGGAAACGAAGTGCTCGCTCAAGCTCACCACATATAATCTCGGTCAATGAGCGCCTTGATCATTGTCGACATCGAAGTCACCGATCCTGTTCAGTACGAGGACTACAAACGGTTGGCATCCGCTTCGATCGCGGCGCATGGTGGACGATATCTCGTGCGTGGTGGCGCGAGCGAGGTGCTCGACGGCGAGTGGACGCCGCGGCGTCTGGTGGTCCTGCAGTTCGAATCAGTCGAGAAGGCGAAGGCCTGGCGTGCCTCGCCGGAGTATGCCGAGGCGAAGAAGGTGCGCGAACGGTGCGCACGGTCCAACATGGTCGTTGTCGAAGGTGTTTGACACAGCCAGCCGGGCACGTCGGCGCCGCCTTGAAACGTCTCGCGACAGAGCGTGACGCGCCTCCGTTGCCAGTAGGTGTTCCGACCGAAAAGCGGCCGCGCGGATAGTTCCCGCGCAGCCGCTGTGATCTCACCATCTTACTTCGTAGCTGCAGGCGCAGCCGCTGCGTCGCGAGGTTTCGCGTTCTTGACGTACGTCTCCAGCCAGCGGTCCTGCTCCCAGAGCATGTGCAGCAGCGACTCCCGGGCGCGGTAGCCGTGCGCCTCGTGCGGGAGCATCACCAGGCGCGCGGTGCCGCCGAGGCCTTTCAGGGCTTGAAAGAGTCGTTCGCTCTGCATCGGGAACGAGCCGGGATTGTCGTCCGCGGCGCCGTGGATGAGCAGGAGAGGCTCGTTCAGCTTCTGCGCGTGCATGAACGGCGACATACGGATGTACGTCTCCGACGCTTCCCAGAAACTCCGGTCCTCCGCCTGGAACGTGAACGGCGTCAGGGTGCGGTTGTAGGCTCCGCTGCGCGCGATGCCGGCACGGAACAGGTCTGTGTGCGCCAGCAGGTTCGTCGTCATGAACGCGCCGTACGAATGACCGGCGACGGCGAACCGGTCGCGATCGCCGACGCCGCGCCGCACCACCTCGTCGACTGCTGCCTGGGCGCCCGCGATGAGCTGTTCGATATAGGTGTCGTTCGGCTGCGCGCCGCCCGCTCCGATGATGGGGATCGATGGGTCGTCGAGTACCGCGTAACCGCGCATCAGATGCGGCAGCGCGCCGCCGACGCCAGCGCGGATGAAGCGATGCGGCGAGGTCGTCACCTGCCCCGCCGCGTCGGCGCTGAGGAACTCCTCCGGATAGGCCCACACGATTACCGGCAAACGTCCGTCGCGCGCCGCGTCGTAGCCGGGCGGCGTGTAAAGGGTGGCGGTCAGCTTGACGCCGTCCGCGCGTTCGTACCGCAGCAGCTCTTTCTTTGCCGTCACGAGCTGCGGCGTCGGATGAGGGAACGTCGTCAGCGCGCGGCTCGTATCGGCGCGCAGGTCGCGCAGGAAGTAGTTCGGCGGTTCGCTCGGCGATTCACGACGCGTGACCAGCCGCCGGCCATCGTCATCCAGCATCTCGATGGGCGTCTCGTATTGCTGTCCTTCGGAGCGCCACAGGCGCGTGGCGTTCTTCGTCGTTAGATCGAAGCGGTCGACGAACGGCCGATCACCTTCAGGCGACGCTCCTTCGCCGAACAGGTAGAACGCCTTGCCGCTGTCGGCCAGACGGAGCACGGACATGCCGCGCGCATTGCGCTGCATCACCGGCGTGCCGGGCGCGGTATAGCGGTCCTCGGCTGAGCGGTCAAAGAGCAGCTCGGGCGTGCCGGGCTGCGACGGCCGGATGCGCCACGTCTTGATACGACGCGCTTTCCACCACCGTTCGTGGACGAGCGCCAGGTCACCGTTCGCCCACTGCACGCCGCCGAATCGCGTCGCCAGCGAAGCCACCTCGGTGGGCGTGCCGCTGAACGGCGCCGCGAGCATCAACACCTTGTCTCGCACCGGCGCTTCGATTTTCGGGTTCCCCTTGTCCTGCGCCTCGACCCAGAAGAGCGTTGCCGCTTCGTCGCCGCGCCAGCTCAGATTGCGCACACCCTCGGCTGCCGCGTCGCGGTCGGGAATGACAGTGTCGATCAGAGGAAGCTCGGCAATCTGCCGCACTACGTCGCCGTTCCGCGTCCACACATCGAAACGCCGCGGAAAACGGCCTTCGGGCACGATATACGAGAACGGACGACGCACGGTCTCGACGAGGAGGTACTGGCCGTCGGGCGACGGCTCCGTGCGCACGATCATCCCCGGCGCGCCGAGATTGCGTGCGGTACCGTCGAGCGACAGCGCGACGAGCTGTGACTGCAGGTGGTAGTCGAAGAGGGCGGCATCGTGCTCGTTGGTCAGGAGGTCCTGCAAGGTTCGCGACGGCGTGCGCCGGCCGAGGTTCTCCTGAACCACCGGACCGGCCGGGACGCGCGTTTCCGCCGGCGGTGCGGCGCGCTTCGCCGGCACGGCGCGCGCGATGATCGTCCGGCTGTCCGGCAGCCAATCAAACGGCCGTCGCGGATGGGTTCCGTTCAGCAGCACCGTGCCCAAACGTGAGGCACGGCCTGAGGTGACGTCGGCGGTCCAGAGCGTGACGCCGGCATCGGTGGCGATGGTGAAGGCGAGCCGGCTGCCGTCCGGCGACCACGAGAAGTTGCGGGCGCGCAATCGCGACGGAACGCCGGTGATGGCGCGCCGCTCGCCGGTGGTGCCGTTCAGTAGAGACAGTTCGACGGCATACGTGGCGCGCGACTGCTCGTGCGTGACGGGATTGAAGCGATACCCGCCGAGACGCAGCTCCGGCTCAGACAGGTCGGCGATCGTGAACATGACCGCCGGACGGGCGAGCAGGAGCCAGTCACCTGGTCCAGTAAAGGCCGAGGGTGGCGGCGGCGCGTCCGCGAGATCTACCAGCTCTTTGGCCGGTACCTTGTACGTCTCCTGACCGGCCGTGACTCCGGCCATCGACAGCAGCAGCACTGCAACGGCAATCCATCGCTTCATCATTCATTCATCTCCTCGACCGCGACACCGCGGGCATCTGTTGTGTGTTGTTGCCGGGTATTACGCAGGCGCTCGTGACGCGTGCACAAAATGGGGTCAGAGCTTCGATCCACGCAGAAGTGGGGTGACACAAATTGGCGTCTGCACAAATTGGGGTCAGAGCTTCGATCCTGTCGTTGCCAGGTGGGCCGCAAAAGATGGGATCAGAGCTTCGAACGGCGCAAAAGTGTGCAGAGAGGTGGGGTCAGAGCTTCGATGCGCGCAACGCGAGGCTGAGTGTCTACGGCGTGTAGACGAACGAACCGAAGCTCTGACCCCTAGCCACGGGAGGAACGAAGCTCTGACCCCACCGCACGAGGAACGAAGCTCTGACCCCGCGATGCAGGGAGGGACGTGATGATCTACGGGAGGGGAGGTGCGGGTTGTTCGCGCACGAGCAGCGGATAGGTGAGGACGGCGCCGAGGATGATCAGGACGCCGGCATAGAAGAGAGGATCGAGTTGCCGGTGCTCGTGAAGCAGGACGCTGCCGAGAAGGATGGCGTAGACCGGCTCGAGGTTCACCGCGAGTTGGGCCGCGAAGGCGGTGAGGTGGCGCAGCGCGATGAGCGCGAGCGTGAACGGCAGGATCGTACAGCCGACGGCGAGGATGAGCAGCAACAGCGCGTCGTGCCCTGTCGGCAATCGGAACACCGGCGGCATCAGCAGCGGACCGAAGACGGTGAGCAGGAGCGCGCCGGCGGCGAGCTCGATGGCCGTCACGGCGAGCGGGTCGGCGTGGTGTACGAGCCGCTTGTTCAGCGTTCCGAACACTGCCACGAACATCGCTGAGAGGATGCCCAGGGCGATGCCGCCGCGCATACCGCCCGGGACGCCGCCGATCACCATCACGACACCCGGGACCATGACGATGCCGAGCAGCAGCTCGCGCACGTTGAACCGCCGGCCGACGATGAGCGGCTCTACGATCGAGAGAAAGACCGGCGCGAGTGCCATGCATGTTGCACCGACGGAGGCGTTGGAGAGCTTGATCGAGCCGTAAAACGTCAGCCAGTGCAGGGCGATCAGGCAGCCGACGCCGCTGTAGGCGGCGAGGAGCCTGGCCGGCATGCGCCGCCATTCACGCCATACGCGCGGAACACAGGCGAGGATCACCGCCACGAGAGTCATGCGCCACCACACCAGCGGCAGCGCGGGCAGCGAGATCAGCCGGCCGAAGATGGCGGTGAAGCCCCAGAGAACGACGCAGAAGTGAATCTGCAGATGCGCTTTGCGATTGGCGTTCACGGGTGGCCACGCATCTTAGACGACCGGCGCAACGCTTCGGCGTGAAACGCGTTCGTACGAAGCGCGCCCGTGCAGGCTTGGCCAACGAACGCCTGCCGCGCCGCGCGCGGCCCGCCGGCGGCACCCCGTCGTCTTTCGATCAGGTCCCACAAAACGTCTGCAGGACACGCTGGCTTTCCTGCGGTGGCTGTCCGTACTCAGCGAGCTCCGGCTGGTCTTCGTAGGGACGCGACAATACAGCGAGCAGCTCCTCGAACGGCTCGAAGTCATCGTCGTCGGACGCGGCCCTGATGACCGCCTCCACCCGGTGATTGCGGGGGATGAAGGCAGGATTGAGCCGCCGCATCGCCGCCGCGCGCCCCTTGGCGTCCGTCGGCTCTTGCTCGAGGCGATGGCGCCAGCGCGGCAGCCACTCTCGAAGAGCAGCCGGATCGATAAAAAGGCTCTCCAGTGCGTGGTCGCCGGCATGCCCAGCGGCCGCGTCGCTGAGGCGGCGGAACGTGAGAGTGAAATCGGCCTTGTTCGCCTTCATGGCCTGCAGAAGATCCTGCACGATCGCTGCGTCGTCATCCTGTTCGGTTGTGAGCCCCAGCTTGCGCCGGAGTCCGGCTTGATACCGGCGCTCGAATGCTGGTCCGTAGGCATTCAGCGTCTCCTGCGCTTCCGCGACCGCGGCGGCCTCGTCTTCGGAGAAGAGCGGCAGCAGGCATTCCGCAAGGCGCGTCAGGTTCCATGCGCCGATGCCCGGCTGATTGGCGTATGCGTAGCGGCCGTGGCGATCGATCGAGCTGAAGACCGTGGCCGGGTCGTATTCGTCCATGAACGCGCACGGCCCGTAGTCGATGGTCTCGCCGGCGATGGACATGTTGTCCGTGTTCATCACCCCATGAATGAAGCCGACGAGCAGCCAGTCGGCGATGAGCGCAGCCTGCGCTTCGATGACCGCGGCGAGCAACGCGTGGTAAGGGCGCTCGGCTCCCGACGCATCCGGATAGTGGCGGGCGATGACGTGGTCGGCGAGGAGCCGCACGCCTTCCACATCGCCGCGGCTGGCGAAATACTGAAACGTCCCGACTCGGATGTGGCTGGAGGCCACGCGCGTCAGAACGGCACCGGGCAGGATGTCTTCACGGAACACCGGCTCGCCGGTCGTGACGGCAGCGAGGGCGCGGGTCGTCCGGATACCTAGCGCCGCCATAGCCTCGCTGATGACGTACTCCCGCAGCACCGGCCCCACCGCCGCCCGGCCATCGCCACCGCGCGACCAGGGCGTCCGGCCGGCCCCTTTGAGTTGAATGTCGCGACGGACACCGCTCCGGTCGACGACCTCGCCGAGGAGGACGGCCCGGCCGTCGCCGAGCTGCGGCACGAACGAGCCGAACTGGTGTCCGGCGTACGCGGTCGCGATCGGCTCCGCCCCTTCAGGGATGACGTTGCCGGCGAACACTGCGGTTCCGTCGGCGGCGAGTGCCTCGCCGTCGAGCCCGAGGTCATTGGCGAGCGCGTGGTTTAAATGGATAAGGCGAGGAGCGGCCACCGGCGTGGGGGCGGTGCGCGTAAAGAAGCGCTCCGGCAGCCGAGCGTAGCTGTTGTCGAATGGGAATGGCGTCATCGAGGACGATTAAATCCAAGTCCCGGGCCACGAGCGGCATCTACTCAACAGGTGACCGTCGGTGGCGGTGATGCCCACGGGAGCGCCGGCGTCGGCCGGCGCTCCCGTGGCATGGAGGGCTACTTCAACTTCAGCACCGCGGCCAGGCCGAGGAGGATGCCGAGGAGGGCGAGCATCCACTCGGAGAGGGTGGGGACTGCGGCGGCGGCCGCGGCGACTGTGACAGTCGACGTGGCGGCGTTGTTCCCGGGGGTTGGATCGGGTTGAGTGGCTGTGACGGTGGCGGTGTTGGCGAAGGGGCAGGCGGCGGCCGGGGCGTTGACGACGAGGGTGATGCTCATTGACGCGCCGGAGGCGAGCGTGCCGGCGTTGCAGGTGACGGTCGTCGTACCGCTGCAGGTTCCCTGGTTGGGGTCGCGGAGACGAAGGTCGTGCCGGCGGGGAGGATGTCGGTGACGGCGGTCGCGGTGGCGTCGCCGTTGTTGGTCACGCCGATCGTGTAGGTGACGGCGCCAGCCGCGGCGACATTGGCGCTGCCGGCGTTCTTGGTGATCACCAAGTCGGCGGTCGCGGGGGCGGCGGCGACGATCGCGGTGCTGGTGTTGTTTGCCGGGGTCGGATTGAGGCGAACGTCGTTCCGGCGGGTACGGTGTCGGTCAGCGTGACAGCGGCGGCGTCCTCGGATTGCGGATGCGGCGGTGTCGAGCAAGCACTGAGCCAGCGATCGGGGGCGCGGATCCGCCCCGCAGCCTAGGGAAGCAGTGGTCCGTGGCATTCGGCGGTCAGGCATTCGGGGGTCAGACCTTCGTTTTCCTCCGGTCAGGCATTCGGGGGTCAGACCTTTGTTTTCCTCCAGCGCCCGCGGTTCGTGGTTGAGGGTCACACCTTCGCTCTTTCTGTACGAAGCTCTGACCCCATTGATCTGCGCCTCGCCGCATTGGCGAGGTACGACCCTTCCCAAGGGGGTGTGGGCGTAGCGGCGGCGCAACACCGGGTGGCCGGGGTCAGACCTTCGGTTTTTCGAGCGCAGATCGAAGGTCTGACCGCGGATACTGGTGATGATGCCGGTCGCGCCCACGGCGGGCATGGCGCAGGGGTCACACCTTCGCTCTTTCTGTACGACGGGCCGAAGCTCTGACCCCATCGATCTGAGAGGGTGTGGGCGTAGCGGCGGCGCAACACCGGGTGGCTCGGGG
>DASWMP010000169.1:0-16045 GCA_036399695.1 Thermoanaerobaculia bacterium | reverse complement strand
GGGCACCCGCGGGCACGCTGGCATTCAATGTGGGACAGACACTCTTGTCTGTCTGCGCCCGCAGGCGCCGGTTTCTAATCAGGCCATCAGAGTGTGTGCGCTCCGTTTTGAGACACCCTCCGTCCGCCACCGCACTCCGAGACCGGCCCTACTCGGCCACGATGATGGCCGAAACCCCGCTGGCCTCCAGCGCTCCGCGCGCGGTGGCCGCCTGTTCCCGGCTGGCGAACGGCCCCAGGCGCACGCGGTAGAGCGCTTCGCGGTCAATCCAGGCCTTCTGGCCGATCTCCGCCAGGCGGTCGCGGAGCGCCTTCGCGTTCGCTTCCACCGAGAACGCCCCCACCTGCACGAAGAACTGACCCGACTTGCGCGTCACGCGCGGCGCGGGAGCGGCGATGCGCTCGCGGTCGATGGCTTCGGCCGGACGGGCCGTCGTTTCGTCCGCCGGTACGGCTTCCAGCGTGCGGCCGTCCGCCGAGACCTGGCGTCGTGTGGCTACGCCGCCGCGCTCTTCGATGACCTCCACGCGATCGACGACCGCGGGTGCTGCGGCTGTCGTCGTTTCTGACGGCAGCGGGAACTCGACCGCTGGAACCGCCGTGGCTGGAGGCGCGACCACCGGGATGGACGGCGGCACCGCGGCCACCGCGGGAGGCGGCGCCTTCGCACCCACCTCGTACGGCGCCGGCGGTTCGCGGTCGCCCGCGCCGACCTTGACGATGCGCACCTCCACGTCGCCGATGCCCGGCTCGATGAGGCCGATCTGCTGCGCGGCGGCGTACGAGAGGTCGATCATCCGGTTGCCGACATACGGGCCGCGGTCGTTGATGCGCACGCGCACCGTCTCGCCGCTCTTGGCGTTCTTCACGTCGACGATCGTGCCGAACGGCAGCTCGCGATGCGCCGCCGTGAGCAGCAGGGGATCGAAGATCTCGCCGTTCGCCGTCGTCCGGCCGGCGAACTCCTCGCCGTACCAGCTCGCCACGCCCTGCAGCAGCTCCGTTTGCGGAACCTTCGTCGCGGACTTGGTCGTGACGCAGCCGTAGGCCGCGAACAGCAGCACTGCCAACCACGTCAATCGAGGCTTCATACGCGCACTTCTCCGACCTCGGCGCGAATCTCGTCCCGATTCGCCGCGAGGATTGGGTCCACTTCGTCGATCAGGAACCGCTCCGTCTGCTGCTTCGAAAGGCCCGTGTAGTTCTCCGGACGGGCCAGCTCGTCCAGCGTCGCGTTGTCCATGCCGAACAGCGGATCCTCGGCGATCCTGTCGAACAGATCGTTCCGCGCAGCGCCGCCCTTCAGCGCGTCCGCCGCGGCCTGCGAGTGCACCCGCACCCGCTCGTGCAGCACCTGCCGGTCGCCTCCGCGGCGTGCCCCTTCCATCATCAGGTTCTCCGTCATCATGAACGGCAGCTCCCGCCGGACGTTCGTGGCGATCACTTCCTCGTGCACCACCAGGCCGCCCACCACATTGTCGTAGATCAGGGCGATGGCGTCGGCCGCGAGGAACGCCTCCGGCAGGGCGATGCGCCGGTTTGCCGAGTCGTCGAGCGTCCGCTCGAACCACTGCGTCGCCGCCGTCAGGGCTGGATTGAGGGCATTCACGATCAGATGACGAGACAGCGCGTCGATTCGTTCCGCCCGCATCGGGTTGCGCTTGTACGCCATGGCGGACGAGCCGACCTGCTCTTCCTCGAACGGCTCCTCGACCTCTTTGAGGTGCTGCAGCAGGCGCATGTCGTAGCCGAACTTCGACGCCGACTGCGCGAAGCCCGCGAGCACGTTCACCACCTGCGAGTCCACCTTGCGCGAGTACGTCTGCCCCGAGACCGGATAGCTGCGCCGCATGCCCACCTTCTCGGCGACGAGCTGCTCGAGGCGGTGCACCTTCGCCTCGTCACCGTCGAACAGGTTCAGGAACGACGCCTGCGTGCCGGTCGCCCCTTTGACGCCGAGGAGCGCGAGCTGGGACTCGCGGAACTCGAGATCGCGATAGTCGAGCAGCAGATCGTGCAGCCAGAGCGTGGCCCGCTTGCCGACCGTCGTGAGCTGCGCCGGCTGGAAGTGCGTGAACGCCAGGGCAGGCGTCCCGCGCCACTGCCAGGCGAAGTCGCGCAGCTTCGCCATCAGATTCACGACGCGGCGGCGCATGATGCGCAGCCCTTCGGCCATCTGCAGGATGTCGGTGTTGTCGGTGACGAAGGCCGAGGTCGCGCCGAGGTGGATGATGCCCTTGGCCGAAGGAGCCTGGAGGCCGAACGCGTAGATGTGGGACATCACGTCGTGGCGCACTTCCCGCTCGCGGCGCTCGGCGTCCTCGTAGTTGATCGTTTCGAGGTTCTGCCTCAGCTCGGCGAGCTGCGCGTCGGTGATCGGCAGCCCGAGCTCCTGCTCCGCTTCCGCGAGGGCCACCCAGAGCCGCCGCCACGTCCGGAACTTGAAATTCGAGGAGAAGAGGTACGACATCTCTTTCGAGGCGTACCGCTCGGTCAGGGGGTTCGAGGCAGAGTCGCGCTTCACGGGCGGATTATAGGACGGTACACTACGCGCGTGCCCCCCTCGGTATCGACACACGATTCGCGCCGCGCCACGCAGGTGACGCTCAAAGCCGTCACGATGCTCTCCGTCGTCCTGACGATCGTGTTCTTCATCTCCTTCGTCTTCAGCGACCGAGGGTTGCCCGAGCTCCAGCACTCCCGCAAGCGCGTCACAGAGCTGAAGACCGACATCGCCCGCCTCGAGAGCGAAAACGCCCGCCTGCGCGCCGAGATCGACAGCGTCAAAAAGTCCACCTACGCCGTCGAGCGCATCGCCCGGGAGGATCTGGGGATGTCGAAGAAGGGCGAGCTGGTCTACATGCTCCCGAAGGGGCGGTAGGTGGACCCGGCCTGCCCGAGCTGCGGATCCGAGGTCGAGCGCGACTTCGATTACTGCCCCAACTGCAGCCAAACGCTCCGGACGCCCCCGCGCGAAGGCGCGCTGTCCCGTCACAGCACGAAGCGGCCCTCCACGATCGTCCTCATCGGCATGTGGATCATCTTCGGGCCTGTAGTGGTCGTGATTTACGAGTTGTTCCGAGCCCTCCCCGAGGGCGGCCCCGAGGTGCGGGCGCAAATCGTCGTCGCGGCGTTCTACGTGGCGATCCTCTTCGTGGTGACCCGCAACTACATCGTGTACCGGCGCGCCCTGCGCCGGCAGGATGCTCAGGAGCTGGTGAACTGACTAGGAATCGAGAAATCTAACGCGCGTTCTCTTTTCCTCGACGATGATCAGCGCACCTGCCAGCAGCTCGGCCTCGTACCGTTCCGCGATGCACCGCTCGAGGATCGCGACATCACCCGGATCGGCGTCCCATTCGCCAACCCAGCTCACATCGAAGCCCCGCTCGCGCAGTTCCTTGACAGCACCGGGCCACAGGCAGTTATCAACCAGCAGCTTCACGAATGAACCGCGATATCCACGCGCTCACGGCCAACCACTCGGGCCGCGTACAGCAAACAGGCCTGGATGTCCTCGGGCTCGAGCCATTCATAGTCCCTGACCAAGTCCTCAGCCGAATCGCCAGCCGCTAGCATCTGCAGGATGTGCTTTACAGCCATACGCCGGCCGCGAATGATCGGCTTTCCGCCATAGATCTTCGGATTCGCCGTGATGCGCTTCAGCAGTTCGTCGGGGTCGTACATGCTTCGATTCTACTCCCCGCTATACTCCGCCCCGGATGTGCGGGATCAACGGGATCTTCGCTTACTCCGCGGACGCGCCGCCGGTCGAGGCTGACGAGCTGGTCGCGTCGCGGGAGTGCATGCGCTCGCGCGGGCCGGATGCTGCCGATGTATGGCTCAGCCCCGACGGCCGCGTCGGGCTCGGGCATCGGCGGCTGGCCATCATCGACCTCTCGCCGGGCGGGGCGCAGCCGATGCGGCGGGGGGAGCGGGTCATCATCTTCAACGGTGAGATCTACAACTTTCGCGAGCTGCGCGCGCGCCTCGAAGCGCGGGGGCGCACCTTCACCTCCCACTCCGATACCGAGGTCCTGCTCGAGCTCTACGAGGAGCTCGGCGAAGCGATGCTCGGCGAGCTGCGGGGCATGTTCGCCATCGCCCTCTGGGACGGCGCGAAACGGCGCATGCTCCTGGCCCGCGATCCATACGGCATCAAGCCGCTCTACTACGCGGACGACGGCCGCACGATCCGCGTCGCCTCGCAGGTGAAGGCGCTCGTCGCCGGCGGCCGCGTCGACACACAGTTCGATCCTGCCGGCGCCGCCGGTTTCTTCCTCCGGGGCACCGTCCCGGAACCGTTCACGATGTACCGCGCCGTCCGCGCGCTCCCTGCCGGCACCTACACCTACGTCGACGCGAGCGGCATGCGCGAGCCGGTGCAGTACTTCTCCATCGCCGCCACGCTGCGCGACGCCGTCGAAGCGCGCGTGCCCGTCACCGAAGCCCAGCGGCTCGAGCTCGTGCACGACGCCATGCTCGAGTCTGTGCGCTACCACATGGTCGCGGACGTCCCGGTCGGCGCCTTCCTCTCGGCCGGCATCGACTCCAGCGCCATCGTCGCCTTCGCCAAAGAAAGCGGCGCGACGGACCTGCAGACGCTGACGCTCCGCTTCGAGGAGTACCGCGGCCGCGACAACGACGAAGCGCCGCTCGCCGCCGTAGTCGCCCAGCAGTACGGCGTGCGTCACACCATCCGCGACCTCACGCTCGCCGAGTTCCGGAGCGAGCTGCCGCGCATTTTCGCGGCGATGGACCAGCCCACCGTCGATGGCCTCAACAGCTACTTCATCAGCAAGGCGGCGGCGGATTTCGGCCTCAAGGTCGCGCTCTCCGGCACCGGCGGCGACGAGCTGTTCGGCGGCTATACGTCCTTCCGCGACATCCCCCGCTGGATGCCCATCACCTCCGTTCTCTCGAAGATCCCCGGCCTCGGCGAAGGGGTCTACCGCCTCAACTCCGCGCTGGCCAGACGCAGCCGCCACGTCAGCCCCAAGATGGGAGAAATCCTCCGCTACGGCTCCTCATGGGCCGGCGCGTACCTCGTCAAACGGGGCCGCTTTCTCACCTCGGAGCTCCCGGCAGTCCTCGGCCCGGAGATCGCCGCGGAAGGACTGCGCCGCCTCGACCTCATCAACGTCCTCGAGCGCGCCGTGACCCCCGATCCGGGCAATGGCTACGCCCGCGTCGCCGCCCTCGAATCGTCGCTCTACCTGCGCAACCAGCTCCTGCGCGACATGGACTGGGCCAGCATGGCGCACTCGCTCGAAGTGCGCGTCCCCCTCGTCGACGCCCATCTCCTCACGAAGGTCGCCCCGGTCCTCGTCTCCCGCCGCGAGCGCGGCAAACAGATCCTCGCCAACGCCCCCCGCCCCCCACTCCCGGACGTCGTCCGCGCCCGCCGCAAAACCGGCTTCACCCTCCCGATCCGCGAATGGCTCCGCGAAGAAGGGAAGGTGGAGTTCGGCAAGCGCTCCTGGGCAAGGAAGGTGTACGAGACGATGTTTGGGGAGGGGATGGGGAGGTGGTAGCGCCGCGTAGCGGCGCCCGCGGCGCCCTACTGCACCGTCACCGTCGTCGCCATCCCCTTCTCCTTATGTCCCTTCACCGGGCAGTACACGGTGTACGTGCCGGGCTTGAGGTCCACTTCGAGGGAGGTGGAGTTGCCGCGGCTCAGCACCTGCGTGGCGGTGTGTATGCCGTTGCCTTCGATCTCGAAGGCGTGCTGCTCGCGGCCCGCGTTCTCGACGGAGAACTTCTGCCTCCCGGCGGCGATGGTCTGGGGCATGCGGATGGCGTACTCGATGAGCTGCACTTCCGCACTCGGATCGGCGGCGCCGCCGGCGCGATTGACCGGCTGATCCTTCTCGGCCGGCACGGGCGGATTCAGCGGGCTCGTCGTCGTCCCCGCGGTCTGGGACGCCGGCTCGATATTCTTCGGATCCGGCGCCTTCGCCTCATCGGGCGTACAGGCACTGATGACGGCGGCACAGGCGAGCGCGATGACAACCCTTTTCATGCCCCCGGCACGACGCAAAAGACGGGCCGCCGCGTACACTGCGACCGTCCAATAACTTCAGAGGTCTTCCCGTTTTCGATCCCTTTCCGTTCCCTCGCTGCACTCGGTCTCCCATAGGTCTGTCTGTCCCATAGGTCCCATCGTCTCCGTGGCTGCTGTCTCGCGATGCGCCGCGGCGGGGAACCGATCACCGGAGATCAGTCATCGATCACTGAATTTCAGTCATCGATCTGTGGAAATCACTCACCGATCTGTGGAAATGAGTGATCGATCACTGGTTTTCGGTGACCGGCCACTGATGTTCGGTGATCGGCCGCTAATGTTCGGTGATCGGCCACTGACGTTCGGTGATCGATCACTGAATTTCAGTCAAAGGTCACCGAATTCCGGCCGTCGATCACCGAATTCCGGTCGTCGATCACCGAATTTCGGTCGTCGATCTGTCGCGCTGACAGATCGACGACTGATTTTCACTGACCCACCACTGATTTTCACTCGACCGCCCCTGGCGCTCAGTTCACGCTCACCGGTTCCGGCTCGAGCGACAGCTCGAGCCGGCCTTCGTTCACGTTCACGAACACCGTGTCTCCCGCCTTGAAGCTGCCGTCGAGCAGCTTCACCGCGAGCGGATCGATGATCAGCCGCTGCAGCGCGCGCTTGAGCGGTCTTGCGCCGAACGCGGGGTCGTAGCCCTCGTGGGCGATGCGCTCCTTCGCGTTGTCGCTGATCTCGATGGACAGGCCGCGGTCCTCGATCAGCTTCGACAGGCGCTTGAGCTGGATGCCGATGATCTGCTTGATCTGTCCCAGGTCGAGCGAGTGGAAGATGATCGTGTCGTCGATGCGGTTCAGGAACTCGGGACGGAAGTGGCGGTGCAGCTCGTCCTCCACCTTCTTCCGCATCGTCTCCTCTTCACCGCCCAGCGTGCGGTACTCGTGGATGTACTGCGAGCCGACGTTCGACGTCATGATGATGACGGTGTTCTTGAAGTCGACCACGCGTCCCTTCGAGTCCGTCAGGCGGCCGTCGTCGAGGATCTGCAGCATCACGTTGAACACTTCCGGATGCGCCTTCTCGATCTCGTCGAACAGCACCACCGCGTACGGGCGGCGGCGCACCGCTTCGGTGAGCTGACCACCCTCTTCGTAGCCGACGTATCCGGGCGGCGCGCCAATGAGCCGCGCCACTGCGTGACGCTCCATGTACTCCGACATGTCGATACGCACGAGGGCGTTCTCGTCGTCAAAGAGGAACTCCGCGAGAGCGCGCGCCAGCTCGGTCTTGCCGACGCCGGTCGGTCCCATGAAGATGAACGAACCGATCGGACGGCTCGGGTCCTTGAGCCCCGCGCGCGAGCGGCGCACCGCGTTCGCCACCGCCGTCACGGCCTCCTCCTGCCCGACGACGCGGCGGCGAAGGTTGTCCTCCATCCGCAGCAGCTTCTGCATCTCTCCTTCGAGCATCTTCGTGACCGGCACGCCGGTCCACTTGGAGACGATCTCGGCGATGTCCTCGTCCGTCACTTCCTCGCGGAGCAGGGCACCGTTCTTCTGCATCTCCGCGAGCTTGCCGTTGAGGACTTCGACCTCGTGCTGGATCTGCGGGATCTGGCCGTAGCGCAGCTCGGCGACGCGGTTCAGGTCCCCCTCACGCTCGCGGCGGTTCGCCTCTTCGCGCAGGTCCTCGATCCGCTTTTTCAGCTCGTTGATCTGCGTGATGACGCCCTTCTCGCTCTCCCACTGCGCCTTGAGCCCGGAGATCTTTTCCTGCAGCTCGCCGATCTGCGAGCGCACGCCGCGCAGGCGTTCCTGGGTGGCCGGGGTGTCTTCCTTCTGCAACGCCTGCTCTTCGATCTGCAACTGCGTCAGGCGGCGCGTCAGCTCGTCGATCTCCTGGGGCATCGAGGTCAGCTCGATGCGCAGCCGCGACGCCGCTTCGTCGATCAGGTCGATGGCCTTGTCCGGCAGGAAACGATCGGTGATGTAGCGGTGCGAGAGCTGGGCGGCGGCGACGATGGCCGAGTCCTGGATCGTCACCTTGTGGTGGACCTCGTAACGCTCCTTGAGGCCGCGCAGGATGGCGATCGTGTCCTCGACCGTCGGCTCGCCGACGAACACCGGCTGGAAGCGCCGCTCGAGCGCCGCATCCTTCTCGATGTACTTCTGGTACTCGCTCAGCGTCGTGGCGCCGACGGCGCGCAGCTCGCCGCGCGCCAGGGCCGGCTTGAGCAGGTTCGAAGCGTCCATCGCCCCTTCGGCCGCACCGGCGCCGACGAGCGTGTGCAGCTCGTCGATGAAGAGGACGACGTTGCCTTCGCTCTCCTCGACGTCCTTGATGACCGCCTTGAGACGGTCCTCGAACTCGCCGCGGTACTTCGCCCCGGCGATGAGCGCGCCGAGGTCCAGCGACACGACGCGCTTGTCCTTGAGCCCCTCGGGGACGTCGCCGGCGATGACGCGGCGCGCCAGCCCTTCGACGATGGCCGTCTTGCCGACGCCCGGCTCGCCGATGAGTACCGGGTTGTTCTTCGTCCGGCGCGAAAGCACCTGGATGACGCGGCGGATCTCCTCGTCGCGGCCGATCACCGGATCGAGCTTCCCTCGCCGCGCGAGCTGCGTGAGGTCACGCGCATAGCGCTCGAGCGCCTGGTATTTGTCCTCGGGATTCTGGTCGGTGACACGCTGCGTGCCGCGCACCGACTGCAGCGCCTTGAGCACCGCGTCGCGCACCACGCCGTGGCGCTGCAGGATCTGCGACGCCGACGCTTCCTTCACTTCGCTGATGGCGAGGAGGAAGTGCTCCGTCGAGACGTATTCGTCCTTGAATTCTTCGGCCGACTTGAACGCCACGTCGAAGACGCGCCGCAGCGAAGGAGAGGTCATCGGATCCGCCGACGCGCCTCCCACCTTCGAGTAGCGCGAGACCGTGGCCGCCACCTCGGTCTCGATCGTGCCGGGATTGACCCCCAGCTTGTTCAGGATCGGACCGACGATGCCGCCGTCCTGACGCATCAGCGCCAGCAGCAGATGTTCGGGCGTCAGCTCCGGGTTTCCGGCGCCACGGGCGAGGTTCTGGGCCTCGACGACTGCTTCCTGCGCCTTGACTGTCAGTTTGTTAAAGTTCATTCGGTTCACCTCGTCTTGAGTGATGCGCACTCACATTGAGCTAACCGGTAAATTTTACGCCTCATTCCTTTTCGCAGCTCAGCAAGAAACAACCGCGCAAGCGTCCGGGTTGCGACTCCTGACATCGAAGGAGGCGCCATGAACGGTCGTAAGTCTTTGGCTGTGCTTGCTTTACTGTTCAGTGTGGTTGCGTGCCGCAGCGGTCGCAACG
Source organism: Thermoanaerobaculia bacterium (assembly GCA_036399695.1). Lineage (GTDB taxonomy): Bacteria > Acidobacteriota > Thermoanaerobaculia > Gp7-AA8 > Gp7-AA8 > DASVEE01. The sequence continues at coordinate 6,688 of DASWMP010000169.1, read as the reverse complement.
ATTCGAATCTCACACCCCCCAACAGTGGTAACCAGTCATCGACGGAGGCGCCGTCGGCGCGCGCGACCGATACGGTGGCCGTACAGACGCTCGAGACCGCACCGGCTCCGGCTACCGTTCAGGCCGAGGCGTTGCTCTCGTCCGTTCCTGTGGCATCCGTTCCTGTGACATCCGTTCCTGTGACATCCGTTCAACCCGAAATCACGTCTCCGGCGCAGTCCACGGTGACGGTGACGAGAGCGGCTCTACGCGCTGAAGAGAGACCAGTCGCCGAACGAGTCCGTGCTCACACCGCCCACCGCGCTCATCGCCGGCCCGGCCTCGCCGCCGTCACTCGAGCGCAGGTCGCTTCCACTCCGGGCGTCACGTCGCAAACACACCCCCGCGACCTTCGCCCGGTCGAAGGCGACCCCAACGCAAAGGTGACGTCTTACGAGGTCATCCGCCTCCCGCAGCCATTCACCTGGCTGCTGATCATCGCGCTCACGATCGGCATTCCTATCGGTTCGTCGTTCACACCACGGCGCCCCGCCTTCGCGCGATGAGTCGACTGACGTCCATCCCGGGCTGACGAGCCCGGGATGGCGCCGCTTTCTCCCTGCCCACAGGGACACCATGGAACCCATAGGACAGATGGGACCTCTGGGGAAACCCACCGGAAGGGCGGGCGGGCATAGGTCCCATCGGTCCCGTCGTCCCCCTGCCGCAATCGCGATAAACTCCTGCCCGATGAGCGCTGCTGCCCCCCTTCACGAGACCACCACCCAGACCGCGCTGTTCCAGAGCATCCTCGAGCTGATCCGCCGCACCTCCACGCAGCTCCCGGCGGACGTCGTGCGCGCCGTCACGGCTGCCCGTCAGCAGGAGGCGCCCGGCTCGAACGCCGACGTCGCGCTGGACGTCATCGGCTGCAACATCCGCCTGGCCGGCGACAGCTCGCTCCCGCTCTGCCAGGACACCGGCACGATCCTCTTCTACGTGCACACGCCGGTCGGGTACGACCAGCTCGAGTTCGAAGAGACGGCCACGGAGGCCGTCCGGCAGGCCACGAAGCTCGGGTATCTGCGGCAGAACAGCGTCGACAGCATCACCGGCAAGAACACGGGCGACAACACCGGCCCCGGCTCGCCGGTCTTTCACTTTCACCAGTGGCGCGAGCCGCACGTGCAAGTGAAGCTGATGCTCAAAGGCGGCGGCTGCGAGAACATGAACGCGCAGTACTCGCTCCCTCACCCCGACTTCGGCGGACGCGACATCAAAGGCGTCGAGAACGCCATCCTCGACTGCATCCTCCAGGCGCAGGGCCAGGGCTGCGGCCCCGGCATCCTCGGCGTCTGCATCGGCGGCGACCGCACTACCGGCTATGACCACGCCAAGCAGCAGTTGCTCCGCCTCCTCGACGACACCAACTCCGACCCGCTCCTCGCGGATCTGGAGGCCCGCGTCGTCGACAAAGCCAACCAGTCCGGCATCGGCCCGATGGGCTTTGGTGGACGGACGACGCTGCTCGCCTGCAAGATCGGCAAGCTCAATCGGCTGCCGGCGTCGTACTACGTCTCGGTGGCGTACATGTGCTGGGCGTACCGGCGACGGGGAGCGACGCTGGATGAGGGTGGCGCCGTGGCGGAGTGGCTGTACTGAGAAGCGTGAAGTCAGAACGCAGAACGCAGAACGCAGAATTCAGAAAGGAGATCGAACGCGCGGCGCAGCCTCTCTACATTCTTCGTTCTGCGTTCTGCGTTCTGACTTCATGTCTCTAATCAAACTCACCACCCCCATCGACATCCCCACCATCCGCTCGCTCCACGTGGGCGATACCGTCGCCATCACCGGCCGCCTCTACACCGGCCGCGACGCCGTCCACCACCGGATCCACGAAGGCACCAGGCCGCCGGTCGACCTCGAAGGGCAGATCATCTATCACTGCGGCCCCGTGATGGTGAAAGAGGGGGACCAGTGGGTCTGCAAGGCCGCCGGCCCGACGACCTCTTCCCGCGAGGAGCCGTACCAGCACGAGGTCATCCGCGACTACAAAATCCGCGGCGTCATCGGCAAAGGCGGCATGGGCGAGAAGACGTTGAACGCTTGCCGTGAATACGGGGCTGTCTACCTCCACGCCATCGGCGGCGCCGCCCAGGTCTGCGCGGCCTCCGTGAAGCGCGTCGACGGCGTCGACTGGCTCGACCTCGGCTCCCCCGAAGCCATCTGGCACCTCTGGGTCGAAGACTTCATGGCCATCGTCACGATGGACGCCCACGGCCAGTCGCTGCACCAGCAGGTGTTCGAGGAGTCGAAGCGGCGGCTCGCGGAGTTGAAGGCGTAGAAGCCGTTGCTCGTTGTCCGTTGTCCGTGACCCCGGTTGGTCAGTGGTCGGTGGTCAGTTCCGCGCGGCACGGGCAACGGACAACGAGCAACGGACAACGCCCCCCACGGGTCCACTTCTTGCGAGCCGCGCGTTCCCATGCGCATCGAACGTGACACCCTCGGCGAAGTGCGCGTCCCGGCGGACGCGTTGTATGGCGCGCAGACTCAGCGCGCCGTCGAAAACTACCCCATCAGCGGCTTGCGGGAGCATCCGCTCTTCATCCGCGCCTTCATCTATCTGAAGAAGGCGGCGGCCATGGCCAATCTCGAGCTCGGCGCCATGGACGAGCTCCGCTCGAAGGCCATCATCAAGGCCTGCGACCGCATCCTCAACGATTTCGCCAACCACCGCCGCCACTTCGTGGTGGACGTCTTCCAGGCCGGCGCCGGCACGTCGTTCAACATGAACTGCAACGAGGTCATCGCCAACCTCGCCAATACCGCGCTTGGCGGAAAGCTCGGCGTCTACGATCCGGTCAACCCGAACGACCACGTCAACATGGCCCAGTCGACGAACGACGTCTTCCCGACGGCCATTCGCATCTCCACGCTGCTGCTCCACCGGCAGCTAGACCCGGCGCTACACGGGCTCATCGACGGCCTCGACGCCAAAGGCGACGAATTCTTCGACGTCATCAAGTCCGGCCGCACGCACCTGCAGGACGCCGTGCCGGTCACGCTCGGCCAGGAGTTCAAGGCCTACGCCGCCGCCACGCGCCGCGCCACCCGCCTCCTCGCCGACGCCGCCGAGGAACTGCGCATCCTCGGCATCGGCGGAACGGCCACCGGCACCGGCATCAACACTCCCGTCGGCTACCGCTTCGCCGTCGTGCGGCACCTCAGCACGCTCACCGGCCTGGAGCTGCATCCGAGCGACGACCTCCGCGAAGCCATGCAGTCGCAGCTCCCGGTCGTCGCCGTCTCCTCGGCCATGCGCAACCTGGCGCTCGAGCTGACGCGCATCACCAACGACCTGCGCCTCCTGTCGTCGGGGCCGATGACCGGGCTGGCCGAGATCATCCTGCCGTCCGTGCAACCGGGGTCGTCGATCATGCCGGGCAAGATCAACCCGTCGATGCTCGAGTGCATGAACCAGGTCCTCTTCCACATCATCGGCTCCGACACCGCCGTGGCCTACGCGTCCCAGGCCGGCCAGCTCGAGCTCAACGTCATGATGCCGCTCATGGCCTTCGAGATCTCCTTCTCCATGGAGATCCTCAAGAACTTCCTGCCGGTGTTCGTCGCCAAGACGATCGCCGGCCTGCAGGCCGACCGCGAGCAATGCGAGGCGTACTACATCAGCAGCCCCTCCCTGGCCACCGCCCTCAACCCCATCATCGGCTACGCCGCCGCCGCCGAGATCGCCAAAGAGTCGGCCAAAACGGGGCAGAAGATCCCGGACATGCTCCGCGAGCGAGGCCTGATTCCGGAGGAGAAGATTCAGGAGATCTTCACCCCCGAGTTCCTGGCCGGCCAGGCAGACCGCAAAGCGTGACATGGGGACCGGTCGACCAAAGAGGAGAAACCCATAGATCCGGTTGCAGCACCTGTCCAAACTACGCCGTGGGCCATGTCAAAGCCACCCGCTTCACGGAACAACGTCCGGGCACAGCAGGCAACCGGCGCCGATCAAAGAGTTGCGCGTTTCACGGCGCCGTCCTCCGAGAGTACCCGTCGGATGTAGTCGATCTGCCCCATGTGCCAGTTGAGATGTCCGAAGAGATGAACCAGGAAACCCTCCACCGACAGCTCGCGCTCGAGCACGACGTGAGGGTATGGGGTCATCAGTTGTGCTGGCGACAGGGCACTAACGACCGAAGGGATGACGTCGCTCAGGTACTCGACCCGGCGCAGCAATTCGGCCTTGTCGAGCGCTTTGGCCGTGAACTCCTTCGGGCGGTCGCGCTCGTAAGCGACATTGCCCAGGTGCCGTCCGATGTACTCACGGAGGTTCCCCTCCAGATGCAGCACCAGATTCCCGGCTGGATTCGTGATCCCCGGCACCGTTTGCCACAACAGCTCCTCGCCAGGAAACGCCTGGATCTGGAGCGCAAGTGTGGTCAGGTCGCGTTTCATCAAGGCCGAAAGTTCATGCGAAAGGCTCATTAATCTCCCTTACAGCGCGTCCAGGGGCGCTTTTGCCATCATGCCGCAGGTGTCGGTCGTACAATTCTCGCGCACGTCCAATCCCCTATGCGTCTCTTCCTTGCGACCAGCTTTCCGGAGCCTGTCATCCGCGACCTGAATGCGCGGATCACGCAGTTCAAGTCACGTCTGCCGGCGGCGTCGTGGGTTCGGCCGGAGGCCCAGCATCTGACGTTTGCGTTTCTCGGGGAGCAGCCGGAAGCGCTGGTGGAGCGGATCGCGGCGCCGCTGCAGGCTGCCCTGGCGGCCGTCCCACGCTTTACGGCCACAGTGCGCGGCAGCGGGTTGTTTCCGAACCCGCGGCATGCGCGGGTCGGTTGGGCGGGGCTGGAGCCGGACAAGAACTTTCAGGGCGTTGCCCAGGTGGTGCGCGCCGTCGTGAAAGCGAACGGCGTGCAGCTCGACAGCGCCGATTTCAAGCCGCACCTCACGCTCTTCCGCATCCGAGAGGGATGGCCGCCCGCGTCCATCGATCTCTTCCAGCGCTCGCTCAGCACCTACCGCTCCGAGCCCTTCACCGTCGACACCATCACGCTCTACGAAAGCAAGCTCGATCCGCGCGGCGCGGTGCACACGGCGCTGCGGCGGTTCGCCCTCGCATGACCGACTACCTTTCGCGTCCGATCGGCTGGCTCCATCCCCGCTTCGCTGAAGATGCCTACGACGAGCTGTCGTTCTGGGGCTCCCGCTTCGGCGCGCTCATGCTCGACCACCTCGAGCTGCGCCGCGGCATCCGCGGCCTCGACGTCGCGTGCGGCACCGGCTTCCCGCTCTTCGAGCTCGCGGAGATGCACGGCCCGTCGTCGCACTTCACGGGCGTGGACGTCTGGCCGAACGCCATCGAGCGCGCCCGCGGGAAGCTCGCCGTTTACGGCCTGCGCAACGTCGACCTCGTGGAGACGGACGCCGTCTCGATGCCTTTCGACGACGCCACCTTCGACCTCATCACCTCGAACCTCGGCATCAACAACTTCAACGATCCGCCCGCGGCGATGCGCGAATGCTTCCGCCTGCTCAAGCCGGGCGGACGCATCTCCGTGACGACGAACCTCACCGGTCACATGGCCGAGCTCTACGACGTTTTCCGCGACACGCTCCGCGAGCGCGGCCGCCACGACCTGCTCCCGAAGCTCGACGAACAGGAAGCGCATCGCGGCACCCGCGCCACCACCGTGCAGCTCTTCACCGACGCCGGCTTCACCATCACCCGCGCCGTCGAGGACGAGTTCTTCTTACGCTTTGCCGACGGCAGCGCCATGTTCCGCCATCACCTGGTCGGCTTCTTCCTCCACGGCTGGCGCGGCGTGAGCGACGACCCGGAGCTCTTCGCGGCCATGGAAGCGAAGCTGAACGACCGCGCACCACTGCAGATGCGCATTCCGATGCTGCTCATCGAAGCGACGCGCTGATCTACCTAACCGCGGCGCGCAAGCTCCGTGGCCCGGCTCTTCGCTACGTCTTTCCCGCGCAACTGCCCGCACGCCGCGGCGATGTCCCGCCCTTTCGAGCGGCGCACCGTCACGCGCACGCCGTTGCGCACGAGCGTATCCACGAACCGGTCGATCTCGCGATCGCTCGGACGCTTCATCCACGGCGGCAGGTTCGGATCCTCGTTGAACGGGATCGCGTTCACCTTCGCGTGGACGCCGCGGATCAGCTTCGCCAGCGCCACCGCGTCCTGCACCGAATCGTTGTAGCCGGCCAGGAGCACGTACTCGATCGTGACGTCGCGTCCCTTCTCGAGCGGGAAGCGGCGCAGCGCCACCATCAGCTCCTCGAGCGGATACTTTTTCGTGATCGGCATGATCTCTTCGCGCCGCTTGCGGTCGGGCGCGTTGATCGAGATCGCCAGATTCGGGCGGCGCTCCAGCTTCGCCAATTCGTCGATGACCGGCGTGATGCCGGACGTCGACACCGTGATGCGGCGCGGCGACATGTTGCGATACAGCACGTCCAGCGACGCCACCAGGTGCTCGAAGTTCAGCAGCGGCTCGCCCATGCCCATGAACACCACGTTCATCTGCTCGAACGGCACCTGCTTCTCGTGCTGAATGACGAAGAACTGCCCGAGGATCTCGGCGGGCGTGAGGTTCCGCCCGGCGCCGAAGAAGCCGGTCACGCAGAACGTGCAGCCGACGGCGCAGCCCGCCTGCGACGACAGGCAGACGCTCGTGCGGTC
>DASWMP010000168.1:0-4480 GCA_036399695.1 Thermoanaerobaculia bacterium | reverse complement strand
TTGTCGCGGCCTTGGACGAGCCGCGGCCAATTATTGTAGGCGGTCGCCGGGTGCGGGTCTAGTGTCGTGTCACGTTTGAAAGCGTGGGTGATTTGCGAGCGCCGGTGGGCTGGATGCAAGCTGTCGCGACGCAGGCGATGCGGTGGCATCGTCGAGGAGCGGCGGCGCCGCAGACAGTCCGCCGCCGCCGCAAAGCACCCACGGTTTTAAGCGTGACGCGACACTAGCTCGACCATGGAATACATCGTCATTATCGAAGCGGGAGAGACATCCCTCGGCGCCTACGTTCCTGATCTCCCTGGATGTGTTGCGGTCGGAGAATCGCGCGAGGAAGTTCTCGAGTTGATTCGTGAAGCGATCGAACTGCACATCGAAAGCTTGCGCGAAAACGGCGAGGCCGTGCCGGAGCCGCATTCCTTCGTTGAGAAAATAGCTGTGTGAGCCCCGCATCGGCGGCGCGGGTAATTTCAGCGCTCTCCGCACTGCTCTTTCTTTACCGCCATGTGCTCGAGGAGCCGCTGCCGTGGATTGACGACATCGTTCGCGCGCAACGGCCCCAACGCCTGCCGGTGGTGCTCACGATCGACGAAGTACGGCAGGTGATTGCGGAGACGACGGCCCCGGTGAAGCTGGTCGTGCAACTGCTCTATGGCTCGGGTTTGCGCCTTCTCGAAGCGCTGAGCCTGCGAGTGAAGGACGTGGACTTCGCGCGCGGACAGGTGACGGTCCGCGACCCGAAGTGGAAACACGACCGGACCACGATGCTGCCGAGCTCCGTGACCGCGGACCTGCACGAACAGCTCGTCCATGCCCGGCTGCTGCACCAGGAAGATCTCGCGTCCGGCTGGGGAGAGATCTGGCTGCCCGATGCCATCGCGCGGAAGTTTCCATCGGCCGCGCGCGAATGGCGGTGGCAATGGGTCTTTCCCGCGACCCGGCGGTGGCGCGACAAAGAGGGGCGGAAGGACGGCATCACCTGCACGAGACCGTCGTACAGCGGGCCGTCACGGACGCGGCCCGCGGCGGGAATCGACAAACGCGTGACCTGTCACAGCTTCCGCCACTCCTTCGCCACGCACCTGCTCGAGCGCGGACACGACATACGAACGGTCCAGGAGTTGCTGGGCCACCGCGACGTCGCAACGACGATGATCTACACCCACGTATTGCGCCACGGCGCACCGGAGTCCGTAGCCCTCTGGACGCGGCCTGAACACGGAGCATAAGCCGGAGCGCCCTCGCTCCGGCGCAACAGCGATACGCTGCGGAAAGTGCCAGGTACTCCGCGGCCGATTTCAAGTTAGGCGGACCCAAACCCACCGTTTCGAGTGCCGGGCGTGAAAAAACACCGAAGGGAGGGTGTGGGTTCGTCCGCTGACAACACTCCTGAAGCGGAGGCGCAATGATGGCTGACGTATGGCGCGCTGGGATCAAGACCAGTCAAGTCGGATCTGAAGAGTTTCTGTTTCTCGAATTCCGAATCGAGCGGAGCTTCGTTGTTTCGAAAAAGACCGCGGCGAAGTACTTGAATCAACTAGTCGGCGCGGAATTCGCTGACGTGCGCTCGTTCCTTCTTTCGTTCATGAACTCTGAGCAGCCGCCTGGAAAGCTTGTCGGAGCTAAGCTGCCCTGGCGACCGCTCATCATGGCGAACGAAACACTGCATAACTTTGCCGACCTCGCAATGCTCGCTGATCGAGATGTCACCTTCAGGTGTGATGGTGGCGTGAACGCCGGCGTCAGTAGCCTAGTGGTCACGCTTGGCGGGCGAGCGCACTCGTACGATGTCAGAAGCTCCACTCAGGGACGAATACTCGCCGACGAACTGCAGGCGTTCAAGACCAATCTCGAAACGATCACTGTCGTTCAGGCGGGCAAGGTAAAGACAGTAATCGGCGTGGTGGAGAAGATTCTTGACTGGCTTTTCCGAATGATCCAAGCATGGGAAACGTACGAAGCAGCGCAGCAGGCTCGTGAGGCTGCTGAGGCTGCCGAGCGAGAAGCCCGAGAGTTCAAGGAGAAGCTAGAGTCTCTTGAATTTGAGCCGATGGATTATGATAACGAATCACAACTCGACAGTATCGGACGAACTGCGTAGACGATGATTAACGACTATACCTACGCCGAGTACCGATCGCCTAAATTAGACCGACGTCATCCCCGCCTTTGGGAAGGCACCCGTGGTTATGCTACCGTAGTGCGGCTTCAGCAAAGATGGAGGGGCGTGGATATGCTTATAGATGCTAGTCGTGGAACCGTGCTGTGGGCAATAAATCAGTTTCGTTCAGCTGCGCTGGGTGCGCTGGTGGCCGATCTTTCGGCACTGGAGGAGCGTGGCCTTCATCGGAAAGAATGCGACAAGGTGCAGGATGGCCTCTCTGACGTCGTAGCGGTGGCGGCGACCGTTCCGACGGGGACGTACTGGCAGGGCAGTGTGTACGAAGAGTTTGAGAGGTTCCAGCGCGCGTATTTTCATTGGAACGATCACGAAAAGTCGGATGATGGTCCGGCGAGACGTCGAGCCGCCTTGGCGGCTTTGCGGAACCGTCGTAAAGCGATCTCGCGCCGAATCGCACTTCATCAGGTTCTGCTTCTCTCCCACCTCAAGCTCGAGACGGTGAAGGAGATGTACAAGCCGCTCCAGCGAATCGCATCAGACATGCCGGAGCTGTTTCCTAAATTGCGCACTGCAACTGGACGATTTACAGCGAGGCTTGTGCCGTAAGGAAATGTGTGCGTTAATATGAGCTGGTTAGAGTTCATTGCGGCGATGGCCTCCGCTGTTGCATGGCCGCTGGTCGTAACATTCCTGGGAATTCTTTTTCGACAGCAGATCAAGTTGAAGCTGTCGCAGGTGAAGAAGATTAAAGCCGGGGACTGGGAGGTGGAAATGGGTCACGAGCTAGCCGAGGTTCGTGAAGCGATCAAAGGAGGACCGCCAGTGAGGCCAGCCATTGATGCGAGCACAGACCCCCAATACCGTTCACTACGCGCCTCAGTGGATAATCAGATACAACTGGCAGTCGCGACAACGCCTGTGGCCGCGATTCCTCTTGCTTGGACGCTACTTGAGAGCGAATTGAACGCCGTTGCCCGTCGCGTAGGAGCGGTGGACCCAGTGAGTAGTGAGGCGGCGCCGACGGTGATCGTAAGGCAGCTTCGCGATGAACACCTAATTGAGCCAGGTTTTGCTAACGCGCTCGAGCAACTGTGGCGAATGAAGAAACGGGCAGAGATCGTTCAGGCAACCGGTCAGATCGTCAGCGCAGAAGACGCGCGCACGTATGTGAAAGCGGCAGTCGAGGCGGCCGATCGACTGCACGGGTTGGCAACTGCGGCCTAACGCATCCGTGCGGCCGGGAACACGGGTACAGATCAGACCGGGCACATAGGTTACACCTTGTGTCTGTCGTTCGGCCGCTCGACGGCCGGTCTTTCGTCGCTGAACAAACCTCTCCGCGGAGCGTCAGCACCTGAGTCAATTCGCACGATAGACGCTGTCGAGACGACGATGGGTTGTTCGATTACGTAAGGGGATCAACTCTCGACGCGTCGTGCTCTGACGCACGGCCGGCACATACGAATAAGCCATAGAACCTCATCTCCCGTTCATCGAAGCGCGAGACCAGCACCGGCCCGTAGTTGAGCGAGCAGATGCCGTCGAACCATACAGACCGCTCCGCCCGAACATTAGCGAGTTACAGCGTCCGACCGGGAACATGGGTGACAGATCAGACCGGGCACATAGGTTACACCTTGTGTCTGCTTCCGATCACGCGCCAAGCGTCTTTTCGGCCCAGAAACGTGCTCATTCGCGGAGCGTCAGCAACTGGCTCAAGTCGCACGAACGGTCTCTGTCGGTGCGATGGACCGTGTTCGATCACGCTGGTGTACAACTCACGATGCGTCGTGCTCGGCGGTCGATGGCCTCTACGATGATCAGCCATAGAACTTCCTCTCCCGTTCGTCGAACCGAGCCAGCAGCACCGGTTTGTAGTAGACCGACCAGATGCCGTCGTCGATCTCCTCGAGGCCGACGTATTCGCCGCACAGAGTCTTGCTCGTGAAGATGCGGCCATTCTTCCAGCACATCATTCCGTTGTGCTCGATCTTGCGCTTCTCCAGATGCCCCGCGTACTCGATCGGCGGCAGCGTCGCCGGATACGGCCGTGGCGACGGACGGTAGAGCGTCGCAGGCCGCTTTTGGCCGAGCGCCTCGTGCGGACGCTCGTCGTTGTAGATGCGCCGGAATTCGTCGAAGCGCTCCTGCTAACGCTCCATGGTCGGCCCTGGCGGCCGCGTGGTCTCGGCTTTGAGCGTGCAGTGCATGCGCTCGCGCGCGCCGTTCTGTTCCGGATGACCAGGCACGATGCGCTCGACGCGGATGCCGAGACGGATCCACCACAATGACAGCCTCGAAAGCCTTGCCAGACCAGGACTTCCGAACGGGCTGCCGTTGTCCGACAGGATCGCCCGAGGC
>DASWMP010000167.1:0-25079 GCA_036399695.1 Thermoanaerobaculia bacterium | reverse complement strand
ACGCCACCGCTCTGCTACACGTGTAAAAGAGCGGTGGCGTTCGCCACCGCACTCCGACATTGGTTTTACCGCGCTTCCGCGGGAATGCGCACTTTGTCCATGTACGTCGTCACCATGAGCCACACCGCGCAGATGGCGATCATGCCGGCGGAAATCCAGGGGCCGTACACGCCCAGCGGGGTGTAGGGCTCGGTGGCGTTGTGGATGGCTTCGCTGTTCGGGAGGATCTCGGCTTCGCTGAACTCGTGGATGGCGTAGAAGACGATGTGGGCGGTGAAGAGCAGCAGGAAAATGCCGGTCACCTGGAAGAAGCGTTTCACGTTGATGCGGTGACCGTAGTGCGCCCAGATCCAGGACAGCCCGGCCGCTGCGGCGGCGCCCATGATCGCGCCGGCGGTGAAGCCCGGCTGGCGAACCTGCATCAGCATGAGCGCGGTTTCCATTCCTTCGCGCGTGATCATCAGCAGCGTGAAGAAAAACGTTCCGGCCATGGCCAGCGTGCGTGTGCCGCGGGAGGCCTGCGTCTCGAGCTGCTGCTCCATCTCCTGCTTCATCTTCGGCGCGGTGCGCCACATCTGCACGACGAACGTGGCCACGAGCACCGCGGCGACGAGGGCCAGCACCCCTTCCCACACCGGCTGGTTCACGTTGCGCAGCACCATGCCGAGGGCGAAGCTCGCCGCGATCGACACCACGATCCCGGCCCAGACGGCGGGACGGAGCCAGTCGCGTCCCGTCTTGCGAAGGAAGGCGAAGATGATCGCTACGGTGAGAAACGCTTCGAATCCTTCACGAAATACGATGATCAGGGCGTTGACCATGAGCGGGCCTCGTCACTTTCGCAGCGCCGTCTGCTGGATCATCTTCACGCGATCCGGCGAGTCCGGCCGTTCACCTTTGCGCGTGCAGGAGTCGCAGACGCCAAGGATTTGCAGGTTGTGGAAGGTAGGGGTGAACTTCTTTTTTTCGCAGATCTCGCGCTGGCGCTTCTCGAGCGTCTCGTCGTGAAACTCGATGACGTTGCCGCACGTGGTGCAGATCAGGTGGTCGTGGTGTGAGTTCCCGGTGACGTGCTCGTAGTGGTAGTGGTCCTCGCCGAGGTGGACGCGGCGGACCATGCCGGACTTTACGAGCAGCTCGAGCGTCCGGTAGACCGTGGCGCGCGAGATCTTGAGGTTCTTCTCCTTCATCTTCAGCAGCAGCTCGTCTGCTTCGAAGTGATAGTGGATGGAGAAGATCTCCCGCACGAGCGCCGCGCGCTCGGTGGTGAGCTTCTGCCCCTGATCGGTCAGGAAGCGCTGGAACCGATTGATCTCTTTTTCGACGGAAGGCATGTGGTGTTGAGACGCTGTCTCAACACGAGAGTAGATGTGTGGCCGGTGCGAGTCAAGGGGAGGGAGCTCAACCGGACCTATGAGAACCCCGGTTCTCCATAGGTCCCATAGGTTTCATCGTGCCCGGACGCCGGCTCTACAGATGCGTTCTCGCCGCCTCGGAGGCCGACCGAATCTGCGGCTGGCGCGGATCGATGGCCAGCGAGCGGTTCCAGAAGTCGAGCGCGCGGCCGTAGTCTTCTTTCTTGGCGTAGAACGTCCCCAGGTTGTTCAACGCGAGGGTCGACGACGGCTGCAGGCCGAGGGCGCGCTCCAGCTCCGGCAACCCTTCGGTGTAGCGCTCCGCCTGGGCCAGGGCCGAACCGAGGTTCGCGGCGATCGTCGGCGACTGCGGCAGGACCGACTTGGCCTTGTACAGCAGGGCGATGGCGCGAGACGTCATGTTGCGGCTGCGATAGAGCGCGGCAAAGTCGACGAACCAGCGGTCCGGGTTCGGCAGGCCGCGCTGCACGGCCATCACGAACACCTCGTCCGCGGCGGTGTACTGCTGGCGGTCGAACAGCGTCATGGCCATGTTCAGGTAGGCCGTCGGGCGGTTCGGGTTGAGGTCGATCGCCTTCTGGAACGCCTCCGTCGCTTCCTTCAGCTTGTTCTGCTTCCGCAGCTCGATCCCTCGATTGTTCCACCAGGCGTACGGTCCCCACTGCTCCGGCGGCACCTGTGCGGTGGCGGTCTGCGAGGGTGTCCCGTCCTCATCCTCGAACACCGGCTGTGCGGCGCGCGTGGGATCGGGCAGATGGCCGACGGACTGCAGGACGCGCTGGTACTGCTGCACGTCTGCGCCGGCGCCGGTGCTGATCGGACGGTCGCCGAAGAATTCGGTGTAGCTGACGACGCGGACCGTCTCGACCGGCTGGATGTCGCGCAGCGCCCAGGTGGCCACCTTACCGGGCATGTCCGTCGACTGCGGCAGGCCGAGGATGGCCAGGATCGTCGGCGTGATGTCGTAGAGCGACATCGTGTGATTGCCGCGGGACGCCGCCACGTGATTGCCGTAGGCGATGAAGACGCCGGGGTTGCGGTGATCGGAGAGCGCGGCCCGGCCGGCGGCCATCGTGCGCGGGCGGTTCTTGCCCCAGCGGAAGCCGTGCGCGGACACGATGATGACCGTCGTGTCGTCCGTCATCACCTTCATCCACTCGCCCATGAGGCGGTCGATCTCGGAGTAGTAATTCGCCACGGTCGGCCAGTAGCGGCGATAGCCCTCCTGGCTGATGCCTTCCCGGTACGGCGGGTGGAACGGCGCGCCAATGTGATTGACGACGTCCGTTCCTTCGAACTCCATCATGAAGACGAGCGGCTGCTGCTCCTGATAGATGTTCATGGCCACGCGATGGTCGGTCCAGGTCTTCGCCAGCACGTTGCGCATGACGTTGATCGGATCGCTCGGGTTGTTGCTCTCGATGCCGCGCTGGTACTCGGCGCCGGTGATGTTCAGGAAGCGGCGCACCTGGTCATAGCCGATGGTGTTGGCCGGCACTTCCAACTGCCGCACGCGGCCGGCGAGCTGCTCCGGATGGACGGCGGCGGCAGCGAGGGTCACGGGCGTATCGAAGACCGTCGTGTGATCGGCCAGCGGCGGCCAGGCCGTCCACCAGTTCACGACGATCGACTGCCTCCCGAACGCTTCGGCGATGTCCCATACCGCCGGGACGCGGCGGGTATTCGCGTCGACCGGGGCCTTGCGTGCGTGATCGATGAAGTCGAGGACGCCGTGACGATCGGGGGTGACGCCGGTGGCCATCGTCGTCCAGACGAGCGGCGAGACGGTCGGCTGGATGGTCTGCAGGGAGGCGGTCGTGCCGCCGCGGGCGAGGGCGGCGATGTTCGGGATGCGATCGTCGTCGGCGAGCTCGGAGAGGAGCTCCCAGTCGGCGCCGTCGATGGCGAAGATGGCCACGCGGCCGGCCACGCCACGGGCGCTGCGGCGGAGCTCGGCCCGCTTGTAGTTGAGGAGCGCCCCGCGATCGGCCTCGATACGGGCGATCTCGAAAGCCGTGACGTTCAAGCCGCTCCGGCCGAGGTGGCCGGCGACGGTCTGGCGAAGGCCTTCGCGCCGCTGCGAGAACTGCGAGGTGGGGGAAAGGAGCTCTTCGATCGGCACCTGCTGCGTCACGGCCGACACGGCTTCGCCGACGCGCGTCCGGATCCAGGCGCTCCAGCCGGCGTTGACCAGCGTCCGCGCGTCCGTGAGCTGGTCGCTGGCGAACGAGAAGCGGAGCCTGTAGGTGATGGTGACGGGTACGCCTTCCTTCGACTGAATGCGCACCGCGCCGTCACGCTGGGCCGAGCCGCCACGCTTCTCGAACGAGAGGACGTAGTACTGGTGCCACGGCAGGAACGAGACACGGTTCTGTACGAGCCGGACGTGCCCGTTCGACTTGTCGACCCCGAACGTCATACGTCGCGACGACGGCATGTAGAGGCTGGCCAGGATGTACAGCAGCAGCCCAAGGCCGGTGAGGGTGAGGATGAGACGTACGGAGCGGAGTCGCAGCATGCGGATGCGCGCTAATGCCAATCGGTTGCCAGCGCCCGGAGGGGCGCGTTGTCAGTTGTCCGTTGTCCGTACGGGGCTGGGGCCCGTTTGAAGTTGTTGGTTGTTGGTTGTTGGTTTTCGGTTGGGAGCCGGGGAGAGGCTACGGTTTGGGCTCGTCTCCCGGCGCGGCGGAGCGCGGAAAACGAGCAACGGACAACGCAAAACGGAAACCGCCCTACTTTCTTCGTTTCACGAGTTGCTTCACCTCATCGTTCCCGATGGCGCTCTGGGCCGAGATGATCACGGCGGCGGTGCCTTCACGGAACGGGGGAATGTTGCAGCGGACGACGGCGGTGCCGTCGCCGGCGGTCTTGCCGCGGAAGATGACGCGGGGGGGCTCGACGGTGGAGATGACTTTCACCTCGATGGCCGCGGCGGCGATGGGCGCCTGGGAAAGGCTCTTGCGGGTGGCGACGCGCAGCTCGACAGGGGTGCCGGAGTAAAAGTCGGCCTGGCTCAGCAGTGAGAGCTCGAGGTGCTCGCTCTCCGCCTCCGACGCCAGGTAGTCGATGATGACCTGGTCGAGCGTCTTCTCCTCCGACAGCGCCGGCGTGGCTGGAGCGGCCGCCGCCACCGGAGGGATCGGCAGGGCTTCGGGGGTGACGGCGAACTTGGTCTGGTCGGCCGGCGCATCGAAGCGGCCACGCTTGATGGCCGCGATCATCGTGCGGTGCTGCTGCTCCATCAGCCCGCCGATCCACTTCTCGTCGATCCCGCTCTTGAGCTGCTCGGCATACGACGTCTTTTTCGAGGCGAGGATCTCACCCCCCACGTAGACGAGGGACTCGATGTAGGGATTGGCCATCCCTTTGTCCTCGGTCTGCACGTGGTAGACCTTGTCGTTGTGCTTGATGTCTGTATTGAACCCGGTAATCAAGGCGGGCTCCGCGGTCGTGATCGGATCGAGCGGAAGAGTCTAGCAGAACAAGTGTTGTCCGATTCCGTTTTCCGTTTTTGACATGTCGAGACGTTGTCCGTTTCACGTTGCCCGTTGGCCGTGCTTCGCTCGTCGACCATTCGCTGCTGCGCGCGTTGCCTCCCGACCGGACCTTTGCCTCGGCGAGAAGCGCGGGCCCGTCATTCGACCGGCCAGCCGGCGTGAGCCGGCGACACATGGTGCAGAGTGCCGCCGGCTGGCGCCGGCTCCCCATGGTGCGGGGCTTGTTTTCCCCGGGCTTTCGCCTGGGGCTACCATGCTGTCGCCCGCAGAGCGGGCTGCCTCGAGTTGGGTTGCCGGACAGGCAAATTGAGCTCCGCGCCAGCCAAATTGACTTCCGCGCCGACCAATTTGACTTCGGCGTCACGCAATTTGACTTCCGCGTCAACGAATTTGACTTCGGCATCAAGCATCGTTGATTTGACGCCAACCAAATTGACTTCCGCGCCAAGCATCGTTGATTTCGACGCCAACCAAATTGCCCTCCGCGCCAAGCATCAGTGACTTCGATGCCAACCAAGTTGACTTCGGCGCCAACCAATTTGGCTTCCGTGCCGACCAAGTTGACTTCGACGGCCAACCAATTTGGCTTCCGCGCCAACCAAGTTGATTTCGACACCAACCAGTCTGGCTTCCGCGCCAACGCCGTCCGCGTCAGTTCTGCCCCAGCCAGGCCCGCAGATACGCGAGCTGCTGGGCGATGCGGTGGCGGTCCTCGGCGTGGGGGACGAGCAGGAGGTAGCGCTCGAAGAGGGCGATGGCTTGCGGGTAGGCGTGCATCTGCATGGCCAGGGCGGCGCGGTCGCGGATCTCGTAGGCGTCGCGGTCGTCGAGGATGAGCAGGCGGTCGATGGAGGCGGCGGCGCGGGGGAGCTCGTGCTGGGCAAGGTAGGCGGCTTTGAGCTGGGCCAGCTCACGGGCGAGGATCTCGCGCGGGGTGAAGGCGCGGAGGTGACGCTCGCTCAGGCGGACGCCGCCGCCGTAGACGCCGTCGAGGATAGCCTGCAGCTCGGCGTGCGAGAGGATGCGGCCGCCGTCGAACGGGTCGACGACCAGCTCGCCGAATGCCCCTCTGAACTTCACCAGGAACCGGCCCGGCAGCGCGACGCCCGTGGCTTCGATGCCGGCGCGCCGCGTCAGCTCCAGGTAGAGCACCGACAGCGTGATCGGCAATCCGGCGTGCCGGTCCAGCACCTCGGACAGGAGCGCGCTGCGAGGATCGTAGTAGTCGTCGTTCTCGCCGTGGAAGCCTTCCTCGTCGAAGAGCAGACGGTTGATGGTGGCGACGAGCCGGTCGACGTCGCGGGAGCCGCCGAGCCGCTCGCGCACCGCTTCACTCCAGGCGTGCACGTCGCCGAGGTAGCGGTCGACGTCGATGCGGGGATTCTCCTCGAGGGCGATGACGAGCGAGGCTTCGACGAGGTCGAGGTGCGGCTCCGGGCAGCGGGCAAGCTCCTCGAATCGTCTCCGGGCGAGTGCCGGGTGAGTCAGAACGCGTCCCGACTGCATACCTGAAACTCCTCCACCTTCCGTCGCAACTCGTCGGTGATCGGTCTCTTCGTCCGGGTGTCCCAGTCGAACAGCACGACCGTCACCAGGCCTGTAGCAGCAATCGTGGAGCCACCGTTCTTCCTGATCTCGTAAACAAAGTCCAACGAGGTCCGGCGCATCTCGCTGATGCGCAACGCGATCTCGATCGGCTCCATGGCGATCTGCTCGCGAAAGTCGACCCGGGCGTGGGCGACGATGAAGCCGATGTCGCGCGGGACCGTGCCGCCGGTGATGGCGAACCAGAGCTCCGTCCGCGCGTTCTCGAAGTACGTCAGGTAGACGGCGTTGTTGACGTGGCCGAAGTAGTCGATGTCGCTGAAGACGACCTGGTGCGGAACGACGAACCAGCCATCACGCCAGCCAGCCTTCAACATCGCCTGCGACATCGCCCCCTATTGTACGGATTGTGTGGCGGTCGCGAACGGCAACGTGCCGCGCGTGCACGCCTGGAGGACGCGGCCGGGCAGCGGATGGTCGAGGTACGGCGCGATGATCGCCGAGGCCTGCACGAGCCGGCCGAGATCGGCGCCGCTCTCCAGCCCCAGGCCGTTGAGGAAGTACACCAGATCCTCGGTGGCCATATTGCCCGACGCGCCCGGCGCATATGGACAGCCGCCCAGCCCACCGGAGGAAGCGTCGAAGGTCGAGATGCCCATCTCCAGCGCCGCGAGCGTATTGGCCAGCGCGGTACCGCGCGTGTCGTGGAAGTGCATGGCCAGCCGGGAGCGCGGAATCACCTGCAGCAGCACGCCGATGACGCCCTGAACCTGCATCGGCGTGCCGACGCCGATCGTGTCGCCGACTGAGACCTCGTAGCAGCCGAGATCGAGCAGGCGCGCCGAGACCTCGAGCACCTTCTCGGGCGGGACGTCCCCTTCGTACGGGCAGCCAAAGCCGGTCGAGACGTAGCCGCGCACGCGGATGCCTTCCTCCCGCGCCCGCGCCGCCACGGGGGCGTAGTTCTCGAACGACTCGTCGATGGACATGTTGATGTTGCGCTTGTTGAACGTCTCCGAGGCCGCGGTGAAGATGGCGATGGACTTCACGCCCGCTTCCATGGCCCGCTCCAGCCCCTTCATGTTCGGGACGAGCACCGGATATTCGACGCCCGGATCCTTCGGGATCTCACGATAAACAGCCGCGGTATCTGCCATCTGCGGCACCCACTTCGGGCTGACGAAAGCACCGGCTTCGATGACGCGCAGACCGGCATCACTGAGCGCCGTGATGTACCGGACCTTGGCCTCGGTCGGGATCGTAACCTTCTCATTCTGCAGGCCGTCACGCGGGCCGACTTCGACGATCTTCACCGTATCAACAAGGATCTTCATAGGAGAAATGTTGAATGCTTAATGTTGAATTCTGAATGTTGAATGTCTGCACCAGGCGAGACGATAAGACACGCCGACTCCGTACTCATTACCGAAGGAAGAAAGAGTGCACGACATCAGTGAATATAGCGCGCTAACCGTTTAACATTGAGCATTCAACATTGAACAGTCAACATTAACGCTTTGCGCTTCTCGCGCCCGCCTAACTGTTACTCTTTATCAGCAACGGTTAACCGTCACTCCGCCATCCCCACCAGCTCCACGCCAGGCTGCACCAGCTCCCCTTCACGGCAGTTGATCGCCGTAACCGTGCCATCCTTCGGGGCGACGATCTGGTGCTCCATCTTCATCGCCTCGAGGATCAGGAGTGGCGTTCCCTTCGTCACAACGTCGCCCGCAGCCACGAGAATTTTCAGCACGACGCCGGGCATCGGGGCGGCGGTGGACTGCTCGCGGTGGCGGGCCTTGGCGCGGGAGCCTTTTTCCACCACCTCGTGGGTGTAGATCTCGCCGTCGAAGGAAAAGCTGACGACCGGGCCCTGCACCACATAGGGGACGACGTAGAGCCGTCCGTCGACACGAATCTCGGCTTCTTCCTCCCGGATGGCGACGAGCTCGATCATTTCTTTCCGGAGTAGCGCGAGCCCGGCGCGTCGAGGGCGACGCCCGACTGGCAGAGCGCGCAGGCGGCTTCGTCGGAGGTTTCGAGGTCGAGGGAGAGAAGCGCTTCGTACGGCGCGTCGAAGGGATTGGCTTTGCCGCTGCGGTTGAGGATCGAGGCGAAGCCGACCACCCGCCCCCCATGCGCGGCGATGACGTCGGCCGTCTCCCGCGTCGATTTGCCGGTCGTGACGACGTCCTCGACGATCACCACCGGCTCGGCCGGCGTCAGGTGAAAGCCGCGGCGCAGCGTCATCTGCCCTTCCTTCCGTTCGGTGAAGACGAACGGCAGGTCGAGCGCTTCGGCGACGGTGTAGCCGATGACCACGCCGCCAAGGGCCGGAGCGACGATCCGCGTGGCACCGAGGCCGCGGATCTTCTCCGCGAGCGCCTCGCCGATGGCCTTGGCGTTGCGCGGGTGCTCGAGCAGCAGCGCGCATTGCACGTAACCGGGGCTGTGCAGGCCGGAGGAGAGGCGGAAGTGCCCGGAGAGCAGCGCGCCGGTATCAGCCAGCAGCTTGCGGACGTCGAGCGTCATGGCGGGCGAGAATAGAATGGCGCCGAGGTGAACGCAATGGCGAAACTGACCGAGCAGATCCGCGCCGATCTGACGGAAGCGATGAAGACGCAGCAGAAGGAGAAGCTCTCCGTGCTGCGCATGCTGCAAACGGCGCTCAAGAACGAGCAGATCAATCACGGTGTCGGCTACGAGCTCTCCGACGAGGAAGCGATGACGGTCGTCCGCAAGGCGGTCAAGCAGCGGCAGGACTCCATCGAGCAGTACACGACCGGCAATCGCCCGGAGCTCGCCGAGAAAGAGCGCAGCGAGATGGAGATCCTCAAGACCTATCTCCCCCCCGAGCTGACGGACGAGGAGCTGGAAAGCGGCCTGCGCGAGATCGTCGCCTCCACCGGCGCCCAGTCGAAGAAGGACCTCGGCAAGGTCATGAAGGAAGCATCCGCAAAGTACAAGGGCCGCGTCGACGGCAAGAAGATCCAGGAAGTCGTTTCCCGACTGCTCCCGTGAGCGAACGCTACGCCCGCCATCTCGTCCTGCCGGAGATCGGTCCCGCCGGCCAGGAGAAGCTGCGGCGCGCATCCGTCCTTGTCGTCGGCGCGGGCGGTCTCGGCAGCCCTGTGCTGCTGTATCTCGCGGCCGCGGGCGTCGGACGGCTCGATATCGTCGACTTCGATCGCGTGGACGAATCGAACCTGCAGCGGCAGGTGCTGTACGGCACCTCGGACGTCGGGCGCCCGAAGCTGGAGGCGGCGCGTGACCGGCTGCGCGACCTGAATCCCGAGGTCGAGGTGGTGCTGCACGAGACGCAACTGACGTCGGCGAACGCGCTCGAGATCCTCGGCGGCTACGACGTCGTCATCGACGGCACCGACAACTTCCCGACGCGCTATCTCGTGGCCGACGCCTGCGTCCTGCTCGGGAAGCCGAACATCTACGGCTCGATCTTTCGCTTCGAAGGGCAGGTGTCGGTGTTCGATGCGCGTACGGGTCCGTGCTACCGCTGCTTCCATCCCGAGCCTCCGCCGCCGCACCTCGTGCCGTCGTGCGCGGAGGGGGGCGTCCTCGGCGTGCTGCCGGGGGTGATCGGGACACTGCAGGCCACGGAGGCCATCAAACTGATCACCGGCGCGGGGGAGTCGCTGGCGGGGCGTCTGCTACTCTTCGACGCGCTCGCGATGACGTTCCGCACGCTCCGCCTGCCGAAGCGCTGTCACGAACACGCACCCATCACGAAGCTCATCGACTACGAGGAGTTCTGCAATCCCGTGTTAGACCAGGACATCACCCCCGCCCAGCTCTCCGAAAAACTCGCCGCCGGCGAAGAGGTCGTCTGCATCGACGTGCGCGAGCCGTACGAGTGGAACGCCGGCCACCTCGACGAGGCACAGCACATCCCCCTGAACGAGCTGCCGAAGCACATCCAGTCACTGCCGCGCGACAAGGAGATCGTCATGATCTGCCGCAGCGGCGGCCGCAGCGCCCACGCCCAGCAGCACCTGAAAGCCGCCGGCTTCTCGCGGGTGCGCAACCTGGTGGGAGGGATGAGCCGCTACTCGCAAGAGGTGGATCCGAGCATCAAGGTGGTGTAGGCGAACCATTCGAAACAACGGCGGGGTTGCACGCCGGAGATTAGCCGGTGTCAAGTGCCGAAGGCACGCCGCCACCGGACAAGGTCCGCCCTCCTGCTCGACCCGGGCATTGGTCGCGTCGCATGCTGAGGTGCGTCGATGGCATCGTTCCCCCCGCACCCCTTCAGGGTGCAAAGCTTCGTTGCAACCGAAACCGGTGGCCGCTCGCCTTCGGCGCTTGCCACCGGCTAATTTACGACACGCCTCCGGCGTGCGGGCAGATCGTCTCGACCTACTTGACCGCGGTCTGCGTGGCGCGCGGGTCCAGCAGCAGGCGCCCGAACAGCACCACGATCGAGTGGCCCGTCGCACGGCCGGTGGTCGCGCCTTCGATGATCGACAGGCCGCACTCCTGGTAGCTCGGCGAGAGGATGTTGGCCCGGTGGCCTTCCGACTCCATCCACGACTCGACCAGCACCTCGGCGGTCTCGAATCCCGACGCCAGGTTCTCGCCGGCGAACTGGAACTCGTAACCGCGCTGCTTCATCCAGACGAACGGCGCGCGGCCATCCGGGGAGACGTGGCTCCAGTAGGCCATCTCCTCCATGTCGCGCATCCGGTCGCCGGCCGCTTCCCTGAGGCGCGGATCTTCGCGCAGCGGCGGGAGGTGGTGGGCGAGACGGTACTTGTTCATCTCGCGGATCACGTTTTGGGTCGTGATCTCCGCCGCGAACAGCGTCGGAGAAAGCGCGAACAGCAGGACTGCGAGCAGGGTCTTCATTGGGACGTTCCGTTGTCTATCGCGTGCCGTCGGGACGGACACGCAGGAAAAACGTACAGGCTTTACCGGTCTTGGATTCGACCCATACTGAACCGGCATGCGCCACCGCAAATTCACGACACTTGAACAGCCCGCGTCCTGTCCGTTCCGTACTCGACGGGCTCCAGACGAACGACGGCTCGAAGATCGACTGACGCAGCTCTTCCGGGACGACCGCGCCGTTGTCCATGACGAAGAAGAGCAGCAGCGGCTTTCCTTTGTGCTCCATCCAGCGGACGCCAAGGACCACCTGGCCGCCGGCGGGGACGTAGTGGAGCGCGTTGTCCATCAGGATGGCCAGCGCGTCCGAGAGATGCTCGTGGTCGACGAAGCGCTCCTCGAGGTCCTGCACGTCCACCTGCAACTGGATCCCTTTGAGGTCCGCGTACGCCTTGAAGCGGTCGCCGACGCGGCGGACTACGTCCGTGACGGTCGGCACCGGACGCAGCCCGCTCGACGACTCTTCCACCTCCGGCGCCAGCTCGAGCGACGAGAGGATCTGGTCGACGGCGGCCGCGGAATCGGCGAGGAAGTGATCGTTCTTCGTCGCGGCCGCGTGGTGCAGCGTCTCGCGGAGCGCGCGGAGCGGTCCAAAGACGGTCTCGCGCAGGTACGTCACGAACGACGCGTGCGCCTCGTTCATCGGATCAGCCTGCCGGAAGACGAGCACCGCACCGCTGGCGCCGCCCGACATCGGGACGAGCGTGTACAGCAGGTTGCGATGGTTGACCCGGACGCCGGCGGAGGTCGGCACGGAGAGGTCGCCGACGCGGATGCCCGCCTTCGCTTCGATCGTGGCCAGCGCCGAGAGGTCGCTCTGCGTGGCGTCGAAGAGGCGCTTGGCGTCGTCGGAGACGAACTTCACCGACCGGTCAGGGCCGATGAGGATCGACGGCACCCCGGCCGCGACCAGCAAATCGACGACGCTCGTGATGGCCGGTGTGGACGATTCGACGCGGAACGGCAGGATCGGCGCCTTCGGGAAGGGATCGGGATCGACGGCCATCGCGGCTGCTGCCGCTGGACTGGGCTGGCCTGACGACGCTGGCGATGGCGCCGGGGAAGAAGCGGGCGCCGTTTCGGATTCGGCCGCTGAAGTCTGGATCGACGGCGAGGACTTACGCCGCGGTTTGTCGCACTTCTCGCAGAGGATACCCTGCGAGATCTCGCCACCGCACATGAAGCATTTCCGCGCCATTCCGACTCCCGGGTCGCCGATCTTACGATAAAGTCTGCCTCGATTTCGAATCTTGGGAGCTGAAAACGAATGAAAAACATCGTCGTCATCGGGGCGGGCACGATGGGAAACGGCATCGCGCACACCGCAGCGGCGTCCGGCTTCGACGTCACGCTGGTGGACGTCAGTGACGCCGTCCTCGACCGCGCCGTCAAGACCATCACGGCCAATCTGCAGCGCGGCGTCGACAAAGGAAAGATGACCGCGGAGGAGCGCGACGCCGTCGTCGGCCGCATCCGCCGCGAGACGAGCGTCGACAACGTCGGCACGGACGCCGACATCGTCATCGAAGCCATCGTCGAGAAGACGGAGGCGAAGACGTCGCTCTTCGCGCAGCTCGACAAGATCACGAAGCCTGAGTGCATCCTGGCCTCGAATACGTCCTCGATCTCGATCACCAAGATCGCCGCCGCCACGCAGCGTCCGGACAAAGTCATCGGCATGCACTTCATGAACCCGGTGCCGGTCATGACGCTCGTCGAGGTCATCCGCGGCATCGCCACGTCCGACGAGACGTACCGCCTGGTGGAAGACCTCTCGAAGCGGATGGGCAAGACGCCCATCGAGGTGAACGATTACCCCGGCTTCATCTCGAACCGCGTGCTGATGCCGATGATCAACGAGGCGATCTTCACGTTGTATGAAGGCGTGGCCACGCCGGAAGCGATCGACGGCGTGATGAAGCTGGGGATGAATCACCCGATGGGACCGCTCACGCTGGCCGACTTCATCGGCCTCGACGTCTGCCTTGCCATCCTGCGCGTGCTCGAGGAAGGCTTCGGCGATCCGAAGTACCGCCCCTGCCCGCTCCTGGTGAAGATGGTCGACGCCGGCTGGCTCGGCCGTAAGTCGGGCCGCGGGTTCTATCGGTACTGACGAGTTGGCGGTTGGCAGTTGGCGGTTGGCGGTTGGCGGTGGAGGGATCGACGGACCGTCGTCCTCTTCTCCCTACTGCCAACCGCCAACTGCCAACTACGAACTGTCACAACTGTCTCGGCCTGGCGCCCTGCCGATTGACATAGTTTGGTCAAGGGTGATGTTGTACGCCGCACAATCATGCTCTGCCAGACCTGTAGCGCATTCAACGCCGACGAGCGGGAGTTCTGCCTTCGCTGCCAGAACAAGCTGCTGGTGCTCTCCGGCGTCAATCCCTTCGAAGAAGACGAGCTCGACGACTACGAGGAGGAAGACGACCTCTCACTCGACGAGCATCTGCTCGAACGTGTCTCCGCGCTCGAGGAAATCATCAAGCGCTCGGCCGAAACGATCCGTTCGCTCGTCGATGCCGTGCAGAAGCACGAGCGGGCGATCTTCATCAATCAGACCGGTCTGCTCTCGGTCAAAGAGATCCTCGAGAAGAAGAACGTCCTCAGCGGCGACGAAGTGGTCGAGCTGTGGGAATCGAAGATGGGCGAGCAGATGCTCGCGCTCGAAAAGAAGCAGCGCTTCACGGAGCGCAAGGACCGCATGGTCTCGCTGTTCCGCGGCGAGAAGCGCGACCGCTTCCTGCAGAACGTGGGTGACGCCGAGGCCGCATTCGACGGCTTCGATCCCGACCGCGGGATGAAGCACCTCGAGGAAGCGTTCAAGCTCGACCGCGACAACTACGAGCTCTCGTTCTTCCTCGGCGAGATGTTCTTCAACGACGGCAATCTCGACCGCGCCAAGTCGTACCTCGAGCGCACGCTGGAAGTGCAGCCCGATCACTTCGACGCCGCGGTCTTCTACGGCGTCCTGCTGCACGAGCGCCAGGACCTCAAAGGCGCCGAGCGCTGGCTGCGCCGCGCCATCCAGATCTCCCAGGAGTCGTTCCTCCCGTACTTCAGCCTTGGCGCGATCTACGCCCGGAAGGGCAAGCTGCTCCGCGCGCAGAAGTTCCTCGAGAAGGCCATCCAGCTCGAAGCGATCCCGCAGGCCTATTACCTCCTCGGGACGATCTTCTACGAGAAGGGGCAGCTCGAGCGCTCCATCCGCTCGTTTCAGGCAGCGCTGAAGCTCGATCCCGATTACGAAGAGGCGATCTATCACCTCGGCCTCTGCTACCTCGACCGCAACTGGAACCGCAAGGCCATCGAGTGCTTCCAGGAAGCGCTGGAGCTCAATCCGAACAAGATGGAGTACCAGCAGGCGGTCAAGATCCACGAGGGTCTGGACGTGCACGTGCCGGTGCAGGGACCGGCCGTCGATGACGTGCGTGCCGCCGAGTTGCTGGCGAGCGAAGGCAAGTACGCCGAAGCGCTGGAAGGCTATCGCCGCGCGGCGGTCGTCGACCCGGAGAACGTCAACATCCTGCTGCCGTACGCGCTGCTCTGCTCGCAGCTCGACCTGAACTCGGAAGCGATCGCCGCGGCGCGCCGTATCCTGCACGTGAAGCCGCCGGAAGTCGTCGCCGCCGCGGCCTACACGACGCTCGTCGAAGCGCTGCGCGCGGAGGGGAACTTCAAGGAAGCGAACCGCGCACTCGAAGAGATGCTGCGCGACTACACCTCCAACTACGCGAAGTCGATCGCCTACTACGAGAAGGCGTACAACCTCGCGGAGATGGAGGAGAACCTCGACGAAGCATTGGAGAGCGCGCAGCTCGCGCTCCGCTTCTCGCCGAAGGAGCTGAAGCAGTTCCCGCTGGCCGCGCTGGGCTGGGTCTACTTCAAGCGCCGCGATTTCCGGAACGCTGTCGACTTCCTTTCGAAGTCAGCGGACCTCGGCCCGACGGCGACGAACCTGATGCACCTCGGCATGGCCCTGCTGGAAAGCGGCCAGAAAGACCGCGCCCGTCAGGTGTTCCGCAAGGCGAAGACGTTCAAGATCAAAGGCGCCGGCCTCGAGGAGAAGATCCTCGAGCAGGTGCGCAGCGCGACGAAACTGATCGACCGCCTGCACGCCCGCCGTCGCAAGATCGCCAAGAACTCGTAGCGGTTGGGCGGTTGGCGGTTGGCGGGAGCCCCTGCCCAACCGCCCAACTGCCAACCGCCCAACCCGGTCTCACGCCTTCGTCAGCTTGGCGAACTTGGCGATGAACTTCTTGGAGCCGTGTCCTTCGAAGTAGACCGTCAGCTTCGCCTCCGGTCCGCTCCCTTCCATCGTCAGGATCGTCCCGACGCCGAACTGTTCGTGCCGCACGCGCGCACCGCGCGTAAAGTCGGCCTTCGGCGCTTCGCTCTGCTTGGCCGCGCGGATGGCCGAGGGATCGAACTGTACCGGTGCGTTCTGGAAGAAGGACATGACACTCTGCGCGGAGCCGCTCTTCGGCGGCGCCTGCTGCTGCATCGGTCGCGGTGCCGCTGCCGCGGGACGCGACGGCGCACCGCCGCGCTGCGGATACGGCGTCCGTCCGGACGATGACCCACCGCCATACCGTTCATTGCCGTAGCTTTGGTTCCCGTAGCGCTGCTGCTGGATCGGCCGCTCGCGCCACGATGGCGACTCCGGCACGTAGCGCGAGCTGGCGATGCGCACGTGCTCCTTCACCTCGTCCGGAATCTCGTCGAGGAACGGCGACGCGTTCTGCTCGCGCATCTTCCCGTGGATGCGCCGCTCGAAGACGTGCATGCAGTACAGCAGCTCTCGCGCGCGAGTCATGCCGACGTAGCAGAGGCGGCGCTCCTCCTCGAGGTCCTCGTTGTGCTCGAGCGAGTTGGCGTGCGGAAGGATCCCTTCCTCCAGCCCGACGAGGAACACGACCTTGTACTCCAGCCCCTTCGCCGAGTGGAGGGTCATGAGCGTGATGCCCTTCTGCGACTCGTAGCGGTCGAGATCGGACATGAGCGTCAGCGAGTCGAGGTAGTCGCCGAGCGTGGCGTTGGGGTTGTTCTGCGCGTATTCACCCGCGGAGTTGAGCAGTTCCTCGAGGTTCTCCATGCGCGACTCGTCCTGCACATCTCGCGACTCCTGCAGCATCCGCCGGTAGCCGGTGCGCAGCAGCACGTAGTCGACGAACTCCGGCAGGGGATTGTTGGCCGCCCGCTGCAGGTCGTGCACGATCTCGCGGAACTCCTTCACCGCCTTCGCGGCGCGGCTCGGGAGGAAGTCGAGCGTCCCTTCGATCAGCGTCCAGAGCGAGACGTTCTGCGCGGCCGCCTGCTCGTTGAGGGTGTTGATGGTGGTGTCGCCGATGCCGCGCGATGGGACGTTGATGACGCGCTCGATCGACGGCGTGTCGTGCGGCCGTACCGTCAGGCGGACGAACGAGAGGATGTCCTTGATCTCGGCGCGCTCGTAGAACTTCACGCCGCCGACGACGCTGTACGGCATGTTCGCGCGCAGCAGCTCTTCTTCGAACGGCCGCGACTGCGCGTTCGTCCGGAAGAGCACGGCGATCTCGGACAGCGGGTACCTGGCCTTCATCGCGTTGATCCGCTCGATGACGAACTGCGCCTCTTCACGCTCGTTGCTGCAGGTCACGACGCGTACCGGATCGCCGGCGCCGCCGCTGGTGAAGAGCGTCTTGCCCTTGCGGGCGATGTTGTTCGAGACGACGCCTGTCGCCGCCGCCAGGATGTTGCCGGTCGAGCGGTAGTTCTGTTCGAGCTTGATGATCCGTGCGCCCGGGAAGTCGCGCTCGAAGTTGAGGATGTTGTTGATGTCGGCGCCGCGGAACTTGTAGATCGACTGGTCCTCGTCGCCAACGGCCACGATGTTGCCGGTGCCGGAGAGCGCCTTCACGAGCGCGTACTGCGCCCGGTTGGTGTCCTGGTATTCGTCGATGAGCAGGTGCTGGAAGCGGCGGTGCAGCTCTTCGCGGACGTCCTCGTGCTTCTCCAGCAGGACGACGAAGTTACCGATCAAATCGTCGAAGTCCATGGCGTCGAATTCCTTCAGACGCTTCTGGTAGAGCCGGTAGATCTCGGCCACCCGGGCGCCGAAGAAATCGAGGTTCGTCTTCTCGTACTCGGCCGGTCCGATCAGCTCGTTCTTCGAATGGGAGATGCGGGTGAGCACGGACCGCGGCGGAAAGGCTTCGTCGTTGACGTTCAGCTCGCGCATGCAGCGGCGGATGAGCGTCATCTGGTCGGCCGTGTCGTAGACGGCGAAGGACTTCGTGTATCCGAGACGATCGGCGTGACGGCGCAGGATGCGCAGGGAGGTCGAGTGGAACGTCCCGATCCACGGCCGGTAACCGCCGCCGGGGATGAGATGGTTCACCCGCTCGAGCATCTCAGCCGCGGCTTTGTTCGTGAACGTGACGGCCAGGATCGACGGCGGCGGCACGTTCATCTGGCCGATGAGATAGGCGATGCGGAAAGTGATGACGCGAGTCTTCCCCGAGCCGGCGCCGGCAAGGACGAGCAGAGGCCCGGTCCCATGCGTCACGGCGTCGCGCTGCTGGGGATTGAGTCCGGAGAGATCGATCATGGTGGCCAGGCGATCTTATATGCAGTTGGCGGTTGGCAGTAGGCAGTTGGCGGGGAATCCTGGCTCCGCCACAACGCGCGATCGTTCCCTGTTCAGGAGCGCGTCCGCCACGCCTCCTGCCAACTGCCTGCTGCCACTGCCTGCTCGTCCCGGGAACGCAGCGGCCCAACCCACTGTTGTTGGCGGCACCGAACGATTCGTCTACACTGCCGCACGCTTCGGTCTGACGTCCCTGGAGGTCTCATGTTTGGTCTTGGTTTGCCGGAACTTCTGATCATTTTGGTCATCGTCGTCGTGATTTTTGGCGCGAGCAAGCTGCCGCAGCTCGGCCGCGGCCTCGGCGAGGGCATTTCGAACTTCCGTGACGGCATCAAGGGAAAAGACGACAAGCAGCTCGCCGAGAAGCGTTCGGCTGACGAGAAGCGCTCCTCGTAACCGGCGTGCGGAGCCCTGAAGACTCGTCAGTGGGTGTAGCGTTTGGCAGCTAACGATTCCGGCCGTTCCGGCTGGTTGATCGCTGGCGCCGGCGGGATGGTCGGCCAGGACCTGCGGGACGAGCTCACGTCGCGCGGCGAAACAGTCGTGGCTCTGACCAGGCCCGAGCTGGATATCACCGACTCCCGCGCCGTCAGCAACGCCGTCCGCGAGCATCGCCCCGCCGTCGTCGTCAACTGCGCGGCCTACACGAAAGTCGACCAGGCGGAGCAGGAAGAAAGCATCGCCAACGCCATCAACGGTTCGGCGGTCGAGCTCCTCGCCACGGCGGCGAACGAAGTCGACGCACTCCTGGTCCACATCTCCACCGATTTCGTCTTCGACGGCTCCAAACGGACGCCCTACGAAGTCACCGACCCGACCGCCCCCCTCTCGGCCTACGGCCGTTCGAAGCTGCTGGGGGAGCTGGCCGCGACGCATGCGAAACGGCACGCCGTCGTCCGCACGGCCTGGCTGTTCGGCGTTCACGGGCCAAACTTCGTCGAAGCGATCCGCAACCAGGTGCGCAAGGGCACGAACCCGCTGCGCGTGGTACACGACCAGCGCGGCCGGCCGACCTACACGCCCCACCTGGCCGCGGCCATCGTGCGCATCGCCCTCTCCGGCCACACCGGGATCTTTCACTACGCCGACGCCGGCGAGTGCACCTGGTTCGACTTTGCCAAGGCGATCGTCGAGGAGAGCGGTGCGTCGACGGAAGTCCTGCCGGTAACGACCGACGAGTTCCCGCGACCCGCCAAACGCCCAGCCTACTCGGTCCTCTCGACCGAACGGTACGAGCGCGTCACCGGCGTGGCTCCGGCCGACTGGAGAGAAGGTTTACGCGAGTACTTCTCGTTCCGCAATTAGTCGTGATCATTTGTTGCGCTGTCGAGAGTAACTAATCGCGTACTGATTCGCTCTGTTAATCGCGTTCTATTGAAGGTTCTTCATTGTCAGGACGGTTAACAGAGTCAAATCTTGCGTACATCAAATACTCCACATTACCCTCTGCCCCTTTGACCGGGCTCTCGATCACGCCGCGCACCTCGAAGCCGGTCTCCTTCGCGAACGCCACCACCGACTCCACGACCTCGGCGCGCTTCGCCTCGTCGCGCACGATGCCGCCCTTGCCGACCTCGTGCTTCCCCACCTCGAACTGCGGCTTGATCAACGCGACGAGCTCGCCGTGGAGGAAACGGCCGATGGCCGGCAGGATCAGCTTCAGCGAGATGAAGGAGACGTCGATGGAGACGAATTCGATTGGCTCGTCGAAGCTCTCCGGATGGAGGTAGCGGGCGTTGACCTTCTCCCTGTTCACGACGCGCGGGTCGTTGCGCAGCGAGACGTCGAGCTGCCCGTAGCCGACGTCGATGGCGTAGACCTTCGCCGCGCCGTTCTTCAGCATCACGTCGGTGAAGCCGCCGGTCGAAGCGCCAATGTCGGCGCAGACCTTCCCCTCGACATTGATGGCGAACTCCTTGACCGCCTGCGCCAGCTTCATCCCGCCGCGGCCTACCCACGGATGCTCGAGCTCCGCGACGCGCACCTCGTCGTCTTCCGCGACCGTAGCCCCGGCCTTGTCGACGTAGGCGCCGTTGACCAGCACCCGCCGGGCCATGATGAGCGACTGCGCTTTCGAGCGCGTCTCCACCAGCCCCCGCTCGACGAGGACGACGTCGAGACGCTGCTTCTTCATGGCGCGTCGTTGAGGACGGAGAAGCCTTCCTGACGGAAGTGGTGGTCGTTGGTGAGGACGTAAGTGATCCCGCGTTCACGCGCGATCTGCATGGAAAGACAGTCGACGAGCGAGTACTCCTTGTCGGGACGCCCCTCGTACAACGCCAAGGCCCGGAGAAACAACGCGCGGTCTCCGGACACGACCTCGAAGCGGGCAAACGCCGCGCGAGCTGCTTCGGCCGCGAGGGCACGCGCGCGGGCACCTTCGTCGGAGAAGTACGTCAGCACTTCGGTGAGCACCGCTTCCGTGGTCACGACCGGCTTACGACCGAGTGCGGCCGCCAGTCGCCGTGCGTTCCGGTGGTGCGAGTCACGCGGCTCGAGCAGCGCGATGAAGTACCAGGCGTCCGCGAAGTACGTCTGAGCCATTACTTGGCGGTGGCGCTTCGCTTTCCGTACACGAATTCATCCACGTGCTCGGAATCCTTGCCCTTCTCGCGCATCCGGAGCGACACCTCTTCCGGGAACTGAGCGGCCAGTTCGTCCATGCGCTCGCTGAAGCTCGCACCGCTGTCCGGCGCGGCTGCGGCCACGAACTCCCGCACCCGCTTCGCGATGCCTTCCGGATGCAGGTCGTACTGCGCGCGCAGCACGTCCTGGGCGCCGTGATGGACGTACTCGTCCGGAATGCCGATGCAGTGGAACGAGACGTTGTGGATGCCGAGCTGCTCGCAGCGCTCCATCACCGCCGAGCCGAAGCCGCCGGCGAGCGAGCCTTCCTCAACCGTGATCACACGCGAATAAGGCTTGCAGTATTTAGCGATTAATTCATCATCCAAAGGCTTGATGAATCGTGCGTTGATAACTGCGACGTTAATGTCTTCCTTCGCCAGCGTCTCGGCCGCCTCCATCGAAGGCCAGACCTCGTTGCCGATGGCGAAGATCGTGGCGTGCTCACCTTCGCGCAGCACCTCGCCCTTACCAACCGGCAGCGACTGCTGCTCCGCGTCCATCTTCACGCCGAAGCCGTTGCCGCGCGGGTAGCGCAGCGACGTCGGGTGGCCGGTCTCGAAGGCCGTGCGCACCATGTGCCGCAGCTCGTTCTCGTCCTTGGGCGCCATGCAGACCATGTTCGGGAAGATCCGCAGGTAGGCCATGTCGTAGATGCCGTGGTGCGTCGGGCCGTCGGCCCCGGCGATGCCGCCACGGTCGAGGGCGAAGACGACCGGCAGGTCCATGATCGCCACGTCGTGGAAGACCTGGTCGAACGCGCGCTGCAGGAACGTCGAATAGATCGCAGCGACCGGCTTCATCCCCTGAGTAGCCATGCCGCCGCAGAACGTCACGGCATGCTCTTCGGCGATCCCTACGTCGAACATCCGCTCCGGGAAGGCTTTCTGGAACTTGTCGAGGCCCGTCCCTTCCGGCATTGCGCCGGTGACGGCCACGATCTTCGGATCGCGCTTGGCCATCTCGATCAGCGCCTCGGCGAAGACGGCCGTGTACGACGGCGGCGCCGGCTTGTCCGACTTCTTCACCTCGCCCGACGGGATGTCGAACGGTGAGACGCCGTGCGACCAGATCGGCTTGTTCTCCGCCGGGACGTAACCCTTCCCCTTCTTCGTGATCACGTGGATGAGGAGCGGGCCGTCGTAGTCCTTGTTTTCCTCGAACAGGTCGAGGAGCAGGTCGAGGTTATGGCCGTCGTACGGTCCGAGGTACTTGAAGCCCAGCTCCTCGAACAACGTGCCCGGCACGATCATGTGCTTGAACACCTGCTCCATATCGCTGGCCAGGCCGTGCAACTTGCCGCCAACGAGAGGAATCCGGTCCATCACGCCTTTAGCCAGATCCTTCATCTGGTTATAGCGCTGGCCCTTGATGATCTGATTGAGGTACCCCGAGATGGCGCCGACATTCGTCGAGATCGACATGTCGTTGTCGTTCAGGACGATGATCATCCTGCTCTTGAGGTGACCGGCCTGGTTGAGGCCTTCGAAAGCCAGGCCGCCCGAGAGAGCGCCGTCGCCGATGATGGCCACGACGCGGTAGTCCTCTTTGCGGAAGTCACGGCCGATCGCGCAGCCGAGGGCCGCGCTGATCGACGTGGAGGCATGGCCGGCGTTGAAGACGTCGTACACCGACTCCTCGCGCTTGCAGAAGCCCGAGATGCCGTTGTGCTGGCGGATCGTGTGGAACGTATCGCGACGGCCGGTGATGAGCTTGTGCGGATAGCTCTGGTGCCCGGTGTCGAAGACGATCTGGTCGCGCGGCGTCTGGAAGACGTAATGCAGCGCGAGCGTCAGCTCCACGATGCCGAGGTTGCCGCCGAAATGGCCACCGACGCGCGACACCACGTCGATGATCTGATCGCGGATCTCCTGCGCGACCTGCGGCAGTTGACGGCGATCCAGTTTGCGGAGATCGAGCGGCGTGTCGATCGTATCGAGTAGTCTGGCCATGGCTTTACGTCCGTCCGCTCCCCTACGAGCGACGTTCGCAAATGTAACGTGCTATGGGAGCCAGATAGTTCACAGGACCGGCGATGATAGCAGCGTTTTCGAGCGCTACCGTCAGCAGCCGGTCGACCTCGCTCCTTGCCGCTTCCACGCCGAGAAGCGCCGGGTATGTCAGCTTTCCCTGCGCCACGTCCTTCCCGGCCGTCTTCCCGAGCGTCGCCGACGACTCCTCGATGTCCAGCAGATCGTCCACGATCTGGAACCCGAGGCCCACCGCATCCGCGTAGCGGCGCATCGCCTCCAGCTTCTCCTCAGACGCCCCTCCGAGGAGGCCGCCGAGGAGCACCGAGGCCGTGAAGAGCTTACCGGTCTTGTTGCGGTGGATGAAATCGAGCTCCCGGAGCAGCGCCTCCCGGTCGTCCGAGCGCTCGTGCGACCGCTCGGCGACGATGTCCGCCACCTGGCCGCCGATCATCCCCGTCGAATCGATTGCCCGCGCCACCTCCGCGATTGCCCGCAACTGCCGGGAAGGCTCGACGGCGGCGATCGGCGTGGCCAGCCAGGAGAACGCCTCCGTCAGGAGGGCGTCGCCGACCAGGATGGCCATCGCTTCTCCGTAGACCACATGCGTCGTCTTCCGGCCGCGGCGGAGGTCGTCGTTATCCAGGGCAGGCAGGTCATCGTGGACCAGCGAGTACGTATGGACCAGCTCGAGCGTGCAGAGTGCCTGCAGAATCGGCTCGATGTCCGCCCCGCAGGTCTCCGCGGCGGCGATGGCCACGATCGGACGGATGCGCTTGCCGCCGCCGAGCACCGCGTAACGCATCGCTTCATGGATGACTGGCGGTTGCGTCTCGGCGGAAGGGAGATGCCGGGCAAGCGTAGCGTCGACGAGCTCACGCCGCTGCTGCAGGTATTCGTTCAGCGTCACTCCGCCTCGTCCTCGCCGTCTTCGTCCTCGTCTTCCGACTCCGGGTCCTCGAACTCCTCGGTGCGAGGCTCCCCTTTGGCGTCGGCCAGGATCAGCTCGATCTTCTTCTCCACTTCCTCGAGGCGCGTGTGGCAGAAGCGGGAAAGGCGGATCCCTTCCTCGAAGAGCTGGAGGGACTCATCGAGCGGCAGCTCTTCGCTCTCGAGCCGCTGCACGATTTTCTCGAGCTGCTGGAACGACTTTTCGAACTCGTTCGTGCGGGAGCGGGCCGCCATATGGGGCGGCTTTATACATCATTTGATCTCGGGGAGGACGCTCTCGACACCGAGCGTGCGGGTGTCGACCGTCGCCTCCAGCCGCCCTTTGCGGAGCTGCACCTCGATCCGTTCCCCAACGTCCACCTGCATCGAGTCCATGATCGGCTTGCGCGTCCGCTTCGTCCGGGTGAAGGCGATGGCGTAGCCGCGCGAGAGTACCGACAGCGGCGAAACGGCGTTCAGCGTCGCCACTGCCGCCTTCAGATGCTGCCGCTCCCGCTGGATGCGCGCCGGATAGCGCGCGAGCGGCGCCTGCGTCGCGTCGAGCCTCCGGCGCAGCGCTTTCGCCCGCACATCGAGCAGACGGAAAAGCGCCAGCCGCCGCCGCTCCAGCCGCTCCCGGGCGATGGCAATGCGCCGCGGCACGAGGCCGAGGCGATCCGACGACGTCAGATGCCGCAGCTCGTGCCGGTAATTGCGGACGCGGTTCTGCACGATGTGCTGGACCCGGCGCGTCATGTGATCGACATGCATGCAGATTTCGCTCTTCGCCCGCACCACGATCTCGGCCGCCGCCGACGGCGTAGCCGCCCGCACGTCTGCCACGAAATCGCAGATCGTAAAGTCCGTCTCGTGTCCGACGCCGGAGATCGTCGGAATCGTGCACGCCGCCACGGCGCGGGCCACGATCTCCTCGTTGAACGCCCAGAGATCTTCGAGCGAGCCTCCGCCACGGACGATCAGCACAACGTCGTGCATGTTCCAGCGCGACAGATGTTTGAGCGCCGTCGCGATCTCCCGAGCCGCCGACGCCCCCTGCACCCGCACCGGATAAATCTGCAGCGACATCGTTTCGAAGCGTCGCCCCAGCACGTTCAGGATGTCCCGGATCGCCGCCCCGGTCGGACTCGTCACCACGGCAATCCTCTGCGGCAGCATCGGAATGGTTTTCTTCCGCGCCGGGTCGAACAGCCCCTCCTCCGCCAGCCGCTTCTTCAACTGCTCGAACGCAAGCTGCAACGCCCCCAGCCCCGCCGGCTCCACCGCCGTCGCATTGAGCTGAAACTCCCCCCGCGCCTCATAAACCGTGAGCCGCCCCCGCACGATCACCTGCAGCCCGTTCTCCACCCGAAACCGCAAAAACCGCGCATGCTGCGCAAACAAAACGATCCGGATCTGCGCCCGCGCATCCTTGAGCGTGAAGTAGGAGTGCCCCGCCGAGCTGCGCGTGTAATTCGTCACCTCCCCCTCCACCGCCACGTCGTTGTAGCGAAAGAGGTCCAGGTTGATCTGGCGGATCAGGTCAGAGACGGAGTAGACGTCAGGCATGCTGGTCGATTGTGCCACGGGGGACGACGGGAGCGCCTCC
>DASWMP010000166.1:0-16524 GCA_036399695.1 Thermoanaerobaculia bacterium | reverse complement strand
GGCGCCGCCTGCACCACCGCACCCGCGGCCACGTTCTTCGTGGCGACTATTGCGCCCGACGGACAGGATTGTCCGTCCTCCACACCAGCAGTGAGCCGCACCGCTGCAAAGCGTTCGCGCCGGCACACCGCGATTGCAGCCCACCCTCGGAACTGACGCCTGCCACTCAGGAACCGCCCGACTTGACAGGTCAAAGCTTTGAGTCCCGAGGCAAAGTTTTGAGTCCCCGGGTCAAAGCTTTGAGTCCCCGGGTCAAAGCTTTGAGTCCCGAGGCAAAGCTTTGAGTCCCGGAGGCAAAGTTTTGAGTCCCCGAGGCAAAACTTTGAATCTCCGAGGCAAAACTTTGAGTGCGGAGACAAAGTTTTTAGCCTCCCGAGTCAAAGCTTTGCCTCCGGGGGTCAAAGCTTTGCGTTTTCGAGTCAAAGCTTTGAGTCCCCGAGCCAAAGCTTTGAATCCCCGAGGCAACGCTTTGAGTCTCGGAGGTAAAGCTTTGAGTGCCAAGGGCAAAGCTTTGAGTCTCAAGGGCAAAGCTTTGAGTCTCCGAGGCAAAACTTCGAATCCCCGAAGCCAAAGCTTTGAGTCTCAAGGGCAAGCTTTGAGTCTCCGAGGCAAAACTGTCGAGTCCCCGACTTCATCTCCAGCCTTGTCCTTCCTCGTGCGCCAACGAAGTCGGACAAACCGGAGGAGTGAGGGGCACGTCCCTTGAGACGTTGGCTGACGCGGAGCGTTGGCGCGCCGGCAGCTTGCCGGCCGGTCCGCCGGCTGCCAGCCGGCGCCCGTCGGTGCACCGACAGTTGCAGCCGGCCCCGGCGGCGTCAGTGGTGCAGCCCGAGGCGAAAGGCGGATCAACGCGTGCGTAGCACGCCCAGGACCATAGCCCCGGGCTTTCAGCCGGGGGAATCGTGTTCCGATTGATCCGAGCCCGCGTAGCGGGCGGCAGTGGGGCCGCGATGAGCTGGCGCCCGCTACGGGGGCTGGTACCAGGGGGAACGCTTGGCCCCCCGGCTGGAAGCCGGGGGCTATTTTCTTTGCGCGTGCTACGCACGCGAGCTGCCTCGGCGATGTCTCCTTGGGCGCGCCTGAATCCTCGGTCCACCGCGCTCAAGCCGTGCCGAGCCCGAGTCCGATCGCCAGCGACGGCACCGCGTCCGCCAGCTCCTCCGCATGCGCGCACGCTACGTCCTCCAGCTCGCGCGTCACGATGGCGTCGATCGACGTCCCATGCCGCTGCGCGAGCGCGACCAGCATGTCGCGCTGATAACGGGGGACGCGCACCCGCAGCAGCACGAGCCGGATCGCCTCCGGCAACACCGCCGCCGCGTCATCGCCGAGGGCGTCTTCAATGACCGTTTGGTCCCAGAGCCGTATCGCCGCCGCGATCATCTCCTCCCGGGTGATCCGCACGCCGAGGGCCGTCGAAGCCGCTACAATGACCCGATCGTCAATGTCCCGTTTCAGCTCCTTCAGCGTCGTTCCGAGCAGATCGGCCGCGGTCAGGAGGGCAAGGTGCGGACGTGGACTGAGGAAGATGCGACGGATCTTCTCGGCGGTGAGATTGGACATGGCATTCGACTCCTTCAGTAGAAGATATATGCTATGCGCAAGTCGCACGTTTGTCAATGGGAGCGTGGCGTTTGGCGCCTAGTTCGCGCGAAGAAGGCGAGATCTTCGGCGCACACCTGCGCGAGCTCCGAACGGCCCGCGGAATGACTCAGGCGCAGCTCGCGGACAGCGCCCGAACGAGTACTCCGTTCATCAGCCAGCTCGAACGAGGCGTGACGACACCAACTCTAGGGATGCTCCTGCGTCTGGCCGACGCACTGGAGTGCCGGCCATCAGAGTTGATCAAGATCTTCGATCGCCGGCGGGACGTGTCGCCGAAATCGCGAAAGGACTGAGCCTCCTCCACTTCTATCGCGATGGGTGTTTAGACCATCGCGATCATCGTGGCGCCACCTGCCGATCGCCTGACCCAATCCAACTCATCCGCGTCCTCGCCCGCGACAGCAGCAATCGAACCAGCCACCGAACACCGCCACCAGCCTAGCGAATCGCACCATCATCGACTCCTCTCCATCTGAAATGGTCACGCGCAATTCGTACGCATGTGGAGCAAATCCGCGCATCGCGCGTATCGCTCACCAGCACCATCACGCGCCTGAGGAAACGGAATCGCGAGCGCCGCTCCGGCCGTCCGCAAAACAGACAGATCTCACCGTGTTGCACGTCGCGGGCATTGCTGCCTGCCGAATTTGCGCAGACAGGACAGATGCAGATCTCAGGCGGGCCACCCTTGAAAACATGTTCTCGATCGAGGTTGCAGAAGGTACAGCGCATCGTCGTCGTGCCGGGCACCGCGGACCGCGGCGCAAAGCCCTCCTATCACCCCGGTCTCAGAGCGCAAACTCCTGTGCAGGCAAACCGCCACAGCGTCCCGCAGCCGTCAGGGGAGCTCCAGCAGCGGCCTTGTACGCAGGTGTAAAACCCCAATCCTGAGCCGAACGTGTCGCAGTAGTCCGAGATCGGGCTGCACGAGCAAGGCGGAACGTTCGTCACGTTGCCCTGCGACGGGCGCGGCGGCGTAGTTTCGACTGCGGCAGCGGAAGCTGCCGCTTTTCTACACGTGTAGCCGTCCGCGCTCATCCGCAGTGTCTCAGCCCGCATCGGCGGCGATCTCGGAGAGAGCTCACCCGTTGCCGAACACGTAGAAGATCGCGTAGATCATGGATGGCGGAAACGCCGCATGCGCACGTCTCTTCAGCTCCGCGGCCTCCGGTGGCGACGTCTTCGCGGAGAAGAACGGACCGTTCATGAGCGCCAGCCATTCATCCAGCACGGCACGCTGCTCCGCCGTCAGCTCCGGGTGCTCCTCCCGCACGCGACGCAGATGGAACGTCCACAGCTCGGCGCGCCTCTCCGGCGGCACGCCCAGGAGGTACTCCCGTTGCCGTTCACGCGGCCATGCCGCGATCTCCCGATAAAGCTCACCGATGGCCATCGATTCAGCCACGCTAGCAGACCCCGTTGCAGACCGACGTCCCGAAGAAGCCGCACCCGCGCCTGACCAGACAGTAGAGGTCTGGCTCGTTATGACAAATCACGCTCGGCCAGATCGGGCTGCAGTCATACCAATCCTCGCAGTTGCAGTAATTGTGCGGGCCGCTCTCGGGCTCGAGCTGACCGGCGTCGTAAATCCTGGGGATCGGCTCTGGGCCAAGCCGAAGAAAGACGCCGTCCAGCAGTTCACGGGAGAACAATCTTTCCGCACGGCGGCGCAAATCAACGACCTTCGCATCCTGTTCCTCCGCTGGTTCGGAGTTGAAGAACCCGGGCGTTCCTACCAGGTCCAATCCGTCATAGATCAAGGCTCTCTGCGCCGACGAAAGCTCCGGATGACGCTGCAGGAACATCTGCAGATTGTGCGTCCAGAGCGCCGCCTTTACACCCGGGGTGAGATGTTCGACTACAGCGTCCTGACGATGGCGGGTGAGCGGTACGAGCGCGTCGTAGAGTGTCACGATTTGCGGCGTCACGACCACCGCCGGAGACGCATGCCGCTGGCGCTCCTTCTGAGATAGATCCTGAGCGGCGGCTACGGTCGACATAGCGAGAGAGAGCACAACGAACCCGAGCCTGGCATTTCGCATAGCTCCACGTTGTGGCCGCGCCTTCGCCCTCGCCAGAGGCAGAAATGGAAGTCCGTCGTGTCACGCGTCGGGAGGCAGCGATGCATGCTTCAACGCAAAGATGACGGCACGTAAGGCGGACGGGACGGCGGGTAGAATCCTGACCACCCGAACATGAGATCTGATCCGTCGCATCCTGGTCCCTCACCGACGCTCGCCGCCCTGCGCAACCTTCGCCCGAGTGGCGACAAAAGCTTCGAAGCACTCGTCGCACGCCTGCTCGTGGGCATTTCAGGCGTGGGCGTTCGCCTGTGTCAGGCCGGAACACAGGGCGGCGTGGATGCGATCGCAGATATACCTTTCGCAGTCGAGGCCAAACGGCACAAGAATGAGGTCCCGACGCGCGAGCTACTTGGTGGCCTCGCGAATGCGGCTTTGCGATACCGGCATCTTGAATTGTGGGTTCTTGCGGCCACCACCACCGTCGGAGCGCAGGCAGCCGCCGATCTCCGCCGCCACGGGGAAGCGCAGGGTCTCGGGACCCTGCTGCTGGACACGTCCACGTCAGCTCAGCTACCGGAGATTGGTCAGATCGTTGCCTTGGCGGCCACGGACATAAACATCACGGCCTCCATTCTCTCGGACCCTGCGTGGCGCGGTGGCGGGGAACCACCTGACATCGAATCGATTCGCACGGAACTAACCGCGATTCGTGATCAGCCGACCTTTGCTGTGTGGAAGTCACAGCTCGAAAAATCACTGCGAGACCTCCCGACATGGCAGCGGTTCGTACAGAACCACAACGCAGATTTGCGCGAAAGAATCATCAGAGATGCGCAGGCAAACTTCGTTACGCCTTTTGATGTGGCTGAAGCGATTCCTCGCGATGCCGAGTCGCAGCTGACGACGTGGCTCAACGACTGTGCAGCGACAGATGCGTGTCCGATCGCAGTAGTCGTGGGCGACCGCTACGATGGCAAGACGTGGCTGGTGTATCGGTGGCTCTCCGAGAACTTGAGCCAGCTCACGTTGCCAGTGTTCTTCTTCTCTTCCGATGATGTGAAGATGGGAAACGGACAGCTTGACGCGATGATCGAAGCGCAGGTCCGCCGCGGCATGCGCCAGTTTTCTCAGCATGCGACTGCCATGATCGAGCGTCAGAAGCAGATCGCAGAGGAGAGTTCCCGTCCGTGGTGCGCGATCGTGCTCGACGGCGCAAACGAATATGCTACCGACGCCGCGCCATTTCGGATGGCGGTCGCGACGGCGGTACCAGTGAGCGCAGCCGCAGCCCAAATGGCCCTCATCGTTACTTGGCGACGTAACGATTTCGAGGACAGCGCCTGGTGGCTGGGAAACCGGTCACACAGTCGCGTGGAGCTCGGACCATTCAATGTCCCTGAATTCGCAGAGGCACTTGCCCGGAATTCGCTTTCCACGAAGGATATTGACGAGTGGCCCGAAGAGGCAAGGGATCTGATGCGCCATCCCCGATACTTTGGGCTCTCAGTCCGGTTCTGGAAAGAGCTGCCTCTGTTCGGGTTTGTCACAGCCGACGTCCTCCACTTTCTCGATGTATCAGAAAAGGTGATCCCTCGCTCGCCAGGCGTGCAGTTGCGGCCGGAAGCATTACAGGCGATGTTGGCTGGTCTCGCTGAGGAGTGGCTAAAGCAGAGAAAGCTCAGTCTGAAGGCGGTACGTAGCCGCGTGGCTGAAGTGACCGAGCATATCGACGCCTCGGTCCAGAACATTACCTCACGAGGTATTCTCACCAGACAGAATGGCCTCTTCGCTCTGAACGGCCCGCAGTTCGAGTTCGGGATGGGACTGCTCATTCGGGACACACTGTTGAACAACGACGACGCGGCCTTCGGGCGGATGCTTGAAGAACTGCTTCAACCACATCGGAGCGACGACGAGAAGGTCCGCTGGCTTCGCGCGGCAGTGGCCGCGTCCGCCGTTGCGGGTGATACGACGACGCGACCCGAGGTCCTCGACTTCCTGCTGTCGGAGTGGCTTTCCGCCCGTAACTTCTCGACGCACGATCTCGACGACCTTCGCAACCTTGTCCCGCTCGTCCTTGGATCGGTGCTCCGACTGCTGTCCTTCGGCCAACCTGTTCACAAAAAAATCGTCACGGTGGCCGAGCCGATCATTCGCCTGGGGATTGAACGTAACGAAACCGCCGTCGCGCACGCAGTGCGGAAGTGGTTTCGCATCATCCCTGCCGGGGCCTATTGGTTTATCGGTGACCAAGGTGCGGCGCCACCGGAGGTGGAACTTGTTCCGTCTGATCCGTCGCTCCGAGACCTCGAACTGACTGTCGCCGATCGGCGGGCAGGACAGTCGGTACGCGCCCTTCAACGCCTCGGTCTGTCACTAGCTTGGGAGTTTCCTGCGCTGGTTAAGCCCAACGACGTACTCGCATTGATAGCCGGGCGCAGAGCTGTCGGTGGATACCTCGATGACAGCGAGTGCCTCGCTATCCGCAGGATTCTGGCAACGAGTGACGTGGCCTGGTACGAGACCGAAGTTTTGTCTTCGCTCAATGAACCAGATGCTCCACGAGTTGCCGCTCTACGTGAGCTCATTCAGACCACGCGACGCGCTGATCTGGCGGATCTGCTGACCAGACTGCCGCAACGGGCGAGCCCGGCCATCCATCGGAAGCGATTTAGTAGAGAAGAATTGTTACAGCTGCGCGGAACCGGTGACTTCGAACAAACACTCCGGGAGGCGCAGAACGCAGCACATCTCGCGCTCGATCCAGAGAGTCCCGCACCAGCAAAGACTTGGCGGGCCAAACTCGCGCATGCGGCCGTCGAGCGATTCGCCGGGTCTCAACAGCTTCATACCGGCCGGATGACCTCATTGGACGACCACGATCTGGAGAAGGTGGAGCCCACCCTCGCAGCCTGGGCTCCAAAAGCAGGAGCTCGCATTTGGCGCGCGTTCTTCGCCGATATCCCGCGCCGCATCCACGCAAGCGATCCTGCATGGTCGTGGGTGTTGGCGGGCCACCTACCTCTCTTGAAACTCGAGCTGCGGCGGGAGCTGTTGCGCAGCGTTCTGCATGCGGTCCCCAAAGTGGAGTCGATGGATCATGCGCTCGAGTGTGGTTATGCGTGTATCGTCGCGCAGGCGTCTGCGTCGGAGCGCATACGTCTTCTTCTGCAACACCCATTCGAAGGCGAGCCGCATGACCTGTACGAGCCACTCGCGTTGGGGCACGATGAGGCGCTGCAACAAAAGGCGGTGGCAGCGGCTCGTACGGAACGTGATCCTCTCCGCCGACAGCGAAGTCGTTTTCTTCTCGTATGGCTCGGCGGTATGGCCCTAACGCCAGCAGATGTAAAACTGCTCATCGCCGACATCGCGACTCACGGCGGGATCGCCAGGCTATTGCTCAAGGAGTCGAGGCTCGCAGAGGGAACACCGCCCGAGGTCCTCGCTCCTTTCGCGGAAGTGGCGCAAGGGCTCGCGGACACCGCCTTTCAATATGAGGCGTTTCTACTGAGCCGCACGACGGGGATGCAAGGGTTGACCGCAGCCGGCGTCGTTTGCGCCTTGGCGGCTCCGCAGACGGCACGAGCGAATGGTGCATCCACCGATGTTTCGGATGAAATAGCCGTCGCTCAGGGACTGCAACAACTCGCGGTGAGAATTACGGATCACCTCTCGAACCCGGATACCATGGGGAGATCGCAGCAGTTTCCCAAGAGTCTTGCTGGCGACGTTCCTCAAGAAGTGTTCGAAACGTGGGTGCGCTTGCTCCTCGCGTCACCCGTCTACGCCCATCTCCGTCACAGCGGCCTACTGGTGCCAGTGGTCCATCACGCCTTGCGGACCGCGCATCCTGCGGCACTGCAGTTGTGGCAACTCGTGTATCCGTTTCATCGTGGTCAGGCCATGGGGACGCGATTCGTTGACAACGACGGCTTGAATAGCATGCTCTCCGACCTCAATGATCCGGCGCTCGATAACGACACGGCGCGGACGATCCTGCTGGATCTCGTGCGCGACTCGCGGTCGAATTCGGAGCTGATTCAGGTCGCACTCTCTGCCCGGGCTCAGCCTGCTCGACTGATGTCCGTAATAGATGAATTGCTGTCAAGCGGAGAGGAATTGGATCGCGCGA
The DNA here is from genome assembly GCA_036399695.1 of Thermoanaerobaculia bacterium. Lineage (GTDB taxonomy): Bacteria > Acidobacteriota > Thermoanaerobaculia > Gp7-AA8 > Gp7-AA8 > DASVEE01. Next base: position 8,760 of record DASWMP010000166.1, on the reverse strand, counting down.
GGGCCAGATTCGTTCTAGGATGGATGCCGGACAGTGCGGATTCGCGCGCGCGGCTGACCCGCGCCGACTCATCGCGTTGGGTGAACGAACTCGGCCAGGCAGCGGTCCACCGCCTGGAGCGCGAGCGTTGGGCCAGGCATTGGCTCGCACGTTTTCTCTTCGACCGTCTTTCAGAACACCGATGGGCTGCGGGGCGTCTGTTCCTCGCTTGCAGCGACGTGGCAACGCCGTTCTGGGCACGGCGGATGATTTGGAAAGCTTCCGCCGCATCGGCGGTCCGCCGCGCCGAAGCAAGCCTTCTGCTCGGAAGAGTCCGCAAGAAACCAGATGATTCAGGGCTTCGGGACTACTTCCTCGGCTACCGTGTTCGCGATTTGGAGCACGTAATCCCGCCGTGGCGTCGTGCTCTCCGATGGGCGGACATCGAGATAAGCGACAAGGAGGAAGAGGATTGAAGCGCCGGCCAGGCGCGGAGTCTGAGCTAGCGTTCGGCGGGATCGGCATGCGCGGCGAGGAAGCAGATACGAAGGTCGACGTGGTTGCGAGACTGTTCGCCCGACGGACAGGATTGTCCGTCTTCCACTAGTGCTTCTTCGGCTCGGGCGACGGGGCTACGCGTTGGGTTGATGCTCCCCCCACTCCAGGCGCAGCTCCGCCAACCGCTTCGTGAACGCCGCCACCTCGGAAGTTCGGACGTCGAAGAAGAACTCGTTGGTCTCGCCGTAGCGCTCCTCCGCCAGGAGCACCGCGGGTGGGGACACGAGGCGGTAGATTTGGCCGAGGGAGTCGAAGGGGACGATTACCCGGACCCGGGTGTAGATGTAGCGGTCGAGGCGGGGGGCCACCTTGAGCGCCTCGGCGGCGGTTTCGCGGTAGGCGCGTTGGAGGCCGCCGGTGCCTAGTTTGATGCCGCCGTACCAGCGGACGACGATGACGGCGACGTCGTGGATGTCGGCGCCTTCGAGGGCGGCGAGGATTGGTTTGCCGGCGGTGCCGGAGGGTTCGCCGGCGTCGGAGCTGCGGGTGCGGGACTCGTGGAAGAGGCGGAAGCCCCAGCAGTGGTGGGTGGCGTCGAAGTGGCGTTTCTGGATGCGGGTGAGCTCGGCGAAGAAGTCGTCGTCGTGGGTGATGGGGAAGGCGATGCCGAGGAATTCGGAGCGGTCGATTTTGTGGCGGAACTCGGCGGGGGCGGCGAGGGTGCGGTAGTGGTCAGCGCTCATAGCGGTAGCGCGAGACGTGGCGGTGGCCGCGGATGAAGAAGCGGAGCGGCCAGTGGGCGGCGTCGCCGCAGTTGTCGACGCCGATGCGTTTGCTCACGGCGATGTCGCTGTCGTCGACCGGGCGGTCGCGCGGGGCGAGCCAGAGGACGTCGCTCTTGAGCGACGTGCCGTCGCGGCGTTTGTCGATGCCCATGGCTTCGCACATCTTGCCGGGGCCGTTCATCAGCTCGTGGTCGTGCTTCGCTTTCGGGCGCCGCTCGCGCATGAACTCGACGCCTTCGACCGGTTCGGCGGCGCGCAGCAGCACGGCCTCGGCGAGGCCTTCCTCCTGCGTCACGACGTTCATGCACCAGTGCATGCCGTAGCTGAGGTAGACGTAGGCGTGGCCCCCTTCGAGGTACATCGACTCGTTGCGCGGGGTGCGGATGCCGCGGCGGGCGTGGCTGGCCATGTCGTTCGCGCCGAGGTACGCCTCCGTCTCGACGATGCGGGCGGCGAGCAGCTCGTCGCCGTTGCGGTGCCACAGCACGCAGCCGAGGAGCGCCCGCGCGACGGAGACGGTGTCGTTGAGGTAGAAGGCGCGGGGAAGCTTTGGCATTACGCGGTGAAGATGCGCGCTCCGCGCCGGTGGTCGAGCTGCTCCTCGGTGATGTGACGGCCGATGACTTCGAGCAGCGGCTCGATGACGGGACGGGGGGCGCCGATGATGTTGCCCCGCTCGAGCCAGCGCTGCCCGCCGGAGAAGTCGCTGACGACGCCGCCGGCTTCAGTGACGAGGAGCGAGCCCGCGGCGACGTCCCACGGCGCGAGGTGCATCTCGAAGAAGCCGTCGAAGATGCCCGCGGCGGTGTAGGCGAGATCGAGCGCCGCCGAGCCGGCGCGGCGGACGCCTTTGGCGGTGCGGATGACGTCCTCGAAGATGCGCACGTACGGGGTGACGTACGACTGCGCGCGGAAGGGGAAGCCGGTGGCGAGGAACGCCCCTTCGAGGCCGCCCTGATTGCTGACGTGCATGCGCGCGCCGTTGCGGTACGCGCCCGCCCCCAGCTCGGCGGTGAAGAAGAGGTCGCGCAGCGGCTCGTAGATCACGGCCGCGATCATCTCGGTGGAGCTGCGCAGGGCGATGGAGATGGACCAGAAGGGGAAGTGCTGGAGGTAGTTCGACGTGCCGTCGAGCGGATCGATGATCCAGGTGCGGCCGGTCGCTGCATGGGAGGAGTCGACCATGCCGGATTCTTCGCCGAGGACGAGATCGCCGGGGCACTGCTCCTGGATGTACTGGATGATGGCCGCTTCACTCTCGCGATCGGCATTCGAAACCCAGTCGTTGCGCGCCTTCAGATCGGCATCTTCCTTTCCGAGCTGCTCCCAGTACTTCAGCAGGATCGCGGCGCCCCGCTTCGCTGCTGTCATGGCGATTTCGACGTTCGTCATGGCGCGATGATATCGCGCCAGTTGGCGGTTGGCAGTTGGCGGTTGGCAGTGGAACCGGACGCAACTCCGTCAGCGCTTCTACCGCCAACCGCGAGCGCGCGGAGCGCGCGTACCGCCAACCGCCTACTGCTTCTTGACCATAATCCCCAGCTCCCTTATCTGATACGCCAGTGCCTGGCGTGACATCTTCAGCAGCGAGGCGGCCTGGTTCTGGTTGCCGTGGGCCTGGACGAGGGACTTTTCGATGAGGTCGCGGCGGAAGCGGGTGACGGCGTCCTGGTAGGAGCCGGCGACGGTGCGGGTGGGGATGGTGTTGCGGAGGCGTTGGGGGAGGTGTTCGAGGGCGAGCTCTCGGGCGTCGCCGGCCATGGCGTGGGCGGCGCGGATGGTGTTCTGCAGCTCGCGGATGTTGCCGGGCCATCCGTAGGCGGCGAAGACGGCTTCGACTTCCGACGAGAGGGCGGAGGCGCCGCCGCGGTGTTTGGCATGTTCGGCGGCGAGGAAGTGCAGGGCCAGGATGGGGATGTCGGCGGCGCGGTCGCGGAGCGGCGGCAGGCCCAACTCGACGCCGCGCACGCGGTAATAGAGGTCTTCGCGGAACTCCCCTTCTTCGACGGCGCGCTCGAGTTTGCGGTTCGTGGCGCTGACGATGCGCACGTCGGCCGTGCGGTTCGTGGTGTCACCGACGCGGCGGAATTCGCCTTCCTGCAGGAAGCGGAGCAGCTTCGCCTGCGCGGGCAGGGGCATCTCGCCGATTTCGTCGAGGAAGAGCGTGCCGCCGTCGGTCGTCTCGATGAGGCCCGCGCGGTCGCGGTCCGCGCCGGTGAAGGCGCCGCGCACGTGGCCGAACAGCTCGCTCTCGATCAGGTTCTCCGGCAGGGCGGCGCAGTTGACGGCCGTGAAGAGCTTCTGCCGGCGGGTGGAGTTGCGGTGGATGGCGCGGGCGACGAGCTCCTTGCCGGTGCCGGACTCGCCGAGGATGCAGACCGGGACGTCGCGGCGTGCGACGCGGGAGATGAGGGCATGCACCTCCCGCATGGCCGGTGAGTCGCCGACCAGGCCGTCGATGGCGTCGGCGCGGTGCGGCGTCCGCTCTTCCTGTTCGACGACACGGCGCAGGCGGTGGTGCTCCGCTTTCGTGCGGAAGAGTGCGGCCACGGCCTGCTGTGCTTCGCGGCTCCAGGTGTCGAAGCCATCGAACCAGAGCAGCTCGTGGTCGCTGCACTGCATCCATTCGCCCTGCGCCTGCTCCAGCTCCTGCGGCGAGGCGGTGCGGGTCCCGATGACATGCCACTGGCCGAGGCGGTTGCGCGTGGCGTAGCACCAGGGGAGGTCGAAGTCGTGCGCGGTGAAGGGGAACTCGCGGATGGCGGCGGCGCGGAGGATGCGCAGCTCGGTGTCCTCGATGGCGAGCGTCTCCTCGAAGTCGAGGTGCAGCTCGTGCGCGAGCCTTTGCGCCAGCGCCCGGTCGTTGTGGGCGAGCGCGGCGCGGAAGCGTTTCAGCGGGTGCGTGCCTTCGAGCGGGAGCCCGCGGCGGATCGCTTCGTGGCGCGCTGTCAGCTCCACGTTGTTCGTGCGTCCGGTGGAGCGGAGCGGGCGGCGGTGGTGCTCGAGCAGGTCGAGCTCGTCGAGGATGAGCGCGGCGGCTTCGCGGACCTGTTCGTGTGCGGGGTGCGATTGCAGCAGCGCCATCGCTTCGCGGCGCGCGTCGGCGAAACGGCCGCGGGAGAAGGCGAGATGCGCGGTGATGAGCTGCAGCTCGCGCAGGCGCGTCTCGTCGCTCGTGCCGCGGTAGTACTGCTGCAGGCGGGCCAGCAACTGCGACGCCTGCGCCCACTGGCCGTCGTCGGCGGCGAGGTAGGCCAGCGTGAAGAGGATGCCGCCGGCGGCGCGGTCGCCTTGCGTTTCTTCGACGACCTGTAGCGCTTCGAGGCCGAGGTGGCGCGCTTCGATCCAGCGGCCGGCGACGAAGGCGGCGTACATGCGGTCCAGCCAGGCGTCGACCCGCTCGATCGTGCAGCGGGCGCGCTCGAGGGAGATGGCGGCCCAGCGGGAGGCTTCGTCCGGAGCTGCCGCGCGGTAGGTGGCGAGGCGCGCGGCGAGGTAGTGCTGTGATGACGGGTGGAGGTCGTGGCTGTGCGCTTCGTGGAGGATGCTGCGCTCGTAGGTGAGGCGCAGGGTCTGTTCTTCGTCCTGGGGGACGCAGGCGGCGAAGACGCGGGCCGCGTCGGCGTGGCGGTCGAGGAGCCGCAGCAGCTCGCCGTGAAGGATGGCTGCTTCGAAGCCGTGCAGCGTCTGCACGCGGGTGAGGGCGCTGGCATAGTCGCCGGTGCGGCGCTCGACGCGGGCGAGCACGAGCTCCTGTTCGTCGCCGGTGAGCGACGCGGCGACGTCGCGGGCATCGCGGTAACGGCCGCAGTCGATCAGGGCATTCGCGTAGCGGGTGGCCAGCGCGGGCGTCAGTACCGAGCGCGGCATGCGGTGCAGGGTGGAGACGAGGTCCTCGCTCGACGTCCACGCGACCCGTTCCAGTGCTTCGGCGGCGCGTGCCGGCTCGCCGGCGTCGACCCAGAGGCGTGCGGCGGCGATGCCTTCGGTGCGCTGCGCGGCGACGCGGCAGAGCGACGGCCGCGAGGCGACCGGGATGAGCGTGGCGGCCTGGGCGCGAAGCGCCTCGGTCGCGAAGACGAAAGCTTCGTCGTCGACGGACGTCACCCCCGGGACGACCAGCTCTTCGAGCGCGCCGCTGAAGAGGAAGTCGTGGAGGAAGCGGGTGGCCAGCTCGCGCGGGATGCGGGTGCCGAGGAGTGCCAGCGCGCCGACGTACGACCGGGCCGGCTCGACGAGCGACGGCAACGGCGACGCGGCCGCGGGCAGCTCGCCATGTTCGAGCCAGGCGGCGAAGGCGTCGCTCTCGACGAAGGCGGCGAGATCGAGGCTCCGCTCGTCGAGCGCTTTGCGGGCGGTGATGCGGGGGGCGACGAGAAAGGGGCGCGAGGGCGGCAGCGAAGGCTCGGCGCCGGGGACGAGCCAGGCGGCGCCGCCGAGGCGTTGCAGGAGGCCGACGACGCGGCGGGAAGCTTCGTCGAAGAGGTCCGCGTCCGCGACGGCGAAGAGGCGCCGCTGCAAGGCCACGACCTGTTCGGCCACCGCGGTCTCGCTGCCGGTGAAGGTGCCGAGTGCCGCCAGCGCGGAGTAGCGCGCCAGCGGCGAGGCGCCGCGCAGGATCACGGCGTCGGGGGCGAAGCGGGTGATGCTGTCGATGCAGGCCATGTCGTCGTAGCCGTTGACGCCCTGCAGTGCCTGCAGCGCCTCAGGACCGGGAGAGGCGATGAGCCCATGCGCGGCGGCACGCAGCCAGCGAAGGTCGGCGGCGACGTCGCCGGAGAGGCGGCGGAAGGCTTCGACGTAGACGGCCTCCGCGCGGGCCCACGACTGGCGCAGGACGTCGAGGTGCGCGCCGGTGAGCTCGGCGAACTGCTGCGCGAGCGTCAGCACCGGAGGCGCGCTCTCGCCGGCGGAGGCGCGGGCGGCGATGCGGATCAGCCGCACGTCGCTGCCGCGCTTCGGGACGATGGCCCAGTCGCTGGCGTCGACGTCGCCGTCGGCGATGCCGGCGAACTGCAGCAAGGCCTGATGCGCCGCGAACTGCCCGGCCAGCGAGAGACGGTCGCGCGTGCCGAGCGGCGGGGCTTCGGTAAGGGGCGTGGCGATGAGGGTCTCGCCGAACGGGAGCGAGGAGTGACGCAGGGTGGCGGCAACGGCACGCCCCCAGCCGAAATCATCGGGGCCGATCACCCGCGCTTCCCGCCCCCGACGATTCCCGCCCCGCATCGGCATCTGAGCTAGGGGTGGGAGAAAGGCGTTCCATCCCTACCCTGAATTATGGAAAGCGAGGATGTTTCCCATTACTCGGAGGGCTGGGGTGGCCGGACAGACAAGAGTGTCTGTCCCACATTGGCTTTTCGTGATGTGGGAAGACGCTCTTGTCTGTCCGGCCACCGTGGGTCACCCGAATGCATCCTCCCCCCTCTCCCTGTTGTCACAGACTCTCAAACGCTCTGTACCGAAACGGCATGGCAGGCGCGTCTTCGCGATGGAAGGCTCGTAGAATCGCCGCAAATCGAACGGGGGATTCATTCATGAAGGCGATTCGTCGAGTTGTCGTCAACGCGGTGCCGGCTGCGCTGCTGCTGGCCGTGAGCGGCTGCGCGCTCTACTCCGACGTCTCCGTGGGGCCGCTGATCCTCGAGCCCTCCAAGATCGAGCGGGGCTCGGACGTCCACTCGATGCTCCGGAAAAACGACTACCTGCGCGCCATCGAGATGGGACCGGTGCTGGCCTCGCGGCAGCGGACGAACGCGCACGATCTCGGTGCGCTCGGCGCGGCCTGCCTCGTGGCCGGACGCTACGACGACGCCCGCACGCACCTCCGCTCCGCGCTCGACCTCGGCCCCTTCCGCGCCACGTACGCGCAGATCGCGTGGGACCTCTCGCAGGTCGAGTACCTGCAGAACAACTACGAGGCGAGCCTGGAGTGGGCGAAGATCGCCATCGACAACGGGCTCAATGTCCGCCGCTGGCATCTCGACTACCTCACGGCCATGACGCAGCAGCCGGCCTACCGCTTCCAGGGGCTGCCGAGCGATGAGCTGCCGATGCGCTTCGGCCGTCCGAACGTGCCGCGCCTCGACGTACGGGTGAACAAGACGAAGGACGTTCAGGGGATCATCGACTCGGGCGCGGTGCTGTCGATCATCTCCCAGCGCCTGGCCGACGAGCTGGGCGTCCGCCGTCTGGGCACGTTCCGCGGCGAGTTCTACGGCCTGCTCGGCGAGGCGATCGGCGTGGAGTTCGGGATGCTCGACAGCCTGGAGATGGGGGCCATCGTCGTGGAGAACATCCCGGTGGCGATCATGCCGGACTCGAAGATGAGCTTCCTCATCACTGACGAAGGGAAGCGCGAGTTCAAGATGGACTTTCTCCTCGGCGCGAATCTGCTGAAGGAGTTCCGCATCGACCTGAACTTCTCGCGCAACCGGGTCACGTTCACCCGTCTCACGAGCAGCGACCGCGTGCCCGCCGCCGACCAGAACCTGTTCTTCGAAGGCTTCCGGCCGTTCGTGCGCGGCACCGTGAACGGGCGCGGATGGTTCCTGTTCGTGCTCGATACGGGGTCGGAAGTGACGTTCCTCAACGATTCCCAGATGCACAAGATGCCGATCAATTTCATCGCCCCCCGCGGCCACAACGCCGTCCTGCAGGGCCTCGGCGGCGCGCAGAAGAACGGGTCCAAGCTGGAGAACGTGTCGGTGGGGCTGGATAAGTGGTCGGGGACGTTCCGGACGATTCCGCTGTATGCCTCGGAAGAGCACGAGCCGTCGGCGGGGATCATCGGGGAGAACTACCTGCGCAACTTCAATGTGACGATCGATTTCGGGCGGATGCGGTTGGATCTCGTGCGGCGGTAGGAGTCGCGTTTCCTCGGTTGGGGTGCACGCCGCCGGCAGGCGCTACGGGGACGAGAGCGAAGCCGAGGGTGGCGGCGTTTCGGGTCAGTGAATTGAGTAGAGTTTCTCGGTATCTCTGTTCGTAGTAGTTGACGCCCGGGTCGCGGTATTCGGTCTGGTTCTTGAGCATCGAATAGAAGACGAGTGCGAGCTTGTGGGCTGTAGCTTTGATGGCCGACTGCCGACCGTGTCGTGATCGGATACGGCGGAAGAAGGCACCCAGAGCGCACTGGGCTCGATCGAGCTCTTCTCCTCCTCGTACGCCGCTTGGCGATCGCGCCCTCGCCGAAGACATTCTTCTGGATGCGTTCGTGAAGACTCCGCAAAGGGAGGCTGGAGCCGATCCGCAGATCTCCGGTGCAGAATTCACCTCAGAAGTAAAGCGCAGCAGAAAGCCTCTACTTAGTACTCCATTCGCTAAATTCGATCACGCTGCTTGAGGCATGAGCGTGAGCTTGTCCAGGTAGCGGCGCAAGTCGTCGCGCGTGAACTTCCACTTGAACGGCTTGGCCAGGTTCGAGAACCTGTTTTGAAAAGCGAGGATGGTTCGCTCGAGCTCTGGCAGAGATTGGAAGTCATTCGGTGTGAGCACCTTT
>DASWMP010000165.1:0-41332 GCA_036399695.1 Thermoanaerobaculia bacterium | reverse complement strand
AGTGCGGTGGCGAACGAACGCCACCGCTCTTCTATACGTGTACCAGAGCGGTGGCGTTCGCCACCGCACTCCAAGATACCTATCCTTCGTAGTGCTTGTGCTCCAGCTCCGCCTGCGCGGCCGCCAGACGCGCCACCGGCACGCGGTACGGGGAGCACGACACGTAGTTCAGCCCCACGCCGCGGAAGAAGCGGATCGAGTCGGGGTCTCCACCGTGCTCGCCGCACACTCCTACCTTCAGCTTCTCGTTAGCGGAGCGGCCTCGCTCCGTGCCCAGCCTGACGAGCTGGCCGACGCCTTCCTGGTCGATCGACTCGAACGGGTCCTTCGGCAGGATCTTCTTGTCGACGTACTCGGGGAGGAATGAGCCGGCGTCGTCGCGGGAGTAGCCGAAGGTCATCTGGGTCAGGTCGTTCGTGCCGAAGGAGAAGAACTCGGCCGCGGCGCCGAGCTTGTCGGCGACGAGGGCGGCGCGCGGGATCTCGATCATCGTGCCGACGAGGAACGGCACTTCCACGCCCTTCTCCGCGATCACCTCGGCGGCGACGCGACGGACCATCTCGCTCGTCAGCTCCAGCTCCTTGATCGTGCCGACGAGCGGAATCATCACCTCGGGCTGGACGTCGATGCCGTCTTTCTTCACGTCGCAGGCGGCCTGGAAGATCGCCCGCACCTGCATCTCGTAAATCTCGGGGTAGGTGATGCCGAGGCGGCAGCCGCGGTGGCCGAGCATCGGGTTCGATTCGTGGAGCTGGTTGACCTTGTTGCGCAGCTCGACGAAGCCCCAGTTCATGTCGCGGGCGACGGCGGAGATCTGCGCCTCCGTGTGCGGCAGGAACTCGTGCAGCGGCGGGTCGAGCAGGCGCACCGTGACGGGCAGGCCGTGCAGCTCGCGGAAGATGCCTTCGAAGTCTTCCGTCTGGAACGGCAGCAGCTCGGCGAGCGCCTTCCGCCGTCCGGCCTCGTTGCGCGCCAGGATCATCTCGCGCACCTTCAGGATGCGCTCCTCGGCGAAGAACATGTGCTCGGTGCGGCACAGGCCGATGCCCTGCGCGCCGAAGAGACGCGCCACGCGGGCGTCGTTCGGCGTGTCGGCATTCGTGCGCACGCCGAGCGTGCGGATCTCGTCCGCCCATTTCAGCAGACGGTCGAAGTTGCGGAAGACTTCCGAGTCCTCCGGCTTCATCGTCCCTTCGAGCTGCACCTGGACGATTTCCGAAGGCTTCGTGGCCAGCTTCCCGCCGATGATCTCGCCGGTCGTGCCGTCGATCGAGACCCAGTCCCCTTCCTCGAGCGGCTCGTGTCCTTCGCTGCGCAGCTCCCCTTTGGCGTAGTCGACGCGCAACTGCCCGGCGCCGACGACGCAGGGGCGTCCCATGCCCCGCGCGACGACGGCCGCGTGCGAGGTCAGTCCGCCGCGCGTCGTGAGGATGCCGGCGGCGCTGTGCATCCCGGCGATGTCTTCCGGCGACGTCTCGACGCGCACGAGGATCACCGGATCGCTCTTGGCCATCGACACCGCATGCTCGGCGTTGAAGGCGATGCGTCCCGTCGCCGCGCCCGGTCCCGCCGGAAGGCCGCGCCCGAGGATGCGTCCGCCGGTCACGGCTTTGCCCTTCTCCTTGGCGTCGAACACCGGCGCCAGGAGCTGTACGATCTGGTTCGCTTCCACGCGCTCGACCGCTTCCTGCTGCGAGATCAGCTCTTCGTCCACCATGTCACAGGCGATCTTCACGGCGGCGAAGCCGGTGCGCTTGCCGGTGCGCGTCTGCAGCAGGTACAGCTTGCGCGACTGGATGGTGAACTCGATGTCCTGCATGTCGCGGTAGTGCGACTCGAGCTTCTTGTAGACGTCGACGAGTTGCGCGTAGACGTCGGGGAACGTCGACTCGAGCGACTTCTCGTCGCCGAGCACTTGCGTGTTCGAGATCGGCAGCGGCGTGCGGATGCCGGCGACGACATCCTCCCCCTGCGCGTTCGGCAGGAACTCGCCGTAAAACTTGCGCTCGCCGGTCGAGGGATTGCGCGTGAAGGCCACGCCCGTCGCGCAGTCGTCTCCCATGTTGCCGAAGACCATCGACTGCACGTTCACGGCGGTGCCCCAGTCGTCGGGGATCTGGTTCAGCTTGCGGTAGGTGATGGCGCGCTGGTTGTTCCAGGAGTTGAAGACGGCGCCGATGGCGCCCCAGAGCTGCTGCTCGACGTCCTGCGGGAACTCCTGGCCGAGCCTGTCGCGCACGATGCCTTTGTACGTATCGACGAGCTCGCGCAGGCCGGCCGCCGGAATCTCGGCGTCGGTGGCCACGCCGGCGCGCTCGCGGACTGCGACCAGCTCGTGCTCGAAGTGCTCGCGGTCGATTTCCAGGACGACATCCGAGTACATCTGGATGAAGCGGCGGTAGGAATCGAAGGCGAAACGGTCGTCGCCGGACGACGCGGCGAGGCCCTGCACCGTCTCGTCGTTGAGGCCGAGGTTGAGGATCGTGTCCATCATGCCGGGCATGGAGGCGCGGGCGCCGGAGCGGACGGAGACGAGGAGCGGCTTCGCCGGATCGCCGAACTTGCGTCCGACCGATTCCTCGACGCGGGCGAGGTTCTCGGCCACGGACTGCTTCAGCTCCGCGGGATAGGTCTTGCCGTGCTCGTAAAAGTACGTGCAGACGCCGGTGGAGATGGTGAAGCCCGGCGGGACCGGCACGCCGATGTTCGTCATCTCGGCAAGCCCGGCTCCCTTGCCGCCGAGGACGTCCTTCATCTTTGCGTTGCCTTCGGCGGAACCGTCGCCGAAGTAATAAACGTATTTCTCCATGTCGCTCCCAAACCTCGCCCCGGATTATCTCTCGATCAACGCGACGCTCATCATTTCACGCATGGTCTCGCTCTCGACCTCGCGCCAGGGGCGGTCGGAGCCCGCGGCGGCGAGCTCGGTCTTCGACAGATCGAAGCCGCGCTGCTGCAGGAGTGCGCGGATCTCCGCGACGCGCTTCTCGGCGCGGCCGCGATTGGCCGCGGGCGTGGCCTCGCGGAACTCGTGGACGGTGATCTTCTTCGGCGCCGCCGTGAGGACCGCCGGCTCGTAGACGTAAGGATTCTTCGATGCGGCGGGCAGACGGAAATCAGCCGCGGGGAAGCTCGCGTCGCAGTCCGCACGCTCCCCGAACCACGCTTCCCCCGAGAAGATCGTGATGGGGTCGTGGTACCAGTGCGCGCCGCTGAGACGCCGGCCGTCGGCGGAGACGGCGATGGCGGCGATACCGTACTGCGGCCCGTCGCTCCACGAGAGCTTGTAGACGTCCCGCTCCGCGCCACCTTCCAGGTAAATGCTCTTGCCGATCATCCCTCTGACCGCGGCGCCCGAGTGCAGAAAGCGAGCCGTCTGGCCGTTGATCTTCCAGCAGCCTTCGAGCGGCTGGAGAGGAGCGGGACTGACGAGCGTGCCGCGCACCTGGACCGTCGGGACGTAGGAGGCGGAGCGCGTCGACTCGACCGTCAGGCGCAGGTAGCGCGCCTCGAGCGGCGGCGTGGCTTTCGTGAAGGTGACGCCATCGAGCGAGCTCTCGAAGCGCACCTCCTTAGGCCGGTTCCGCTCCTGGGGCGAGAGCGCCTCCAGCTTCTCGACGCGCGCGAGGCCGCCGAGCTCGTAGACGAGCGTCGTGCTGGCCATCCCCGGCACCGAGATGAAGCCGCTCCGCGAATCGCCGTCGATGGCGTGAACGGCCGACGCTTCGAGCGACATCTCGCTCGTCCGCGACACCACCGTCGCCCCGGCGAAGAGGCTCAGCAGGTTGCCGCGCTCCGGATCGGGCGCGGCAGCGGGCGCTTTGGCCGCCGGAGCCGCTGCTTTCGGCGCCGGATTGCAGGAGAGCAGACCGAGAGTAAGGAGGAGGGAGAGAGCGGGACCGAAACCAGAACGCAGAACGCAGAACGCAGAACGCAGAATGAAGAAGACCGGGGGCAGACCCTTTCCGCGTTCGACGTTCTGCGTTCTGCGTTCTGCGTTCATCTTCTCGGCGTTACGCCGTCTTGTAGTCGCTTCGGTCGACGACGATCTTCGTCACGTCGCCGATCCGTCCGACGGCGCTGCCCACTTTGCGCAGGAGCGACATCCGGTTGCGGCGGACGCTTTCGTCCTCGACCATGACCATCACGTCCTTGAAGAACGCTTCGAGCTCCGGCGCCATCGCGGCGAACGACTCCATCGCCGGACGGTAGCGGCGCTCGGCGATCATCTCCTCGATCTGCGAGACCACCGCGTCGGCCAGCTCGGCCAGCCGCAGCTCGGCCGGATGCTCCAGCTTCGACGCCACCACGGACGTCGAGTCGTGCCCCGCCGTGATGTTGGCGATGCGCTTCGCCGAGTCGAGGATCGAGAGGAAGTTCGGCTCGTCGCGCATGTCCTTGATGGCCTGCGTGCGGTCGACCAGATCGGTGAGCGGCCCCTGCCAGCCGGCCTGCATGGCCGCCTGGATCTCGTCGTACGCGAAGCCCCAGGCCGACGCCTCGAGGATCGTCTGGATGCGCTCCGCGAAGAAGGCCGTGAGGGCCTGCTTCACCTCGGCGGAGGCGCCGTGCTGTTCGAGCGCGAGGTCGAGCAGCCGCTCGAACGGGATGCGCACCTCGCGCCTGTCGCGATTCAGGAGAATCTGCACGACCCCCTGCGCGGCGCGGCGCAGCGCGAACGGATCCTTCGAACCGGTCGGCCGCAGCCCGATGCTGAAGAAGCCGGCCAGCGTGTCCATCTTGTCGGCGATCGAGACGATCGCGCCGGCCACGTTCCGCGGCAGCGTGTCCTCGATCGATACCGGGCGGTAGTGATCGTAGATGGCCTGCCACACCGGCTCCGGCATCCCTTCCTCGCGGGCGTAGATGCCGCCGATCTGCCCCTGCAGATCGGTGAACTCCTTCACCATCTCCGTGACCAGGTCGGTCTTGCAGAGCCGCGCGGCCGCGACCACGTCCTGCGCGTCCACGCCCGCCTCTTTGCAGATGGCGGCGGCGATGGCTTCGATGCGCTTCGACTTCTCGGCGTAGTTGCCGAGCTTCTCCTGGAACTGAAGATGCGCGAGTTGTTCGACGCGCTCGGCGAGCGGCCGCTTGCGGTCCGTCTCGTAGAAGAACTGCGCGTCGGCGAAGCGGGCGTTCGTGACGAACGAGTTGCCGTAGGCGGCGTTGCCGTCCGGATCGCCGTCGTTGTCGAGCACGGCCAGGAAGGAGTTGGTCAGCCGCCCCTGCGCGTTGCGGATCGGGAGCTGCTTCTGGTGCACGCGCATGACCGTGACGAGCACTTCCTCCGGCAACTGCAGATACTCCGGCCGGAACTCGGCGCGCACGACGCCCGGGAACTCCGTGAGGTACTGCCACTGCAGCCAGATCGAGCCGTCGGCGGAAGGCGTGCCCTCTACCTCCTGCGCGAGAATCCGGGCCCGGCCGGCCATCACTTCGCGGCGGCGATGGGCATCGACGACGACCTTCGCCAGCTCCAGCTTCGAGACGTACTCCTGAAACGACTGCACCTCGAAGCGCTGCCGCGCCAGCGTGCGGTGGCCGACGGTGGACGTCCCCGACTTGATGCCGAAGATCTCGATCGGCAGCGGTTGTTCGTCGAAGATCGAGATCAGCCCGTGCACCGGGCGGATGTAGGCGTGCTCGCCCGAGCCCCAGCGCATTTGCTTCGGCCAGCGCAGCGACGTGACGATGTCCGGGATGCGCTCCTGCAGCAGCGCGCCGGTCTGGCGTCCTTCGACTTTCTTGCGCAGGCGGACGTACTCGTCGCCCGATTCGAGGAGGTCATCGAGTGACGCGGCCTGCTTGCGCAGGAACCCGAGGAGTGCCTGCGTCGGCTTGCCCTCGGCGTCGTAGGCGGACTTTTTCGGCGGACCTTTCAGCTCCTGTTCGCGGTCTTCTTCCCGCAGCGGCAGGGCGCGCAGGAGGAAGGCGATGCGCCGCGACGTGGCGTTGACCGTGACCTCTCCCTCGGCGCCGAGCTCCTTCGCCAGTTTCGTGAGCCGTTCGCTCAGCGTCCCCAGCGCCGTCTCGTGCATCCACGCCGGAATCTCCTCGGTGAGCAGCTCGAAGAAATAGTCGGCCATTTACGACGCCTCCTGCTGCTGAAGCAGCGGGAAGCCGAGCTCGCGCCGCGCTTCGAGGAACTGCGCCGCGCAGCGGACCGCCAGGTCGCGCACCCGTTTGATGACGCCCACGCGCTCCGTCACCGAGACGGCGCCGCGCGCGTCCAGCGTGTTGAACACGTGCGAGCACTTCAGGGTCCAGTCGTACGCCGGCAGCACGAGCTTCTCGTCGAGGCAGCGCCGCGCTTCCCCTTCATACGCTTCGAAGAGCTTCCAGTGCAGCGCGACGTCGGCGACTTCGAAGTAGTACTTCGAGAACTCGTACTCGTCGTGCTTGCGCACGGCGCCGTACGGGACGCCGTCCGTCCATTCGATGTCGTAGATCGACGACTGCCGGGAGAGGAACATCGTCAGGCGCTCGAGGCCGTACGTGATCTCCGCGGAGATGGGCGAGAGGTCGATGCCTCCCGCCTGCTGGAAGTAGGTGAACTGCGTGATCTCCATCCCGTCGAGAAGGATCTGCCACCCGACGCCCCACGCGCCGAGGGTGGGGGACTCCCAGTTGTCCTCCTCGAAGCGGATGTCGTGACGCGTCAGGTCGAGCCCGATGGCGCGCAGCGAGTCGAGATAGAGCTCCTGCACCTCCAGCGGCGACGGTTTGAGGATGACCTGAAACTGGTAGTGCTTGCCGAGACGGAACGGGTTGTCCCCGTAACGCCCGTCGGCCGGCCGGCGGGAGGGCTGAACGTAGCCCACGTTCCACGGCTCAGGCCCGAGGACCCGGAGGAAGGTGGCAGGATGCATCGTGCCGGCGCCGACCTCGAGGTCGAGCGGCGTCTCGATCATGCACCCCCGCTCGGCCCAGAAGTTCTGGAGTTTGAGGATCAGCGACTGAAAAGTGACCCGCGACATAGGGCGCGCATTCTAGTACGCGCGGGAGGGAAAGGGGGTGGCGGGGCTGGGGAACGGGGGCGTCGTTCGTAGTAGTGGAGGACGGACAATCCTGTCCGTCACGCGAGAAATGGCGTGGAGCACGCTGCACATCCGCACACCTGCACCAGGACTTCTGCGGGAATGACGAATCTCTTCGATGCTACTTTCTCGCGTGACGGACAAGATTGTCCGTCCTCCACTTGCTGCACCGCGGTTGTTGGGTACGTCCCCGCGCCTACCGCTGTGGCGGGGGCGCGGGAGGCTCGCTGGGCGCCGTCTCGGTAGCCGGCGGCGCGTCCTTCGGCTCATCCGCCGGTTTTTCCTTCTTCTCCTGCGGCTTCGCCGGCTCCGACTGCTGCGCCGGAGGCTGCGGCTCTACCGGCTCGGCCGTGTCGGACGGTCCCGCAGTCGGGGCCGGCTCGGCGGCCGGTTCGGACGGCTGTGGCTGGGCCGGCTGCACCGGCTGCGACGCCTGACGGGGCGGCGGCTGATACGCCGGCTGGCTCTGCTGCACCGGACGCGGCGCCGACGGCTGCTGCGCTACCGGACGGGGCGGGGTACGTGGCGCTTCGCCCATGGAGCCGCCTCCGCTGTAATCGGGAGGCAGCGAGCCGGCGATGGTTCCGGCCTGCTGCGGAGCTCCCGGCGTCGACGGAATCGTCGTCGGGAGATTGAAATCGGTGGTGGTATCGGCATTCGTGCCGGTCATCGCGGGGGCAGTGAGCTCCCCGGGGCCGTTGATCGTCGAGCTGACTCCGCTCGCGGCGCCTTCCTGCACGACTTCGTACTGCTGCTGGCCTCGGTTGAGCGTATCGCTCGAGTTTCCTCGGCAACCCGCGGCCACGATGACGGTGGCGACCAGAAGATAAATGTCTCGTGTTTTCATAAGGGGCCTCTCTGTCTTTTATCGCAAGGACCGAGCCATTCGGCGTGGTTATTGCGAGTAATTGCAGGCAGGAGGAAACATGGCAAAAGACCGTAACAACACCGGTGGCCCCTCTCAGTCGCCGAAGGACAAACCGACCGACGACCGCGACAATCGCAAGGCCCAGAGCCGTGACGAGTTGAAGGAACGCTCCGTCTCCGGCGATCGTCCAGGCGACGGGCGCCGCAACGGCTCCGACAAAGCTCCCCGCGGCTGACCGCGACTCAATCTCCGAGTGCGGTGGCTATGCGCCACCGCACCCAACGATCGGCTCTCGCCTCACGGACGCACGGCGCGGCGACGTGGTGAACCGGACTGCCCTTCCACGTACGCACCGGCTGTCGAAGGTGTGCCGCGTGACCGCCCGGCGCGATCCGACCGTACGTCATTCGAAACGGTGCCCGCGGGCGGGGCCGGCCGCACAGGCGCGTCGGCCCAGGTGAACGGCGGGATCGCGAACGTCCGCGCCGTCGCCACGTTCCCGCGCGCCATCGGCCGAAAATCGCCCGCGGCAGGGTTGACGAGCTGCGGCTCGAAGGCGTTGACGGCATTGTCGGCCAGCAACTGCGTTGCGTTACACGTCGGGTGAGCGGCCGCGCAGCCAGAGCCGTCCCCGATGCCCAGCGACGCCCCGTCGCTGAAGATCACGTTTCCTCGTATCTGCAGCCCGTCGTCGGTCCGCGCCGGGACGTTCGAGCCGTTCTGTGTCGATGCGTCCGTCCACGGACCGGCAATCGAGAAGATCTGTGGCGCCACGTATCCCCGAGGGTTGTACAGCACGTTGTTGTAGATCGACACGTTGCGATTCGGGATCCGGACATAGTTGTTGCCGTCGTCGATGGCGGTCGTACCCCAACCGCCGGCGGCGAGGTATTCGGCGCATTGCGAGCGCCCCGGATCACCGGCAGCGCCATCGCAGCTTCGTCCGCCGAACACGACCTCCACCATGTGCGAGCGCTCGCCGACGCGATACAGCGTGTTGTGCGCGAGCAGGATGTTGTAGCCGCCGTTGACGCCGAGGCCTGCTCCCTCCGTGTCGTGGATGACGTTGTTCACGACCTTGATGTCGTACGCCTCGTAATGCAGCCACGGCGAGACCATGAACTGAAAGCCGGCGCCCTGGCCGGCCGTGAAGCCGCCCGTCCCGCAGTCGAAGATCTCGTTTCCCTCGACGCGCAAGTACGCGCTGCCGCCTTTCGCATAGATGCACCAGTCCTGCGCGTTCGAGATCACGCTGTTGATCACGTGCCCGTACTGCACGCCCACGAAATCGACCGCGTTGTCATCGGCACCGGAGATCGTCGAGTCTTCGATGTAGACGTGGGAGGACTGATTGGCCTTGAACGTCTCGTGCGCCTGACGCGCCGCGCCTCCCGCGAGATTGCAGTCGCGGACCAGCAGGTGATCGCAACGCTCGCAATGGAAGACATCCCCCGCCGGCTCCGGCTGCATGTCCAGCCCGATGAGATAGAGGTAGCGCGTATCGAAGACGTTCAGGTCCCCGACCAGCCGCGCGCTTCGCGGCGCGCCGGCGGACTGGATGATGATCGGGTGCTCGGCCGTCCCCCAGCGCGACTCGAGATAGTGCGGAATCGCCTCGCGCGTGTACGTGCCGGCGGCGAGCTGAATGCGATAGCCGTGAGCGGCGAGCAACGTCTCCCGCGGAATCCGGTTCCACGCCTCCGCCAGCGTGCGCAGCGCATCACCCGGCCCCGTACCGCCGTTCGCGTCATGACCGCTCGCCGGATCGACCCAGACGTCGACCAGGACCGGCGTGCCGATCGAATACGGCGTCGCCGCAAGGAGAGGAAAAGCGGGAAGGAGCACGAGCGCTACAAGGCCGAGGATGCGCATGATCGGGAAGGCACAGGTTAACCGATCGGCGGCAGCGAGGCTTCAACGCCCGTCCTGTCCTCTCGTGGCGACGAAATCGGACACCGAAAGTGTCCTCCAGGCGAGACTCGGACACTCCAGAGCATCCGCGGTGTCCTCCAGACGAGACTGAAATCGTTTTTGAGTGATCCGAAATCGTTTTTGAGTGTCCCCGGTGTCCTCCAGACGAGACCCGAACACTCAAAACCGATTGCCAGTGTCCTCCGGACGAGACTCGAATACTCAAAACTGATTGCCAGTGTCCTCCAGACGAGACTCGATCACTCCAAACTGATTTCCGAACACTCCAAACCGATTTCGGATCACTTCAGACCGAATGCGCGAAAGTGCAGACGGGATCCGGATCGCTCCAGTCCGATTTCGCGACACTCCGGACCGAGCTCGGATCAGTCAAAAACGAATTCGCGACACTCCGGGCCGAATCCGAATGACCCGAAGCCGAGTGGAGGACGGACAATCCTGTCCGTCACGCGAGAAACGACGCGTACGCCCTGCTCGTCGCTGAACGCGCGTTACGCGGGTACGTCCTCGCGTGACGGACAGGATTGTCCGTCCTCCACTTCGAGGCCGCTCGCGACGTCTGTCGCGTGGCCGCCGTACTATTGACTATGCGCTACTCCGTGCTGGGTCTCTGCGTGCTCGTCGCCACGACAGCCGTTGCGTTGACGCCGCCGCCGTATGAACGGGTGCTCGTCCCCTTGAGCGTGGCCGACGCGCCCGGGGCGAATGGCTCCCTCTGGACGACCGAGTTTTCGATCGTCAACGGCGCCACGGTCGGCGGCAGTCTTTCCCCGCGCCCCTGCATCGCCGGCACCGGGCCGTTGCCCTGCCTGGAAACGATCCTGCTGCCGCCGAACCGCACCGTGCGGGTGCCGCCGTTCGGGACGCCCGAGGCTCCGGGCGTGCTGTTCCTCGTGTCGGCCTGGACGGCGCCGGTGACGTCGTTCACGCTGCACGTGCGAGACCTCAGCCGGCAGGGGGAGTCGTGGGGTGCCGAGGTGCCGGTGGTCCGCGAGCGCGACTTCTTCACCGGGATGGTGAACATGACCAGCATCCCCTTCGGCGCGGATTACCGGCAGACGCTACGCGTCTACGCGCTCCTCGACAACGGCGGCAGCGCGCGCTTCCGCGTGAAGCTCTACGCCGTCGAGGCAGCCGAAGACCGGCTCCTGCGCGAAGAAGTCATCACCCTCGATCCCCCGCCACCCCCGCCCCCCAACCGCCTCGCCACCCCGCTCGCTCAGACGACGATCACCGCGCTCTTTGCCGGCGGTGCCGCCGGCGCCACCCGCGTCCGCGTGTCCATCGAGCCGGTCACCGACCCGCTCGCCCTGGCGCAGCCGCACCGGTACTGGGCCTTCGTCAGCGTGACGAACAACGTCACCCAGCAGGTCACGACCATTACTCCGCGCTGACGGCCGTGACGCCCGTGGGTGCGCCCTCGCGTGACGGACAGGATTGTCCATCCTCCACTTGGACGGAACTTCCGGGTGGAAGCGCAAGGGGCGCCCACTTTGATCTTGGTGGATGGTTGAGCATTCGGCTAAGCCCGCGTTGCACAAGCAGTTTGGCGCGTACGGGCCAAGTGCAAAGGTCTCACCTCTAACGGGCCCGAAATAAACCATCACCATCTCCTTCGTGCGCAAGGGAGCGGGCGGGTCATCACGACGGGTGGGTGGGAAACGGCGGATGATGTCCGTCTCAATCACGCACAGGGGATTGATCATGTCGAGACCATTCAGTGGAAAAGAGTTCACGTTCAGCCAGCCCGACGGAACCGCTCTATGGGTCAGAGGCTGGGGGGATCAGCACCACGCCGTTTTTGAGACCCTCAACGGTTTCACGGTGGCCGAAGACCCGACTACCGGTTTCTACCAGTACGCCGACCTAAGCCCGGACGGAGAGGAGTTGGTTCCCACCGGCGGACGTCCGCGGCTGGTAAACCCTCGGAGTCTCGCTCTGACTCCTGGTCTTCGCGTCAGGCGCGAGGCATCGAAGGCGAAGACCGTGGAGAGCCCCGGCCTCCCGCTTGGAACCTCACGGTGGGAGGTGCGTCGACGGCAGTTCAAGGAGGCACTGCGGAGTGCCTCCGCGGCCGCGCCGATAGGGATCGCGCCTGCACCGCCTCAACGGGAAACGGTCGGCGACTTCCTCGGCCTTTGTCTGCTGATCCAGTTCCCCGACGTTCCGGGAACCATTACCCGTGATGAGGTGCACGATTTCTGCAACGTTGGGGGATATTCGGGCTTTGGTAACAACGGCTCGGTGTACGACTTTTTCCTCGAGATCTCGGGTGGCCGGCTCCGATACAAGAACGTCGTCACGCCCTACTACACCGCGAAGCACCCGCGAAAGTACTACACGAAAGAGACCGTGGCGCAACCGATCCGGGCTCGGGAACTGATCAAGGAAGCATTAGCTTACTTCAAGGCTCAAGGCTTTGACTTTACCGGGCTGACTGCTGACGATCAGGGTTATATCTACGCGACGAACGTCTTTTACGCGGGCACCCGCGTAAATAATTGGGCCAAGGGCCTCTGGCCGCATGCTTACCACCTCTTGACACCTCACCAACTCGCTCCCGGAAAGGGGGCCTACGACTACCAGATCACCGACATGACGGACGAGCTCTCGCTGGGCACGTTCTGCCACGAGAACGGCCATATGATTTGTGACTTCCCGGATTTGTACGACTACGGGTACGAATCCGCGGGAGTCGGTGACTTTTGTCTCATGTGCGCCGGTGGCGACGAGAAGAATCCGACTCACGTCAATGCCTACCTGAAGTACCGGGCCGGGTGGGCTCAGTCGATGACCAGACTGACCGTAGGCCTGAACGTGACAGCCGAGGCCGGGAAGAACCAGTTCTTCATCCACCGTAAGAATGCAGCCGAATACTTCATCATCGAGAACCGGCAGAAGGTTGGGCGCGACCAGTCGTTGCCTGGTTCCGGCCTTGCGATTTGGCACATCGATGAGGCGGGCGACAATCAGAACGAGCAAATGACCGCGGCGCTCCACTACGAGTGCTCGCTCGTGCAGGCGGACGGGCGCACGGACTTGGAGGACGACCGCACGAATCGTGGAGATTCGACCGACCTGTTTGGAGCTGGCGTGAACAACCGGTTCGGAGGGGCGACCAACCCGAATAGCAATTGGTGGGACGGGACGTCGTCTGGGCTCGACATCCAAGCTATCAGCGCAGCGGGCGCGACGATGACCTTCAAGATCTAACCGCTCAGGCCGAATACGCCGCCGGTCTTTCATCTGCGAGCTCCACTTCGCCTGATACTCCACGCGACGCTTTTGCCGCTTGACCTCTCGAGGCACGGTTCCGCGAATCGTGCCTTGAACGGCCGTCCTGAAGTTTGTAGCAACGTGTGAGGGCCGGCACCTGATGAGGCTGTAGTTCCAGCGGACGAGGCTGGACAGCAGATCGTCCCAGTCACGAGACGAGCTCTCGTATAGATGCTGGTCGTGCGAGCAACGTGGAGTTGCGATCCTGTGTGTCGCCCGCGGAGGGGAACGGTTATCCCGCCGCCGAGTTGCAGAACGGGCAACTCCTGCGCGAGCCCGTGGGGACCGCGAACTTTTCAGGGTAGAAGCCAGTAGCCTGCACGGCGTTCGGCAACCGGTAGCGCGCGGGTAAGAGGTCGTTCTTAGATGGGCAGCGTTTTCAAACTCCTCGCACCGCGGGACGAAGCCACTTCGAGGCGGAGATGTGCAGGCTCAGACCTTTCATCCGTGAAAGCCGCTGAGCGGAGTCCGGGTGTGCGCGTCTTCCACTTGCACGAGACCGCCAGGATCGGCTCATCATGCGCCACGCGGAATTGACCTGACGTGCGTTTCAGTTATATGTTGACTGAGGCCATCCCCTATGGGGTTGGTCCCTTAACCCCCCCGGTGTCTGGCATTGCCACACGCCGGGGTTTTTTTTGACCGGAGTTGCGTGCCAGACAGAGCGGTAGTCTTCATCGACGGTAGTAACTGGTATCACGGCCTCTGCAAAGCAGGAGTGGATGATCGAGGCCGCTTAGATTACCGGAAGATTTCAGAGAAACTCATCGGTCCGCGCCTGTGGGTGGAAACGCGCTACTACATTGGCCAGGTAAACCAGAAGCACAACGCCACATTGTACGCGCAGCAAAGAAGCTTTCTGGCTGGCCTCACCGCCACTGATACGCGAATCTCGGTTCGACTTGGCCGAATCGAGGCACGCCCCGCCTCGAACGAAGCGGCGACCGAGCTCCGTGTTTATCTCGAGAAGGTGAAGCATAAGCTCGACCCTGAGATAGTTGCGGAACTCAGCGGCATTGCCGCACGGCATGCGGACTCAGTCGTCTTCGTTGAAAAAGCAGTCGACGTGTCGCTCGCGATCGACTTCGTGCAGTTCGCAATCTCCAATCGATACGATGCGGCGTATCTGTTGACAGCGGACGGCGACTACACACCGGCTGTGCAAGCGGTGCGAGACCTCAAGAAGAAGGTGTATGCGGCGTCATGCCAGAGCGGCGCGCGCCTCGCCGGTGCGGTGAATTCCTTCATTCCGTTGCAGCGCTCGTGGTTCGCGGACTGCTACGCGTAGATCGCCGTAACGCGGAACCGATGCGCTTCGGCTTTGGTCGCCGGCTCTCATGCTGGGGGGCTCGTTTCCCCGGGCTTCGTCCGGGCTACACCGCGGGCGCCCCGCCGAAGCGGGCTGCCACCTCCCGGAACAACCGCCCCTTCCCATCGGTTGTCAATGCCGTACCGATTTGGTACTGTTTTGCTCCCGCTGACCCGGAACCTGCATGCTCAAGATCTCCAAACTCACTGATTACGGCCTCCTTGCCGCCGTCTACCTGGCCCGCAAAAGTGGGGAAGTGGTGGCCGCGCGGGAGATTGCCGGGTTCTATCACCTGCCGGTCCCGGCGGTGACGAAGGTGCTGAAGATCCTGCATCACAGCGGCCTGGTGCATTCGCATCGGGGGGTTGGGGGCGGGTATTCGTTCGAGGGGGATGCCGAGCTCGTCACGCTCGGGCAGCTCATCGAAGCGCTCGAAGGTCCGTGGGATCTCGTGGAGTGCGAGACGGTGGACGACACGGGGAACGCGGTCTGCGCGATCCGCATCGCCTGCCCGTCGCGGCGCTTTCTCTCCGGGATCAACCGGGCCATCAAGGGGGCTTTCGACCAGGTCACCCTCGGCGACCTCGTGCGCGGCGGCATGCCGATCAACGTCATCGACAAACAGCGCCTTTTCGGCGCGGAGTCATCCATCTCATGAGCAACGCAAACGCGACCATCGAACAGATTGCACGGCAGGAGTACAAGTACGGCTTCGTCACGGACATCGAAGCCGATACGGTGCCGCCCGGGTTGTCCGAGGACATCATTCGGTTCATTTCGGCGAAGAAGAACGAGCCGGAGTGGCTGCTGGAGTGGCGGCTCAAGTCGTTCCGCCACTGGCAGACGATGAACGAGCCGGAGTGGGCCAACGTCCATTACCCGCCGGTCGACTTCCAGGGCATCCGCTACTACTCGGCGCCGAAGCAGAAGAAGCAGCTCAACTCCCTCGACGAGGTCGATCCGGAACTGCGGGCGACGTTCGAGAAGCTCGGCATTTCGCTCGACGAGCAGAAGCGCCTGTCCGGCGTGGCCGTCGACGCGGTGTTCGACTCCGTCTCCGTCGCCACGACGTTCCGCGCGGAGCTGGCCAAGGTCGGCATCATCTTCTGCTCCTTCTCGGACGCGGTGCAGAACCACCCGGACCTGGTGAAGAAGTACCTCGGCTCGGTCGTGCCGTACACCGACAACTTCTACGCCACGCTCAACAGCGCGGTCTTCACTGACGGCTCGTTCTGCTACATCCCCAAGGGCGTGCGCTGCCCGATGGAGCTGTCGACCTACTTCCGCATCAACAGCGCCGGTACCGGCCAGTTCGAGCGGACGCTGATCATTGCCGACGAAGGCTCGTACGTCAGCTACCTCGAGGGCTGCACGGCGCCGATGCGCGACGAGAACCAGCTCCACGCGGCCGTCGTCGAGCTGGTGGCGCTGCCGGGCGCGACGATCAAGTACTCCACGGTCCAGAACTGGTACCCGGGCGACAAGAACGGCAAGGGCGGCATCTACAACTTCGTGACGAAGCGCGGCAAGGCGTTCGACAACGCGAAGGTCTCGTGGACGCAGGTCGAGACCGGCTCGGCGATCACCTGGAAGTACCCGAGCTGCATCCTGCAGGGAGACAACAGCGTCGGCGAGTTCTACTCGGTGGCGCTGACGAACAACTACCAGCAGGCCGACACCGGCACGAAGATGATCCACATCGGCAAGAACACGAAGTCGACGATCGTCTCGAAGGGCATCTCCGCCGGCCACGGGCAGCAGACCTATCGCGGTGAAGTGAAGATCATGAAGGGGGCCGAAAACGCCCGCAATTACTCGCAATGCGACTCGCTGCTCCTCGGCGACAAGTGCGGCGCCCACACGTTCCCTTACATCGAGGTCCGCAACTCGACCGCGACGATGGAGCACGAGGCGTCGACGTCGAAGATCGGCGAAGACCAGCTCTTCTATTGTCAGCAGCGCGGCATCTCCGCGGAGGACGCGGTCTCGATGATCGTCAACGGCTTCTGCCGCGAGGTCTTCCGCGAGCTGCCGATGGAGTTCGCGGTGGAAGCGCAGAAGCTGCTGGGCGTATCGCTCGAAGGATCGGTCGGGTAGTGGTGGGGGTAATCCTGAGCGAAAGCGAAGGATCAATGGAGCCACAGCTGTAAACGAACATGAATACGCGAAACGAAGTGGCAGGAGTCTACGGCTTAGCTGAGGCTCCATTGACTCTTCGCTTCGCTCAGAGTTAAAGGCAAATGCTAGAAATCAAAGAACTGCGCGCCGGAATCGACGGCAAGGAAATCCTCAAGGGGCTGAACCTCTCGATCGAGGCGGGCGAAGTCCACGCGATCATGGGGCCGAACGGCTCCGGTAAATCGACGCTCGCCAGCGTCCTGGCCGGCCGCCCCGGCTACCACGTTCTCAGCGGCTCCGTGACCTTCGAAGGGAAAGATCTGTTCGAGATCCCGACCGAAGAGCGGGCCCGCGAAGGGATCTTCCTGGCCATGCAGTACCCGGTCGAGATCCCGGGCGTGAACAACATCTACTTCCTCAAGGCGGCGCTGAACGCGAAGCGGAAGCACCATGGAGAGGAAGAGCTGGACGCGATGGAGTTCCTGCAGCTCGCGCGCGAGAAGATGAAGGTCGTCGAGCTGGACGAGTCGTTCATGAACCGCGCGGTGAATGAAGGCTTCTCCGGCGGCGAGAAGAAGCGGAACGAGATCTTCCAGATGGCGGTCCTGGATCCGAAGCTGGCCATCCTGGACGAGACCGATTCCGGCCTCGACATCGACGCGCTGCGCATCGTCGCCGAGGGCGTGAACACGCTCCGGAGCGAGAAGCACGCGGTGCTCGTCATCACGCACTACCAGCGGCTGCTCCGCTACCTCGTGCCCGATTACGTGCACGTGCTGGCCGGCGGGCGCATCGTCAAATCGGGCGGCAAGGAGCTGGCCGAAGAGCTCGAACAGAAGGGATACGACTGGATTGAGCAGGAGGCCGAAGAGGTCGCCCGATGACCGTCGCTACGAACAACGATCTTCGCGAGCGCGCGGCCGAGCGGTTCACGCAGCTCGGCTGGCCGACGCCCCGCATCGAAGAGTGGCGTTACACGAACCTGGCGAACGTCGCCAAAACGGCGTGGCGCACGGATGACGCGCCGGCCGTCATCGAGACGCCGGCGACGCTGGCCGGACGCGCCACGGTCGAGTATCTCTTCGTCAACGGACACCTCGTGCGCACGACCGGACCGGCCCTGCAGCAGGCGGAGGCCGAGCGGGTCGGGCAGCTCGCCGACTTTGAGAGCCACGCCATGATCGCGCTCAACGCGGCGCAGATGCAGGACGGCGCGCGCATCCGCGTGCCGGACAACCTCGTGTCGGACGGCTTCATCCACCTGCTGTTCGTCGGCAGCGGCGACGGCATCTGGTCCCATCCGCGCAACGTCATCGACGTCGGCCGCAACGCGCAGGTGCGCATCGTGGAGACGTTCGTCGGCACCGGCTCGTACTTTACGAACGCGGTGACGGAAATCTTCGCCGGCGAAGGCTCGGTGGTCGATCACACGAAGGTGACGTGCGAGGGTGAGGCGGCGACGCACGTCGGCAGCGTCCACGTCCGCCAGGAGCGCGCCTCCAGCGTGACGCTGCGCAGCATCTCGGTGGGCGGCGCGCTGATCCGCAGCGACGTCTACGCGGCGCTGACGGGGGAAGGGGCGAGCGTCGTGCTCGACGGCCTCTTCGCCGGCGCCGGCAGGCAGCACATCGACAACCACACCGTCATCGATCACGTGAGCCCGCATTGCGACAGCCTCGAGCTGTACAAGGGCATCCTGGACGACGAGGCGCGCGGCGTCTTCGACGGCCGCATCATCGTCCGCCCGCACGCCAGCAAGACGGCGTCGAAACAGTCGAACCACAACCTGCTGCTGTCCGGCACCGCCATCGTCGACTCCAAGCCGACGCTGGAGATCCACAACGACGACGTGAAGTGCAACCACGGCTCGACGATCGGCCAGCTCGACGAGGAAGCGCTCTTCTACCTCCGCTCGCGCGGCATCGGCGAGGCGGAAGCGCGCAACCTGCTGGTCTACGCCTTCGCCGGCGAGATCGTCGACCGCATCAAGGTCGAGCCGGTGCGCGAGCAGATCCGGCGCGCGTTGTTCCGCGCCATTCCGGCGCGGATGCCGGAGCGAAGGGAGAATCGGCGATGAGCAGCGTCGTGAACGGCGGTAGCAGCGTCATGGAGCAGAGCGGTGTGACGGCGTACGACGTCGAAGCCATCCGCCGCGACTTCCCGATCCTGACCAGCCGGATCCATGGGAAGCCGCTGGTGTACCTCGACAACGCCAATACCACGCAGAAGCCGTCGGCGGTCATCGACCGCATCGGCCGCTATTACCGCCAGGAGAACTCGAACGTCCATCGCGGCGTGCACCACCTGTCCGAAGTGGCGACGGCGGAGTACGAGGGAGCGCGCACGAAGGTGCGCCGCTTCATCAACGCCCGCGACGAGAAGGAGATCGTCTTCACCCGCGGTACCACGGAGTCGATCAACCTGGTGGCGCAGACGTGGGGCCGCCGCAACATCAAGGAAGGGGACGAGGTGCTGATCTCGGCGATCGAGCACCACTCGAACATCGTTCCCTGGCAGATGCTCTGCCACGAGAAGGGCGCCACGCTCCGCATCATCCCGGTGAACGACGAAGGGGAGCTGCTGCTCGAGGAGTACGAGCGGATGCTGAATCCGCGCGTGAAGCTCGTGGCCGTCGGTCACGCCTCGAACGCGCTCGGCACGATCAATCCGCTGGCGCAGGTCATCCCGCTGGCGCACGCGAACGGCTCGACCGTGCTCGTCGACGGCGCCCAGGGCGTGCCGCACATGCCGGTCGACGTGCAGGCGCTGGACTGCGACTTTTACGCGTTCTCCGCGCACAAGGTGTACAGCGCCACCGGTACCGGCGTGCTGTACGGGAAGGAAGCGCTGCTCGAAGCGATGCCTCCCTGGCAGGGGGGCGGCGACATGATCCTCTCGGTGACGTTCGAGAAGACGACGTACAACGCCCTGCCGTACAAGTTCGAAGCCGGCACCCCGAACATCGAAGGGGTCATCGCCCTCGGCGCGGCGCTCGACTATGTCGCGTCGGTCGGCCTCGAGAAGATCGCCGCCTACGAGCACGAGCTGGAGCGATACGCCACGGCGAAGCTCCGCGAGCTGGATGGCGTGCGGCTGATCGGCACGGCGAAGCAGAAGGCGGCGGTGATCTCGTTCGTGCTTGAAGGGGTGCATCCACACGACATCGGCACGATTCTCGATCAGGAAGGCATCGCCATCCGCACGGGCCATCACTGCGCGCAGCCGCTGATGATGCGTTTCAAGGTGCCGGCGACGGTGCGGGCGTCGTTCGGGCTGTACAACACGAAGGAAGAGGCCGATGCGCTCGTCGGCGGCCTGCATAAAGTCCTCGAGGTGTTTCGCTGATGTCGTCCGATCTCCGGGAGCTCTACCAGCAGGTCATCCTCGATCACAACCGCAATCCGCGGAACTTCCGCGAGATGACGGAGCCGTCGCGCCGCATCGAAGGCTACAACCCGCTCTGCGGCGATCACTACACGGTGTTCCTGCAGCTCGACGGGGAGACGATCGAGGACGTGACGTTCGTCGGTGCCGGTTGCGCGATCTCGAAGGCTTCGGCCTCGGTGATGAGCACGATGGTCAAAGGAAAGACGAAGGAGGAGGCCACGCGCCTCTTCGAGACGTTCCAGCGACTCGTGACCGGGGACGCGGGCAGCCTGAGCGGGACAGATCTCGGCCGCCTGGCCGCGTTCTCGGGTGTGAGCGAGTTCCCCGCACGAGTGAAATGCGCCACCCTCGCCTGGCATACGCTCCGCACCGCCCTGGAAGGGGATGCAGAGAGCGTGAGTACGGAGTGATGCGAAGCTGTTGTTGGTTGTTGGTTTCTGGTTGTCGGTAAAACCAAACCAAAAACTCAAAACCGAAAACCAAAAAATAATATGCGCGAAGAAGTCGAATTCAGCCGCAGCACCGAAGCGATCATGATCCCCAGCGGTGAGCGTGTCCTGGTCCCGAAGGGGGCGCAGGGGACGATCACGCAGTCGCTCGGTGGTACGTACACGCTCATCACCGACCGCGGCCTGATGGTCCGCATCTCCGGCCGCGAGGTCGAAGCCATCGGCAAGACTCCGCAGGATGTGCCGGACGTGGAGCCGTCGGAGCTGTCGCCCGAGAAGCTCGAAGAGCTGATCTGGGACGCTCTCAAGACCTGCTACGACCCGGAGATCCCGGTGAACATCGTCGACCTCGGCCTGGTCTACCTCTGCGAGCTGCAGGAGTCGGAAGAGGGCGGCAAGAACGTCCACATCAAGATGACGCTCACAGCCCCCGGCTGCGGCATGGGCCCGGTGCTCGCCGGAGACGTCAAGTCGAAGGTGGAAGCGCTGCCGGGCATCCGTACCGCCGAGGTGGAAGTGGTGTTCGACCCCGTCTGGGACCGCAGCATGATGTCGGATGCTGCGAAGCTGCAGCTCGGGATGATGTGGTAGACGAGGGCCCGGGGCTCAGGGCTCGGGGCGCGGTGGGGGGCGGGCGCGAGGTTCGCGGGGGCGTGTAGCTGATCGTGGCCGCGCTTTCCATAGGTCCTATCTGTCCCATAGGTCCCATCGTTCCCCCTTGGGCTCGCGCCTGACACCCACCGAGCACCCGGGCCCTGGGCCTCAATGGCGTTGACTTAGAGGTTTGCCTCATGTGGGACAGACACTCCTGTCTGTCCGGCCCACCCCCGAGGTCCATCCTTCAGACAAGCGGCCGTTCGGTGCACGGGACAGACAAGAGTGTCTGTCCCACATCTAAAGTCAACGCCGTTGGGCCCTGGGCCCAGGGCCCCGAGCGCTACAATAACGCCATGCCCTATTGCGCAAACTGCGGAAGCTTCGCGTCCGAGGTGTCTTACGCGGCTTGTCCGAGCTGCGGGAATCCGTCGAATGGGGCGCCGCGGCCGGTGATGCCGGTCGGGGCGGTGCCGCGGTCGTCGTCAGGCTCGAAGGCGCTGCTGTGGGTGATCGGGATCGTGGTCGGGTTGTTCGTGCTCCTGGCGGTCGCCGGGATCGTGGCGGCCATCGCCATTCCGAACTTCATCACGGCGACGGAGCGGGCGAAGCAGAAGCGGACCATGGCGGACATGCGCTCCATCATGACCGCGGCCGAAACGTACAAGCTCGATACGAAGCACTACCCGGCGCAACTCGCGCTGCTCACGCCGACGTATCTGAGGGCGGTTCCGGCTTCCGATGGCTGGATGCAGCCGTTCGAGTACGTCTGCTGGCCGGAAGGGGAGTGTGCGAGCTACGCGCTCCTGAGCGGCGGGAAAGACCGGCAGTTCGAGCATACCGAGGTTGATGAATACGCCAACGGGGGAGCGACGACGAACTTCGATCGCGACATCGTCTGTATCGATGGTAAGTTCGTCCAGTACCCCCAGGGCAGTTCTGTCGAGTAGGAGAGGAGACAACGTGTACTGCACGAATTGCGGAAATGATCGTCCCGACAAT
Organism: Thermoanaerobaculia bacterium; assembly: GCA_036399695.1. Lineage (GTDB taxonomy): Bacteria > Acidobacteriota > Thermoanaerobaculia > Gp7-AA8 > Gp7-AA8 > DASVEE01. Next base: position 19,357 of record DASWMP010000165.1, on the reverse strand, counting down.
CACCAGCCGTGTCCGAATTGCGGGGCCGTGCCCACGCATGTACCGCCCGCGTCCCAGCAGCAGTTTGGAGCGGACGCTCCCCCCCCGCCGCCCATCGGCGGCCAGTACACGCCCCCGCCCGCGGGCGGGCAGTACACCCCGCCTCCGCCGCCCACGATCGGCGGCCCGGCCTACGGCGGCGGCGGCCCGGCCTACGGCGGCGGCGGTCCGGCTTACGGCGGACCGGGCGGTCCGGTGCCGGGACAGAAGATCCCGAACTACCTGGTCTTCTCCATCATCCTGACGATCTGCTGCTGCCCCTGGGGCTCGCCGTTCGGCATCGTGTCGATCATCTTCGGCGCGCAGGTGAACAGCAAGCTCGCCGCGGGCGACGTAGCCGGCGCGATGAACTCGTCGAAGAACGCGCGGCTCTGGCTGATCATCGGCCTCGTCGTCGGTCTGCTCGTGTCCGTCGTCCTCTTCATGACCACAGGTTTCGAGCAGTTCATGCAGGGTGTCCGTGAAGGCATGGCGAATCGCTAGCGTATCGGCGGCCGCCCTCGTGGCGGCCGCCGGTGCGTGGGTTCTGTATCACAACGACCCGACCCAGGCCGGCTTCTTCCCGCAGTGTATTTTCCGGAAGATGACCGGCCTGGATTGCCCCGGCTGCGGGACGACGCGCGCCCTCTATCACCTGCTGCACGGCCACGTCTGGACCGCGTTCCGTTTCAACCCGCTGATGTTCGTCCTGTTGCCGCTGCTCGGCACCGCCGGCACCACGACCCTGGTCCGCGGCGAGCCGCCGGAGCTCACGCGCAAGCCCTGGTTCGGCTGGACGCTGCTGGCGGTGATCTCGGTGTATTGGGTGGTGCGGAACACGCCCGTGTGGCCGTGGTGAAGCGGCCGTGAGGCGGTGAGGCGGTGAGGCAGTTGTTGGTTTTTGGTTGTTGGTAACCCCACCAAAAACCAAAAACCAACAACCAACAACGGGTGGGCTGCGCGGGAGGACGGGCTGACGCCCGTCCTCCGTCGCGCGTGGACTAGCGGTGATCCTTGAAGAAGGTCCACTCGCCGACCGGGTGGCCCTGCTGGAGGTGCTGCGCCTGCATGTAGCCGTCGATGGCCGTGGCGACGGCGATGATGCTGCCGATGCCGCAGGTGACGACCGTCAGGACGAGCCAGGTGATGATGGCGACGATGCCCTTCGTCTTCTGGCCGAGGACGATGTAGCCGACCCCCCCGAGGAGCAGCAGGTTCAGGACGAGGATGAGAATCGGGTCCTTGGGCGGCTGCGTCGGGTAGATCAGGGCACCTCCGCCGGCAGGCGGGGGCGTCGGTGGTCCGCCGGCGGGCGGCGGGGGTGGGGTGTACGAACCTCCGGGAGTCGTGTTGGACATTGATCCTCTCCTTACATCTTGTCTGCGAAATCGCTGATGAATGGCACGCGGAACCGCTCGTTCTTGGTGGCTTTCACGATGCACACCACGATCACCACGATGTAGGCGATCCAGAGCACGCAGTTCAGCATCGTGACGCCGCAGCCGACGCCCGACGGCAGGAAGCGCACGATCACGGCCATCAGGATGTAGAGCACGATGTAGGCGACGAAGATCGCCAGGCCGTTCTTCGCGTGCCACTGGACCTCGCGGTCTTCCTTCTTCGTGAGCAGCGGGATGAGCGCCAGGATGCCGAGATACGACAGCACGAGCATGAGCGTGCGGTCGCTGCTGCCGCCCGCCGGTGGCGGGTTCGCGCCACTCGGTGGCGGGTTGTAGCCCCCGCCCGTTGGTGGTGGCGGCGGTGGGGTGTAAGAGCCGCCTCCCGGTGGGGGAGGTGTTGCAGGGGGGATCGTGGGCGGAGGAATCTCGCTCATTGCAACTCCTTGCGGTCGATTTTCGATTTGGGTGATTCTAGCCGGATTCGCCGAGGCGCGTGAGGCGCCGCTCGGCAATGACTATAGGTATCACGGCGAGAGCGAGCGAGAGCGTGAGCGCAGTCACGAGCGGGACGGCCGTGGCGATCCAGCCGCGATCGTCCTGAACGGAAAAGACGCGCCAGAAGAAGTAGCGCATGATCGGCCGCGCCATCAGCAGCATCATCGTGCCGACGTAGCCCATCGCCAGGGCCATGTAGGCGAAGCCGCCGAGCGAGAGCCCGACCTGCAGCGGATTCTCGGCGTTGAACTGCGGTGTGAGCGCCCCCATGCCGATGCCGAGGCTCACGAGCGTGACGGAGAGCAGCGACGCGCCGAAGAGCGTGAAAGCCCAGACCGCCGGCCCGGCGCCGAGCATGACGTTGGCGACGGCGGTGAGCAGCAGCGCGAGCAGCGTGAGCGGCGTGGCGTAGACCAGCACCTTCACGCGCAGGAACTGGCGGTACGACACGGGCGCCGTCTGCAGCAGCCAGAACGCTTTGCCTTCCGACGAGATCGACGGATAGGCGAAGCGCAGACAGATGGCGGCGATGACGAAGCCGGCCATGCCGAGGTTCGCGTAGGCGACGATCGTGGCCCGGGCGTCGCCGCCGAGCGGCAGCATGCGGATGTTGTAGAGATAGATGAACATCAGCGCGGCCATGAGGAACACCTGCGACCACTGCGCGACGTCGCGGCCGAGCGTGCGCACTTCCTTCCCGATCATGGCCCGCATCGGCGGCGAGGCGCGCGCGAAGAGGCGATCGAGCAGCCACGTCGCGCGGGCCGCGCCGAGAGCGACCGGGGCCATGCTCTCGCGGGCCCGGACGAAGGCGCCGAAGTAGATCGAGCGGCCCACGACGGCGAACAGGAGAAAGGAGACGAGTGCCGGGAGCCAGATCTTCGGCGGGAAACTGCCGAGGACCTGCAGGAGTGTCTGTCCTGCATTCTGTGTCGTCATGACTTCGGCGAGCGCGGTACTCGGATAGACGCTCATCGACGGCAGCTCGATCTGGCGTAGCACGCGAACCACGTCGTCCGTACCGACGTCGGTGAAGAAGCGCTCCGGCCGCGCCATGCGGAAGGCGACGACGGCCAGCGTCAGGATGAGGATGGCGATGGTGGCGACGATCTGGTGGACGCGCCGCACCGGAAACCAGCGGATCAGCACGATGATGACGAGCGACGCCAGCGACACCGGGATGCTGAGCAGCAGCACGAGGTTGGTGACCGTCGTCGGGTAAAACGTCCACGGCTTGTCGTACTGCCGGGCAAAGGCGACGAAGATCGGCAGCAGAAACGCGAAGACGATGGTCGCGCTCTGCACGAGCGTCTTCACCCACCGCGCCAGCAGCACCCGCAGCTTCGATACCGGCGCCGCGTGGTAGAGGTCGAGATCCAGATCGGCAAAGTACGACCCGATGGCCACGGTCATGGACGATGAGAACAGAACGATGGTCGCCATGAGGAACACCATCGACAGCAGGTTCCGGAGAATCCCGACGGCAAAGAACGGCGTCGCGGTCTCGATCTGCGCCGTGGCCCGGAACAGCCGTGCGAACAGCACGAAGTCACCGTAGAGGAACGCCGCAAACAGCAACGCCACGATCGTGGTCTTGACGACCATGGCCGCGTTGAACGGGCGGAGCTTGGCGAAGGTGAGGGTGAGGGACCACATGGTGGCGTTGTCGGGGTGGCGCTGTCCGTTGTCCGTTGCTCGTTGGCCGTGGGGGTACGATGGGACCTATGGGACCTATGAAAGTCCCATTCTGCCCGATCGGCCCTATAGGTCCTATCGTGCCCCACGGACAACGGGCAACGGACAACGGACTACCGGCTACGAGATCTTCTTCACTTCCTCAAACCAGCGCATCGCGGATTCGGTGCGGGCCATGCGTGCTTTGGCGTGTTCGAGGCCGAGCTCCAGGAGGCGTTCGATGAGGCGGGGGTACTTCATCTCCGTGGCTTCCCAGAGCTTCGGGTACATCGAGATATTGGTGAAGCCGGGGATGGTGTTGATCTCGTTGATGAAGAGGCGGTTGGTGCCGCGCTCGAGAAAAAAGTCGACGCGGGAGAAGCCCCAGGCTCCGATGGCTTTGAACGCGGTGATGGCGTGGCGGCGCATCTCGTCCGCCTTCTCCTTCGGCAGCTTCGCCGGGATCAGGATCTGCGACTTGCCGTCGACGTATTTGTCCGTGTAGTCGTAGAACTCGCGCGTCGGCACGAGCTCGCCCGGCACGGAGGTTTCGGGCTTGTCGTTGCCGAGCACCGAGACCTCGAACTCGCGGGCGTCGAGACCGCGCTCGACCAGCACCTTTTCATCGAAGCGCAACGCCTGCTCGATGGCGTTGGCCAGGTCCCCTTCTCCCTTGACCTTCGTCACGCCGACTGACGAGCCGCTGTTGGCCGGCTTGACGAAGTAGGGAAGGCGCAGGGCGTTGTTGATGGCGCGGGTGACGCGTTCCCGTTCCGCGCGCCAGTCGTGCTCGAGCACGGCCACGTGGTCGACCATCGGCAGCTTCGCCGCGGCGAAGGCCTGCTTCATGTGTGTCTTGTCCATGCCGATGGCGGACGACGTCACGCCGCTGCCGAGGTACGGCACGCCGAGAATCTCGAGGTAGCCCTGCAGCGAGCCGTCTTCCCCGCCGACGCCATGCACCAGCGGAAAGACGACGTCCATCTCCACGCCGCCGCGCACCCACACCTCGAACGAGAAGCCGTCCTCGCCATGCGTGCTGTCGTCGTCGCCGGCGAGAATCCGCCCGCTCCGCTCGGGCCCGATGAACCGCCCGTCCTTGGCGATGCAGATGGGCGTGAACTGAATGCGTGGAGGCGCCGCCCCGGCCACCGAGCGCGCCGAGAGGATCGAGACTTCATGTTCCGGGCTGCGCCCGCCGAAGAGGAGGATGACTTTCATGTTGGTTGAGAGTTGGGCGGTTGGCGGTTGGCGGTTGGCGGTGGGCGGTTGGGCAGGGGAAGAAGCGGTCGTTGCGTCGTTACGTCCGTTGCTTCTCTCCCGCCCAACCGCCCAACTGCCGACCGCCCAACTGATTCACTACGGTGTCGGGATCGATCCCAGCAGGTACTTCAGGTCTTCGTCGCGCCAGCGGATGCCGCCGCCGAAAGTGAAGGCCGTGTCGTTGAGGGCGTTGTCGATGCCGGAGGTGACGAAGAGACGCGGCGACTCGGGGCGCTCGCGGCGGAAGGTGTATTCGGCGTACGTGCGGAGGTGCGGGCTGTCGTCGCGGCGCTGGCCGAAGTCGAAGGCTTCGGCGGTGACGCGGAGACGGTCGTTGATGCTGTAGTCGGCGCCGACACCGCCCGTGGAGTCGAAGAGGCCGATGCGCAGAGCCAAGTCGTCGAAGACCCACCCGGCCTGCGCTGACACGAGGAAGTCGCGCTCGAAGCGGCTCTGCTCCGTGACGATCGTCTCGGACTGACCGGTCGCCGGGTTCGTGCGAGTTTCGACGATGGTCTTGTCGCGCCGTTTGCCGCGCGGATCGTCGCTCAGCTCGATGTTGTAGAAGCGGTTGAGGTCAGGGTTCGGCTGCACGCGCGCCGTGACGGACGTGCGCGAGCTTCCCTCGAAACCGGTGTCGATGCCGGTCTGCGGATCGGTGGCGCTGTTCTGGCCGATGTAGTAGTCGCCCTTGATGCCGAGGTCGAGGCGGAGGCGGCCGACGCGTCCGAGCGTGTTGCGCAGCTCGTTCACGCCGCTTTCCACCGAGCCGAGGGCGGCGGTGAGGCGGTCGTGCGCTTCGTCGCTGTAAATCAGCTTGCCGACCGTGCCCTGGCCGCTCTGCACCTGGCCGGTGATGCCGTTCAGGTTGTCTGCGGTGGTGCGCAGATCGGACGACAGATCCTTGAGATTCTCGACCACCACGCGAACGTCCTGGCGGTTCTCGCCGACCGTGCCGCTGATCTGGTTCGCCACCCGTTCGAGCGAGTCGGCCAGGCGGGGGATCTCGACGCGGAGCTGGGCCGTGATCTCCCGCGCGTTGAGCAGCGTGGCGTCGACGTTCTCCCGGTTCGCGGCGATGAGCATGCGCACCTGGAGCGTGATGTCGCGGACGTTCTCGACGATGTCCTCGAGGCGCTGCTGGCCGCCCGGTCCGGCCATGACCTGGCGGAGGGAGGCGGTGATGGCTTTGACGTCGTTGGCGATGTCGGAGACCTGGGTCGTGACGTCGTCGATCGAGGCCGGCTGCGTACCGGAGAGGGTCACGACTTCCTGCGTCATGACCGGCGCGTTCGGGCTGCCGGGATCGAGCTCGATGTACTTCTCGCCGAGCAGGCCCAGATTGGCGACGCGGGCCGTAGCGTTGGAGCGGAGCGGAACGTCATTGTCGACCTGGAGGGTGACTTCGGCGCGGCCGTCGGGACGGACCTTGATGGAGCGCACCGTGCCCTTGCGGACGCCGGCGATACGCACGGCCGACTTTTCGTCGAGGCCGGCAACGTTGTCGAACAGGACTTTGACCTCGCGGGTGCCGGCGCCCCGTCCGAGATCGAGGTCCTCGATTTTGAGGACGAAGAACCCAAGGACGCCGAGGGCGATGAGCATTACGAGGCCGACTTTGGCAGCAGAAGACATGGTTCAGAGCTCCGGGGCCGCATTGTATTGCAGAGGGTCGATGGACGCCCGGCGCAGCATCTGGAACAGCGTGGCGAGCGGCAGTCCGACGACGTTCGTGTAGCTGCCGTTGATCGACTCGATGAACATTGCCCCGATGCCCTGTACGGCGTACGCCCCGGCCTTGTCCATCGGCTCGCCGGTGCGGACGTACCAGGCGATCTCGTCGTCCGAGAGCGGCAGCATGCGCACTTCCGACTCGGCGACGCGGGTGTCGTGGTGGTTGCGCTCGAGGTTGACCAGCGTGAGCCCGGTGTAGACGACGTGCGTCTTTCCGGCGATGGCCTCGAGCATCCGCCGTGCGTCGGCCTCGTCGGCCGGCTTCTCCAGCAACTCTTCACCGAGTAGAACGGTGGTGTCGGCGGCGATGACCCACCGCGAGGGATGCGCGCTGGCCAGGGCCTGGGCCTTGTCGCGGGAGAGGCGAGCCACGTACTCCTCCGGCGCCTCCCCTTCCTGATGCACCTCGGGGACGTTGGAGGGAAGGACTTCAAAGTCGAGCCCGATGGAGGCGAGCAGCTCCCGCCGCCGCGGCGAAGCCGAAGCAAGGATGAATTTCACCGCAGCGGTCTCTCCTCGATCCTCACGATCGCCAGAATCAGCACATACCGCGCCTCGGACACGATCCGATACAGCACCCGCAGCCCCCCGACCCGATGACTCCACAACCCCCGCAACGGCTCGAACAGCGGCGTCCCGACGATCGGATCCTCGTCGATGACCTCGAGCGTGCGCATGACCAGCGCCTGTTCTTCAGCGGAGAGCCCGGCCCAGTCGTCGGCGACGGACTGGGCGAGGCGGAGGCGGTCATGCCACATGGGGGGACCTCCCGGCGCACCGTTGTCCGTTGTCCGTTGTCCGTTGTCCGTGCTTTGCGGGAGTGGGTGGTTTTTGGTTTTTGGTTTTTGGTTTTTGGTGCTGCGCTGCGCGGGGAGCGTCACGGAGCGCCAGCACGGACAATGGACAACGGACAACGGGCAACGGTTCTCCGCGTAGTGCCAGCACGAACCGACAACGGACAACGGACAACGATGCTCCGCCCAGCGCCAGCACCAAACCCCCAAAACCAACAACCAAAAACCGCTTCACCCCAGATCCTCCACCGCGATCACCGCCCCATCGCGCACCTCGTCCTCGGCGCGATTCAGCCGCGCCGTGACCGCCGCGTCATTGGCCAGCTCGATCGTCTCGCGGAGGGCGAAGTATTCGTCGTAGGAGACGAGCATGACGACGGGGCGGCCGTGGCGCTCGAAGATCGTGCGTTTGCCGGTGAGCTCGCATTCGAGCACCAGGTCGCGGGCGTCGGGGGGGAGGTCGAGGATCTCGGTACGGCGCTCGCGCATGGCGCTAGCTTACTTTGCGGCGTTCGCCGCGGCGGCGTGCGGCGCGCGGGTGGTCGTCACGGTTGGCGACGAGGTCCTCGAGGAACCGGTCGAACTCTTCACCGAGCTGCTCGTGGCGCAGGGCGTAGTCGACCGTGGCCTTGAGGTAGCCGAGCTTCTCGCCGGCGTCGTAGCGGCGGCCTTCGAAGACGTAGCCGTAAAAGTCGCCGGTGCGGACCAGCTCGCGCAGGGCGTCGGTGAGCTGGATCTCGCCGCCGGCGCCACGCTCGGTCTTGGCGATCAGCGGGAAAACGTCCGGAGGGAGGATGTAGCGTCCGATGATCGCGTAGCGCGACGGTGGATTGACCTTCGGCTTCTCCACCATGTCCCGCACGCGGAAGCGGCGGTCGCCGATCATCTCCCCCGCCACGATGCCGTAGCGCGAGGTGTCCTCGGCGCTGACTTCCATCAGGGCGATGACCGGGCGTCCTGTCTCCTCGAAGACGCGGCGCATCTGCAGGAGGCAGGGCTCGTCAGCGAGGATGACGTCGTCCGGCAGGACGACCGCGAACGGCTCGCTGCCGACGGCATCGCGGGCCATCAGGACCGCATGGCCGAGGCCGAGCGCTTCCTTCTGGCGGACGGCGATGATGTCCGCCATCCGGCTCACTTCCTCGACCTCGGCCAGCAGGTCGTCCTTGCCGCGATGACGCAGCGAGCGCTCCAGCTCCGAGGTGCGGTCGAAGTGGTCGAGGATCGTCTCTTTGCCCTTCGACGTGACGATGATCAGCTTGTCCAGCCCTGAGCCGAGCGCCTCCTCGATCCCGTACTGCAGGATCGGCTTGTCGACGAGCGGCAGCATCTCCTTCGGGATGACTTTCGTCGCCGGAAAGAAGCGGGTGCCGAAACCGGCGCATGGAAACACGCAAGTGCGAAGCTGGGTCATGCGCCGTTTGTATCACAAAGGACGGTACGGGCAGGTTGTCCGTGCAGCGGATGACGCCATGTCGTTCCCTGAGGCTTTACGGCAGCGTCTTGGCTACCCGCAGCATCTCGTCCGCGCGAGCCCTCACGCGCAAGTCCTCCGTGAGGTTGCGCCAGCGGACCACGCCGTTACGGTCGATCAGGAACTCGGCCGGTCTGGCCACGGCCGCACCTTTCACGCCGGCACCTTCGTGGAGCAGGTCGTAGCGGCGGATGACGTCCGCCTTCGGGTCCGAGAGGAACGGGAAGGTGAAGGCGTTGCCGTAGTGCTTGCGGGTGTCTTCAGGTGAATCGACGCTGATGGCGAACGGCTTGATGCCGGCGGCTTCGAACTCGGGGAGGCGCTGCTGAATACTCCGTAACTCGGAGTTGCAGAACGGTCACCAGAAGCCACGGTAGAAGACGAGCAGCACGCCTTTCGAGCCGGCCAGCGCGTTCGAGAGCGTCACCTGACGGCCGGCCGAATCGACCAGCGTAAAGTCGGGTGCGCGCTGTCCCGGTGCGGGGGAGTGGGCGGCGGCAGGCAGTCCTTTCGTCGACGAGATCACCACGCCGAAGAAGCCGGCGATGGCCACGGCGAGGACGGCCACGCTCGTGGCCAGGATCTTCTTCGGGGCCCGACGCCAGCCGAGGACGACCAGGCCGATGGCGAGGACAAAGAGGGCGTACGAGGCCCAGGGGATGTCCCGCGTGGCGGGGAAATTGACGAAGAAGGCGAAGTAGCTGCCGAAGGCGGCGACGGAGAGCAGGAGCCCGGTCCAGAGAGGCCAGTTGAAGCGTCTTTGCATTCGGGAGAGATGATAACTCGGTGCGGGGCGGTGGACGAGAGGCGGACGAGCGTGAGAGAGGAATGTTGAATGAGGAGACGAACGGCCGCCGTGCTCCTCCTCAATTCAACATTCAACATTCAAGATTGAGCATTCAACATTTCAGCCTTCACCGGCGCCGATTCAACGCACGGCAACTCAATGGCGGCGAACTTGCTTCCGGTGGTTATGGTAAAACTATCCCTCGGACGGGCGGGCCATGCGTAAATTCCTGATTTTTATCGTCGTTGTACTTCTCTCGACTCCGGCTTTCGCGCAGTGGCGGCGGGCGGGCCTTTTCGGTGCGGACGTTCGCGCGCTGATCGTGCACCCCAATGAGCCCGATACGCTCTTTCTCGGCACCAGTGCCGGGGAAGTCTACGTATCGACCGACGGCGCCAAAACGTGGCGGAGCCCGCGCAACGGCATCCCGTTCCCGAACTTCGTCGTCGACAACCTCCTCATCGACCGCGCCGGCCGTCTCTGGGCCGCCGCGTGGGGACTCTGGGGCGGCGGCGCCATCGCCGTCTCCAACGATCATGGACGTACCTGGACGCGCCGCGACGCCGGGCTGGAAGACTTTTCCGTCCGCGCCATCGCCATCGATCCGCACGATCCGAACTTCGTCGTCGTCGGCGGGCTGACGGGCGTCTACCGCAGCAAGGACGGCGGCGAGACGTGGCAGCAGATCTCCGAACAGATCAACGTCGAGTCGCTGGCCATCGACCCCCGCTCGCGCGACCGCATCTTCGTCGGCACCTGGCGCCAGGGCTGGCGCACGGATAACGGCGGCAAGACCTGGACGCACATCGCGAACGGGATGGTGCTCGATACCGACATGTTCTCGATCACCATCGACGAGAAGAACCCCGACAACATGTGGGTGGCGACGTGCGGCTGGGTCTACAACACGAAGAACAGCGGCGACCTCTGGACGCGCTACCGCGACGGCTTCAACAACCGCCGCATCCACGACGTGAAGATCGATCCCTGCAACCCCGACACGGTTTACGCCGGCTCGGTGGCGGGACTCTACCGCTCGGAGGATCAGGGGAAGAGCTGGTACGTCGTCTCCGATGAAGGGCTGGTCATCAACTCGATCGTGCTTCATCCGCAGCGGCCGAACCGCATCATCCTGGCCGTCGAAGGGGACGGCGTCTACATCTCCAACGATCGCGGCAAGACGCTGAAGCGCTACGCCGACGGGCTGCACAACCTGCGCATCACGACGGTCGTGCCCGACCCGCTGAAGAAGGACCGCGTCTACGCCGCCGTCGCTTTCGGCGGCCAGGCCTCCGGCATCTACAGCTCGAACGACGCCGGCGCCACGTGGGAAAAGATGAGCAGCAGCTCGCTGCCGGAAGTGCTCTCCCTCACCGTCTCCCCCGAGCCGGACGCGGAAGTGCGCTTCTTCGCCGGCACCGAGAAGGGCTTCTTCTGGAGCAACGACGGCAAGGAGTGGACGCAGGCCGAGCCGTCGAGCTTCCCGATGCGCGTCGCCAAGGTGGTCCGCTTCAACCGCTCCCGCTACTTCGCGGCGACGAGTGAAGGGGTATTCACCTCCAAGGACGGCGGGAAGAACTGGTACCGCCTGGCGGAATCGGATCGCCGCACGGTCGACCTGGCCATCGGCACCGTCGGCGGCAATCAGGCGCTCTTCGCCCTGACGTCCGACGGCGTGAAGGTCTACGACAGCGGACGCTGGGCCCCGGTCGCCGACGCGCCGACGAAAGGGCGCACGCTGGCCATCCGCACGGTCAATGGCGGCCAGCTCGTGTTCGTGGCCGGCGCGCATGGCGTGAAGGCGGGCAGCATCGACGCCGAACGCCGCTGGATCCCGGTGGAAGCGCCGGACGCGCAGTACGCCTCCGTGCTCAGCGGCTCCCGCAACTCCGCCGGGCAGATGCTGTTCCTGACGTCACGCCAGCAGCGCGAGATTCTCGTCGGCGACGCCAACGAGAGCGACTGGCTCGAGCTGCTCCTCCCGACCCGCAACACCGAGGTGACCTCGGTGGCCCCCGATCCCTTCACCCGCGACCGTTACTACGTCTCCACCCTCGGCGAAGGCGTCTTCGTCTACGAGGGCAAGACCCGCAAGTACGTGAAGAAGGTAGAGAAGACGGCCGAGGAGCGGGCGGCGCTCACGGGTGGGGCACAGTAGGGCGCTGAACTACAGAGTAACGATGGGACAAATGGGACCTATGGGACCTATGGGACAAATGAGAATCCCTTAGGTCCTATAGGTCCCATTCGTCCTGTAGGTCCCATCGTTCCCTGTTACTCCCGCGGATCAAAGTACCTGACCGCGAGAAACCCCACACCTTTGCGGCCGTTCTCGGACTTCGGATCATCGGAGACCGCCACGATCACGTTGGGCAGGCGGTCGTCGTAGATCAGCACTGACTTGGTGCCTTTCTTTGCCTCTCCCAGAGCCGCGGCCAGGTAGAGTTTTTCCTCCACGAACGCCTTGCGCACGTCGGGCAGGAACGTGAAGAGCTCGAAGCGGATGGACTTGAGGCGCTCCTTCTGGAAGTCCAGGGTCAGGGCGCGCTCGGCGGTGTAGTCGACCACCATCTCGTCTGCGTTCTTTCCCTGCTTGAGCTGCCAGCCGCCGTCGGCGAGGACGCGGACGGCATCGGCGCGGCTCATGCCGATGGTCAGGCGGAAGGATTCGGGGCGCATCCAGGCGGTGCGGCTGGAGGAGGGGAAGGCCGTGGAGGCGGCGAGCAGGATCGTGAGGATGGTCGTCAGCATCAGTGTACGTACGGAGAATCAGGACGGGCCGTTGAGCGGCGCGACTGCACGATGGAAGTGGCGAGCATGACGCGGCGGCCGATCTCGTCCCACTGCTGGGTCTTCACGAGATCCGGCATCGCCAGCGAGCCGCCGAGGTTGACCGCGACGCAGCCGGCGTCGAGGTAGGAGTCGATGTATTCGAGCGTGACCAGGCCGCCGGCCAGCATCGGGATGTCGCGCAGCGGTCCGCGGATCGTCCGGATGTAGTCGGGCCCGCCGAGCTGTGGCGCCGGATAGACCTTCACGATGTCGCAGCCTGCTTCCCAGGCGCGCACGATCTCGGTCGGTGTGGCCGCACCGGCGACGCACAGCATGTCGTTCTCGACGCCGTAATCGATGATGCGCACGTCTGTATGCGGCGAGACCAGCACCTCGGCGCCGGCACGGCGGGCCAGTGCCGCGTCGTTGCTGCTGCGAACGGTCCCGGCCGCGACGACGACGCCCTGGCTGCTGTACCGCTGCACCATCTTCGCAATCAGTTCGATGGCGTCCGGCGTCGTGAGGGTGATCTCGAGGATCCGGATGCCATTGCGCGCATAAGCGTCCGCGACAGACTCGGCAATGACGGCATTGTCTTCCCGGACGACGCCGACGATCTGTTCCGCACAGATCCGGCGCAGGAGCTCCTTACGTGACATGCGGATTAGGGTAGCACTGGCGTAAATGGCGATGAATCATCGCGAAGCGCGGTGGATGACTTTAAAGTCACCTGAAGTCGGATTCATGTCTCCATGGATGACTTAAAGTGACTTGAAGTCATGGGAATCCCAAACTATGGATGAGATTCAGGTGACCTGAAGTCGGACTCCTAGCATCATGGATGAGACTCAGGTGACTTGAAATCATGTGAATCCCGTCCATGGATGGGATTCGACGGGCCTGAAGTCCTCAGTGCACTTTCGCAATGAGCCGCCCGAAGGCACGCTCGTTCCGCAGTCCGTCCAGCCGCGGGTCCACCGCCAGGAAAACCATCCAGGCGCTACGGTCTTCGAAGGCCGCTTCCAGCTTCGCGATCGCCGCCGCTTTGTCGCCGAGCCCCGCGTACACAATGGCGATGTCGTACGGGGAGATGTACCGCCCTTTCGCTTCTTCGAGCAGTCCGTGCAGCACTTCCTCCGCCTCGGCACGACGGCCGGCGATGGCGTACGTGTGGGCGACCATCGCCTGCAGGATCGGGATGCGGTCCACCTCCAGCGCGCGTCGGAAGGCGTCGAGCGCTTCGTCGTAACGGTGTTGCTGCCCGAGGGCCATGCCGAGCCAGCCGTGTGCGGGGATGAAGTTCTCGGCGAGCTCCAGTGCCTTCCGGAAGCGGCGGATCGCTCCTTCGTAATCGCGGGCGAAGTGGAACGGCCAGCCGGCGTGGACGGCGATGATGAGCGACAGCGGATCGAGATCGCAGGCCCGCGTGATCTGTTCGATCGCTTCGGACGGACGATTGCGCGCGCAGAGCAGCATTCCGTAGCCGTCGTGCGCGCCGGCGTAATTCGGGTTCAGCTCGATCGCGCGGCGGTACGCCTCTTCGGCGCTGTCCCAGTCCCAGTCGTACCACCATTTCACCGCGCCGAGCGACGCCCACGCCTCCGCGAGATCCATGTCCATCTCGATGGCCCGCATGGCCGCCGCTTTCGCTTTCGGCATCACGTCGTTCGGCGGCAGGGGGATGTTCGTCGCCAGCGTGATGTACGAGTCGGCGAGGCCGGCGTAGGCGGAGGCGAACGACGGATCGGAATCGATCGCTTCGCGGAAATAGGCGATGCCCCGATTCACGCTTTCTTCGGTCCGCCGGTTCCACTGGTAGCGGCCCTTCAGGTAGAGCTGATACGCGTCCGTGCTCTCGGTCTGGCGCTTACGGAGCTTCTTCTTTTCGGCGCCGGTGAGCTTGAGCCGCAGCTTCTCGGTGATCTCGCGGGCCATCTCCTCCTGCAGCTTGAGGATGTCGGCCAGCTCGCGGTTGTACGTTTCGCCCCAGAGCTGCGAGCCGTCCGCGGCGTCGACCAGCTCGACGTTGATGAGGAAGCGGTCGCCGAGCTGCGCCAGCCTGCCGGTGAACACCGCCCGCACGCGCAATTCGCGGCCGACCTGTTGCGCGTCGGCGTCGCGATTCTTGTAGCGGAAGACGGTGCTACGGGCCATCACCTTCAGCTTCGGCAGTTGCGAGAGCTTGTTGATGATGGCCTCGGTGATGCCGTCGCTCAGGTATTCGGCGTTCGGGTCGTTCGTCGCGTTGCGCAGCGGCAGGACGGCGATGGAGTCGATCGACTTCGAGCGGCGCGGCGTCGTCAGCTTCCGGATCAGGTCCCCCTGCATCGCGGTGGAGCTGCCGATGGCGCGCAGCGTCAGCGCCAGGTCGCGCGCCGACTGGAAGCGGGCGGACGGATTCTTCTCGACGCAACCCTCGATGATGCGCTGGAACTCAGACGGCACGGACTCGGAGAGCACGTCGCGCGGCAGGTCTTCCTTCAGGATCGCGGCAATCGTCGCGGCGCCCGACTCGCGATGGAACGCCTTCCGGGCCGTGACCATCTCGAACAGGATGCAGCCGAGGGAGAAGATGTCCGCCGTCGGATCGACGGCCTCGCCGCGGAGCTGTTCGGGCGCCATGTAGCCGAGCGTGCCGATGACGGTGCCGGGATCGGTCTGGAACCACTTCGTCGTGGGGATGTTCGCCTCGTCGCTCTGCGCGAGGAACGGATCGGTCTGCGCCAGACCGAAGTCGAGGATCTTCACCCGTCCGTCGGTCGTGAGGAAAATGTTCTCCGGCTTGAGGTCGCGATGGATGACGGACTTTGCATGCGCGACAGCGAGGCCTTCCGCCACCTCGGCGCCGACTTCGACGGCGCGGCGCCAACTGAGTGGCATGTGCAGGATCTGGTCGCGCAGCGTCCGCCCTTCGAGCAGTTCCATGACGACGAAGAACGTGCCGTTCTCCCGGCCGACGTCGTAGACGGCGACGAGATTCGGATGCGACAGCGCCGCGATGGCCCGCGCCTCCCGCTCGAACCGCGCCACGGCCTCGGCGTCATGCTGCGAATCGCGGTTCAGGATCTTGATGGCGACGTCGCGCCCCAGCCGCGGATCGCGGCCGCGCCACACCTGCCCCATGCCCCCTTCGCCGAGGAGCGTGAGCACCTCGTAAGGGCCGATCCGGGAGCCGCTGGCCAGCATCGGGGGATATTGTAGATGGGGAAGCAGCCGGCGGTTGGCAGTTGGCGGTTGGCAGTGGCAAAACCGGAACCCCTGTGCGTGCAAGGGAGGGGGCCTGCTGCCAACCGCCAACTGCCGACCGCCCACTGGTTTTCAACCTGGTTTACCATCATTGCCCCTATGGTCCTGATCAACAAAGCCATCAACGAGGTCACGGTCAAGCTGGTCTATTACGGGCCAGGCCTCTGCGGCAAGACGACGAACCTGGAGAAGATCTACGCGAACCCGAAGCTCGAGAACAAGGGAAAGATGATCTCGATGGCCACGGAGACCGACCGGACGCTCTTCTTCGACTTCATGCCGATGGAGCTCGGCACGATTGCCGGCCAGAAGGTCCGCGTGCAGCTCTACACGGTGCCCGGCCAGGTGTTCTACGACGCCACCCGCAAGCTCGTCCTCCGCGGCGCCGACGGCGTCGTGTTCGTAGCCGACTCACAGAAGTCGATGCGCGAATCGAACCTCGTCAGCCTCGAGAACCTCAAGACGAACCTCCGTATCAACCGGATCGACCCCGACAAGGTGGCGATCATCTTCCAGTACAACAAGCGCGACCTCCCGACGGCCGAGACGGTCGACGAGATGACGTCGTACCTCAAGCCGGGCAACGCGCCGATCGTCGAGGCCTCGGCCATCAACGGCGTCGGCGTGACCGCGACGCTGCGCGCGGCCGTGTCCCGGATTCTCGACAACCTGAAGAACCACGTCGACGTCACGCTCTACGAAGCGGCACCGCTGGCCGCGCCGGACATGACGCAGAAAGCGGGCGTGACGCAGTCCTCCGCCGGTACGCCGAAGCTGTCGATGAAGACGGAAGGACCGGCGGTGCGCACGGAGCCGGAGCCCGCGCCCGCGGCGATGGAGCCGCAGCGGGTCGCGCCCGCGCCCGAGCCGCACCCCTTCGAGGTGCCGTTCGCCGCCGTGGAAGCAGCGGTGGACACGGCCTTCGACAGCGCCATCGATACGACCGTCGTGGCGCTGGAGGACGACCCCTTCGGCGCGCATCAGCCGGATGCCGAGCCCCGCGCCGACCTGGAGTCTATGCTGGCGGGCGCGCGGGCGGTGGTGGCCTCGCTCGAAGCCGCGCTGGAAAAGGCGCGGGAGCACGAGCGGACCATCGTCGAGCAGATGGGGCGGTAGAGCGCGATTCAGTTTGGAGTGCGGCAGCGACGCTTCATCAGCTGCCGCTTTCCCATAGCCTCGCGGTGCACCTGAACGCGGCGGAAGCTCGACGCTTCCGCTGTAGGAAAGCGGCAGCGGATGAATCGTCGCTGCCGCACTCCATACTCGTACCGGTGAGGTATGTCGCAGCGGACCGCTCTGGTACACGTCGGACCGAGCAGTGGCTGTCGCCGCCGCACTCCGGCATCGCGACTGTTATACAGTTGCCCCGCCCAATGACCTGGTACCAGGAATGGTTCGGCGAGGAGTATCTCGAGCTCTACGCCTATCGCGATGAGGAAGAAGCCCGGCAGCAGGTCTCCTTCTTTCGCGAGCAGTGCGGCCTCATCCGCGGGCCGGTGCTCGATCTCGCGTGCGGGATGGGGCGGCACATGGACGAGCTGCGGATTGCCGGCTACACGCCCGTCGGCTGCGACCTCTCGTACACGCTGCTGCGCACCGGGATGACGCAGTACGGCTACTTCCCCGTCGCGCGGGCGGACATGCGTCACCTTCCTTTCTGCGACGACACCTTCGCCGGCCTGGTCAACTTCTTCACCTCCTTCGGCTACTTCGCCACGGAAGAGGAGAACCTGCAGGTCGTGCGGGAGATGGGGCGGGTGCTGTCGAACAAGGCGCAGTTCCTGTTCGATTACCTCAACGTCCATCGCTCGCTCGAAAAGCTCGTGGAGCGGGAGACGCGTGAGACGCCGATGGGCACCGTCGACATCGAGCGCTGGTTCGACGGATCTGACCGCTCGTTCAACAAGCGGATAACGATCGGTGACAAGCGCTATCTGGAGCGGGTTCGCGGATACGATCTCGACGAGATCTCGATGATGTTCACTTCCTGCAACCTGACGATCCGCAGCGCCTTCGGCGATTTCGACGGCTCCCCCTTCACCCGCACGTCGCCGCGACTCATCCTCGTCGGGAGCTGGGAACGATGAGCGAGCCTGGCTGTCTCCGCGCGCCGCTGGCGCGGTATCCGGGGATGAATCGGTTCGTGCTCGACTGGCTGCGCAGCGACGAGCGGGCCACGCGGTTTTTGGAGCGATCTCCGGAAAGCCGAACTCGCGACACTGCTGCTGCCGCGGTGGTGCTCCCGGAAATCGGAAATCGGAAATCGGAAATCGCGGCAGCCCTGATCGCGGACAACCAACGGTGGGGGCTCTTCGTGCACGAGGACGTCGAGCGCTGGGCCAGCGGAGAAGCGGTGGCGCTCGTGGCGGGACAGCAGGTCGGCTTTGCCGGCGGGCCGTTGTACACGCTGGCGAAGATTGCTTCGCTCGTGCGGATGAAGCGGGATCTCGAAGCGCGGGGGCAGAAGGCGACGGTCTTCTTCTGGCTGGCGACGGAGGATCATGACTTTGACGAAGTCGCGCAGATCTCGATTCCCGTCTCCACCATCGGCCACGAGCGGGACGTCAACCGTCAGCTCGACCTGCTGAAGCTGCGGGCCATTCGCGGCGTCGACGGTCATCACGTCGTCGGCTCGCAGCCGCTGCCGGAGGCGCTGATTGCCCAGTTGCTGGCGACGTATGACATGACGCGGCCGTCGTGGCTGCGCGAAGGGATCAACTTCCGCGATTCGTTCGCCGAGCTGATCGCGACGGTCTTCAGCGGCGAGGTCGTGCTCGTCGACGCCATGCTCCCGGAGCTTCGCCGCGCCGGCGCGCCGCTCTTCGACGCCATCGCCACGCATTGGGAAGCGCTGCAGAAAGCGATCGGCGCGCGCTCGGACGAGCTGCATCAGGCCGGCTACGCGCAGCAGGTCGTGCCGCGCGAAGGGGAGTCGTACACGCTCCTCTTCCACGTCTACGAGGACGGCACGCGCGCGGCGCTGGCCCGTCCGGAGCAGCTCGTGCCGGAGCAGACGTCCACGTCCGCGCTGACCCGCCCGCTCCTGCAGGATTACGTGCTGCAGCCGGCGGTCTTCATGGGCGGCCCGGCCGAAGTGGCCTACTACGCGCAGATCGCGCCGCTGCACGACCTCCTCGGCATCACCCGGCCTCGCGTCGCGCTCCGCGGCCACGCCCTCGTCGCCCCGAAGCGCACTGTCCGGGCGATGGAGCGCCTCAACATCAGTGCGGACGAAGTGTTCGCCACGGCCGATGAGATCGTCGCGGACCGCGAGCCGGAGAACGTGGCCCGTATCCGCGAGATCGCCGACGCGGCGCACCGCGAGCTGCTGGCGCGCGTCGAACAGCTCGGCGAGCTGGCCCTGCCGGCCGATCACGCCCTGGCTCGCGCCTTCAACCGATCGGTCGGCCACATCGAGTACCACTTCGGCAAGCTGGCCGAGCGCTCCATTCGCGGCATGGTGCGCAAGGACCGCGAGCGCCACGCCGCCGTACGCGAGCTCGTGGCCACGCTCTATCCCGACCGCCACGTCCAGGACCGCATCGTCTCCTGGTTCTCCTGGTGGTGCCGCTATGATCGTCATCTGGTCGATCGTGTGATCGACTGCGTGCAGCCCGATTCGGAATCGTTTGTGATCGTGGGACTATGAAAGCAGTTGGCGGTTGGCAGTTGGCGGTTGGCAGAGGCTGCGGTTCTCCTG
>DASWMP010000164.1:0-20380 GCA_036399695.1 Thermoanaerobaculia bacterium | reverse complement strand
GCGAATGCCACCGCTCTGCTACACGTGTAAAAGAGCGGTGGCGTTCGCCACCGCACTCCGAGATCCGGCCAGCTCGTGCTCTTTACTAGCGGCGGCGCCGTCCGCCTGGCCGCGGCCCGTTGCCCGGCTGCGATCCGCCTGCCGCCGGAGGCCTTGCTCCTGCTGGTCGTGCTCCACCCGGTCTCGGTCCGGCCGGTCTCGGCGCACCGGGCGCTACACCCGCCGGCCTCGCGCCACCGGGCCTCGAGGCCGTCGGCCTCGCGCCACCGGGCCGAGGCCCCGCCGGCTTCGGTGCGGCCGCACGCGGGGGTGCAGCCTGCCCCGTTGCCTTCCGCTCCGCCTTCGCTTTCGCGCGGGCACGCTCTTCCGCCTTGCGGGCGCGGATCGCCGCGATCCGTTCCTGGATCGGGATCTCCAGCTTCTCAGCCGGGCGTCGCGAGTAATCGAAGTCCGGCACCGTCACGCGCGGCAGACGCTTGCCGATGGCGCGCTCGATGGCCTGCAGGTCGCCCTCTTCATCAGGCGCGACGAACGTGATGGCGTCGCCCGTCATCTCCGCGCGCGCCGTGCGGCCGACGCGGTGGATGTAATCCTCCGGCATGTTCGGCACGTCGAAATTCACCACGTGCGACAGCGCCTCCACGTCGATGCCGCGGGCGGCGATGTCGGTCGCTACCATGATCCGGTACTTGCCCGATTTGAACCCCGCCAGCGCCTCGGTGCGCTGCACCTGACTGCGGTTGCCGTGGATGCGGGCCACGCTGACCTTCTTCCGCTCCAACTGCTCGAAGACGCGGTTGGCCCGGTGCTTCGTGCGCGTGAAGACGATGGCGTTCTCGACCTCGCCGCGGTCGAGCAGCGTCTCGAGCAGCGACAGCTTCAGGTCCTGCGACACCGGGAAGACCGACTGAGCGATTCCGATGGCCGGCGCCGCTTTCCTCTCGATGGAGATCATGGCCGGGTTCTTCAGCATCTCCCGCGACAGCTCCACGATCGGCGGCGGCAGCGTCGCCGAGAAGAACAGCGTCTGCCGCTTCGTGGGCAGACGCTTGAGCACGCGGCGGATATCCGGGAGGAAGCCCATGTCCAGCATGCGGTCGGCCTCGTCGAGGACGAGGATCTCCAGCCCTTCGAGTTTCGAGTAAGGACGCTGGAAGTGATCCAGCAGGCGGCCCGGCGTGGCCACCAGTACGTCCACGCCGCTCCGGAACGCATGTTCCTGCGGCCCCATCCCCACGCCGCCGTAGATGGCCGCGCCGGAGAGGGGCGTGTGCACCGCCAGGTCGCGCAGATGCTCGTCGATCTGCGCCGCCAGCTCGCGCGTCGGCGTCAGGATCAGGGCCCGCGTCACGCCCCGCTTCTTGTCCATGAGACGGTGCAGGATCGGCACGAGGAACGCGGCCGTCTTGCCGCTCCCGGTGGCCGCGGCGGCGAGGATGTCCCTGCCCTGCATGGCCGGCGGAATCGCATCGTTCTGAATGGGTGTAGGGCGCGTGAACCCCAGCTCTTTGATTCCGCGCAGCAAGTCAGGGTGCAGCCCGAATGACGAAAATGGCATCAGCTCTTCTTTCTCCATCGCGAAGCCGGTATCGGCCCGCGGATGCCGGATCGTCTCACATTCCGCCCAACGCCGTTCCACAGGACAACGGACAACGGGCAACGGACACGAGCAACGGACAACGCGCAACGCGCAACGAACAAACAACATCCTGTCGCACCTTCGTCAACGACGGACCGCCGTGCACGACGCTCCTTTATCTTCTGGTGCATGCATCGCTGGCTGTTGCTGCCCGTACTCGCCGTCGTGATGGCCCTTCCGGCGCTCGCCGGGGAGCGGGTCATCGTCGAGTTTCGCGAGGCGCCACTCGCGGTCCGGCGCGGCGTCGCCGTCTCCAGCTACCGCGAGTCTTTCCAGCGCTTTCGCCGCGACCTGGCCGGTTTCGCTCCGGCACGCGGCGCGAAGAGCGCCACGGAGGCGCCGTCGGTCACGCGCGAGTACTTCCGCGCCTTCCATGGCGTCGCCCTCGAGGCGTCGCCGGACGTGATCGCACACGTCAAAACGCTCCCCTACGTCCGCGCCGTCACCCTCGACACCGAAGTCCGCGCACACGCGAACGGCGTCGATGGCGTCGGTCTTGTCGGCGCGCGCAAGCTGTGGGAGACGCGCGGCGCGCGTGGAGCCGGCATCGTCATCGCCATCATCGACAGCGGCATCGACTACCGCCACCCCGCGCTCGGCGGCGGCTTCGGGCCCGGCCACAAGGTCGCGGGCGGCTGGGACTTTGTGAACGACGACGCCGATCCGCTCGACGATCATTTCCACGGTACCCACGTCGCCGGGATCGCCGCCGCCAACGGTCCGGAGCTCGAAGGCGTGGCGCCCGACGCCACGCTCCTCGCGTTCAAGGTGCTGAATTCCAGTGGCCGCGGCTTCGGGTCGGCCATCCTGGCCGCCATCGAGCGCACGGTCGATCCGAACGGCGACGGCGATCTCGCGGACCGCGTCGACGTTGCCAACGTCAGTCTCGGCGGCTTCGGACACCCGGACGACCCGATGGCCCGCGCCGTCGATGTCGCCTCCGCCGCCGGCGTCGTCTTCACCATCTCCGCCGGCAACGCCGGCACGTTCATGGCCATCGGCACGCCCGGCGTGGCCCGTACCGCGATCACCGTCGGCTCGACACTCGGCGCGGATGCGATGGCCGTCACCAGCTCCCGCGGCCCCTCCATGCGCGAGCTCGCGCTCAAGCCGGAAGTCATCGCACCGGGGGAACACATCCGCTCGACCTTTCCGAACAACGACTACGGAGAGCTCAACGGCACCTCGATGGCCGCGCCGCACGTCGCCGGCCTCGCCGCGCTGCTCCTCGAGCTGCACCCCGGCTGGACTCCCGCGCAGGTCAAGTCGGCGCTCACCAACACCGCCACGCTCATCGACGCTGAGGTCATCGCGCAGGGAGGCGGTTTCGTCGACGCCGTCGACGCCGCCGGCACCACGCTTTTCGCCAGTCCCGCCGCCGCCAGCTTCGGGCGCGGCAACGTGTCGGCTGCTTCGTGGACGCGCGAGCAGACCGTCACCATCACCAATACCTCCGCGGAGACGCGCACGCTCAGCGCGGCAGGCAGTGGCACTCCCGCCGGCGTGCAACTGACGGTCGCGCCGGCCGCATTCACGCTTGCACCCGGCGCGTCGCAGGAGGTGACGCTCACGCTCGCGGTCACGAACGCCACGGCCACCACGACCGAGTCGCTGACCCTCGGCGGCAGCATCGTCCTCACGGGCGATGGGCAGCGTCTTTCGGTGCCCTGGGCGGCGGTGAAGGCGGCGCGCGCCACCGTCACGTACGCAATCGGTTTTCCGTTCATCGCCTTCATGAACGACGAGGGGCAGGCCGGCCTCCTGGGCTGGTTCGATCCCGTCACGATGGACGTGCTGCTCCCCGCCGGCCAGTACGACCTGCTGCTCGCTTCCATCGAGCCCGACGAAACGGAGTCGCTCCTCGGCGAGCAGTTGCGGATGTTCGTCCGCGAGCAGCTCCGAATCGACGGCGAGCATCTCTTCGCCTTCGACGTCCGCGAGCCCCTGCCTCGCCTCCGCCTCGCCGCCAGCGCCGCCAGCGGCGAGCTGCTCACCGACCTGGCCCTGCGTACCGGTCCGGAGGAGACGGTGTACCGGAGCGAGATCCGCTTGCAGCGCTCCGGACAGACGGACGTCTTCTTCCCGTTCCCGATCGGCGGCCGCATCGCGGAAGTCGAGATCTCTCCCTTCAGCGACCGTTGGATGCTGCATGCGATCGAGACCTGTGTCGACCGGCCGCGCAATGACGTCTACATCGTCGCGCACGAGCCGGTACGCGGTGTCAGCGAGTCGCGGTCGCTGACGCGCGCCAGGGCGGACGTCGCGACCTTCGGTCTCCATTTCCCGCGCCCCACGGCCGGACCGCTCACGGATGTCGTGATCGTGCCGCACATACAGACGGGCGACGCGCAACCCGGCTATCGCCCGGTGGTCGAAACGGCGGACGGTGACGGCGACTGGTCCGGCCGGCTCCATCTGACCGAGCGGGCCGGGGAGCTCGTCGCCGGCGTGCTCTTCGGCCTCCACGCCGAGGATGAGGAGCTGACCGTCGGTCCGCTGCACCTCCACGAAGGGCGGCTGGTTTCGTCATACCAGCGCGATCCGGGCCCCGCCGTCTACGCCGCATCACCCGGCGAGACGTTGCTCTTCCGCGAGGGCCTGTTTCATCCGCGCCTTTCGATGATGCTGAGCCCGGAGCAGCGTTTCTTCCTGACGGGCCGCATCGGCGGCCGCTTCGGCGAGACGTTCCTGCATCGCACTCTGTACGAGGCGTACGTGGAGCTGCGCAACAGCACCGGCACGCTCGTGAGCGGCCCACTCCGGGACGTCGGCTTCAACCTCCTGGCGCCGGAGCCCGGCGCATACGTCGTCGAGATGACGATGACGGCCACGAGCCTCGGCGGCCTGCCGATGACCGGCACGCTCCGCTACGACGTCGACACCCGCCGCGCCGACGTGCAGCCGCCGGCGCTGACGTCGTTGCGCGTCGTCGACGGCAACGGCACCGCTGTCAACGGGCTCCCGCTGCGCTCCGCTGCCTACGTTGTGTTCTCCGCTGCCGACATTCACCTGGACGATGCGTTCACGCCGTCCTACCACCGCATCCGCCCCGAGGCCACGCGCGTGGCCTGGCGCGTCCACGGTACTACCGCATGGCAATCGGTGACGCCGTCGCTGCTCGGCGAATACGCGCCGGAGACCGGCCACCTCTTCCGCGCCGATCTCACGGCCGCCACCGCCACTCCCGCCCTCATCGACCTGCGCGTGGAGCTCACGGACGAATCG
The DNA here is from genome assembly GCA_036399695.1 of Thermoanaerobaculia bacterium. Taxonomy (GTDB): domain Bacteria; phylum Acidobacteriota; class Thermoanaerobaculia; order Gp7-AA8; family Gp7-AA8; genus DASVEE01. The sequence continues at coordinate 15,516 of DASWMP010000164.1, read as the reverse complement.
TCGAACACCACCACCTGGACCCTGAGCCGCGCGTTCGCCACCGGATTGGCGCATCGGCGCCGGGCCGCGGCACGGTGATGCCCGGGGAACGATGGGACCCATAGGATCTATAGGACAGATAGGACCTATGGACTCTGCACGCGCGTGCGGCTCCCATAGGTCCCGTCGGTCCCATTGGTTTCTGACATTGCGGCGCCACTCTGCCCCGCGCGTGAAACGTTCGGCGGACGCGCCGCACTACCTTGCGCGGGGCGACGTGTCACTTCTTCCGTCACCTCCGACTGGAGGAAGTCGATGGCCGGCCTTGGGAAGACTCGTGCGGTGCGCCGTTTGGTGGCGACGGTGGTGTTCGGTGTGGCCGCGCTCGCGTTCAGTACGGGCGTCTCGGCACAGACCGTGAGGGTGCTGATCCCCGGCACGGCGTTTACGCTGGAGGGACGATCCGGGACGATGACGGATGTGGCGGGCGGACGTGCGTTCCGGGGCAACAATTTCGCCACGCTGATCCTGCGCGCGCCGCTGCGGATGCCTGCGGCGGGCGTCGCCGATCCGAAGATGCAGCGGCTCGTCATTCACTTCCGCACGAGCGAGCCCGGGCCGTCGTTGCGATCCGTGGAGTTGCGCGAGGGCTCGTCGGCGCTGTTTCACGTCAGGACGCACATCAAGGGAGACTACCGCGCCAGTGAGGTCATCACTCCCGACCTCGCGGCCAATGCGTGGGACTGGGGCAAGGCCCCGCTCACCGTCAGCTCCCAATCGGTCCTGCGCCTCGAGATCACGTTTCCCGGAGGCTACGAGGGCGCGATCAACTCCGGGGAGCTGGTCATCACGGACGTCGCCGTCGATTTCCGTAAGCCGCTCGTCGTCAGTCGCGACAGGATCACGGACATGGTGACGACCGATCGGGTCTCGGAGCCGCGGGTCACGCCACCCGCTCCGTCGCCGGCACCGGGCCCGCAGTCGTCGGCTGTCATTTATGCGCTGAACGGCGGCGGCGATCTGTTGTGGTATCGGCACGACGGACGTGGCGACGGCACCGTCCGCTGGGCGGAACAGCAGGGGAAGAAGATCGCCGGCGACTGGGACGTGAAGCAGGTGTTTGCCGCCGGCAACGGCGTGATCTACGTCGTCACGTCCGCCGGTGACCTGCTGTGGAACCGGCACGACGGGCGCGCCGATGGCAGCGCGCGCTGGGCGGAGGCGGAGAGCAAGATCGTCGGCACCCGCTGGGACTTCGAGCACCTGTTTTCCGGCGGCGACGGTGTGATCTATGCCGTCACGCCGGCCGGCGAGCTGCTCTGGTATCGGCACGACGGGCAGACGGATGGCAGCGCGACGTGGGCGGCGCCCGAACCGCGGAACGTCGGCCGGAGGTGGAAGTACAAGCATGTCTTCTCCGGCGGAAATGGCGTGATCTACGCCGTGACGGACGACAACCAGTTGCTCTGGTTTCGCCACGATGGGTGGAAGGATGGGAGCAGGCGGTGGGCCGCCGCGCAGGGAAAGACGGTCGGCACCGGCTGGGACGTCCGGCAGGTGTTCTCCGGCGGCGAGGGCGTGATCTACGCCGTGATGCCCAACGGCGATCTGGTGTGGAACCGTCACGAGGGTCAGGGCGACGGCACACCGAGGTGGACGGTAAGTCACGGCAGCAAAGTGGGGCAGGGCTGGACGTTCGCGAACGTCTTCTGACTGGCGCGGCGGAGGTCAGCCGGTGCTTACCGTGGCAGCAGGCGGGCGGGCATCTCGCGTTCGGCGGCTCGGCCCTTCTCGGCGGAGAGGTGGTAGGCGCTGCCGGTGCGGCGCGAGCGGACGACGTCCGCGATGGTGGTGCCTTCGAAGAGGATGGCCACGCCGTCATCAGCGGCGTAGCCGGGGGGTAACTGGCCGCCGGCTACGAGACGGTGGAAGGCGGGGCGACGTGTGCTCTCGCCGTGGTAGTGCGGACAGAAGCTGCCGGGTAGCAGGCCGAGGGCGTTGGAGAGGGGTTGCAGGTCGGAGCCGAAGGAGTCGGTGACGCCTGCGTCGAACCAGCAGATGGCGCCGGCGCTCACGCCGGCGAGGACCACGCCTTGCTGCCACGCCTCGCGCAAGACGACGTCCAGGCCGTGCAGGCGCCAGATCGCCAGCAGGTTTGCGGTGTTGCCGCCCCCGACGTAGATGAGGTCCTGCTCGAGGACGAGGGTGCTCAACTCGGTGACGGTGCGGTTGAAGAGTTGGAGGTGGGAGGCCGTGCAGGGCAAGCGGGCGAAGGCGCGATGAAAACGGCGGATGTAGCCGTGCGAATCGCCGCTGGCGGTGGGGATGAAGAGCACACGCGGATGCGGGCGGCCCGTGAGGCTCAGCAGCCAGGTGTCGAGCCTGGGATTGCGCGGCTCCATCGCGAAACCACCGCCGCCCATGGGAACGATGCGTGGCGTGGGCATGGAGGGATCGTACAACGGGCGGCGGGCGGGGTGATGGACCTATGGGACCTCTGGGACCCATAGGACCTATAGGTGGAGAAGCCCCGCTACCGCGCAGCCATCAGTCCTATAGGTCCCATCGTTCCCTGGGGGCGGTCACCCGCGCGCGGTGCGGGTCATGGCCACCAGCACTTTGCGCGCATCTTCGCGGGAGGTCACGGGCTCCGGGAACTGGATGCGTACGCCTTTCATCCCTTCGGCTGTGCGGGCGCGCACCACGAAGCCCAAACGGTCGCACGCGGTCATGGTTGCTTCCTCGGCATCGAGACCGCCGAAGTGGCGGGTGATGTGGCGGAGGGCGTCGGCGTGGTCCTCGTTCATGTGGGCGATGATCATCGCCGCTGCGTCGACGAGCGGGTCGGCCTCGGCCGCGGCGTAGTCGCCGGCCGTCACCCAGCCCATCACGCCGAAGCCGCCGACGAAGTAGACGTCGCTGACGTCGAGGCGGAAGAACGAAAAGTCGGAGAAGTCGATCCAGTACTTTGCCGTCGGATGGCGGTCGAGGTAGAGCGCGCGCATCGCGTCGGCCGGTTCTGTGACGCGGGTGGCGGTGCCGAGGAGCGTCACGCGCGGTGCGCCGAGGGGATCGGCGTCCGCGCCGCTCTGCATGACGAGGAGACTGCACCGCGGCTCGGCCAGCAGGTTCTGCGTGTGGATGGCCATGCCGCTGATGAGGAAGAGCGGCGAGCCGTCCTCCATCAGCGCGAACGGCATGACGGACGCGAACGGCCAGCCGGGATGGCGCTGCGACTGCGTGGCCAGCGTACCGAGCCGCTCGCTCACGAGCAGCGTACGGGCGCGCTCGGCATGCGTCGGCTCCAGACCCGGCGGCGGAACTGCAGAGGAGGTGGCGTGCTGGGTCATGCCGGCAGTATCGAAGGCCGATGCCCGGCGCGCAAGGGGCGGCTGGTGGGAGAATGGCGCGGCTGACCGATTCACCAGACCGAAGGAGATGATGAGATGACGACGACCGAGACGACCGAATCCGAGCAGCACCCGATGCCGGTAGCAGAGAAGGAGCATCTCTGGCTCAAGCAACTCGTGGGGGAGTGGACATTCGAAGGGGCAGCCTCGATGGGGCCGGACAAGCCGGAGGCGACGTTCACCGGCAGAGAGAATGTGCGCATGCTCGGCGATGTGTGGCTGCTGGCCGAAGGGGAAGGGGAAGTACCGGGCGGCGGCGTGTCGAGGTCGTTGATGACGCTCGGCTACGACCCGCAGAAGCAGCGCTTCGTCGGGACGTACCTCGGCTCGATGATGACGAACCTCTGGGTGTACGAAGGCTCTCTCGACGCGACGGAGAAAGTACTGACGCTGGAGACCGAGGGTCCGGGCATGTCCGAGGATCGCAAGTACGTGCGGTACCGCGACACGATCGAGATCGAGAGTGATGACCGGCGCTCGCTCTCGTCGCAGTTCGAGGCGGCCGACGGCACGTGGACACCCCTGATGAAGATGACGTACTCGCGGATGACGTAGCGCCGAGTGGTCATGACCGTTCGCGGCACGGTGGTCATTGAGGCGGATCGTTGCGCGGCGCGACGATCCGTCCATGGATCTCGAACTACGGATTTACAAGCTGGAGACCGAGCAGCGCTGGCGATGGCTGGCGCCGGAGAAGCCGGACGGGGTCGTCGCGGAGTTCATTTCCTTTCGCGACGACAACACGTTCGTCTCGTTGACGGAGCCGGGCGCGCCGGCGCGCGCCGAGGCGTGGAAGACGATGCGTCTGACTCCGGCCGCCGGATCGACGAATGATGTGACGCGCATCGTGGACTCGCCCGTGCTGGAGATCCGGCTGTACCGGATCGCGCCGGGGAAACGGGCGAGCTTCACGCACTTCTTCGCGGAGCGCTGCCTCGAGCCGCTCACGCGATGCGGAATGGCGGTCGACGGCCAGTACGAAGCGCTCGAGGACGAGAACGTGGCGGTATGGTTCCGCGGGTTCCCTGACCTGCTGGAGCGCGACCGGCGCAAGGCGGACTTTTACGAAAGCGCGCTGTGGCTCGACGAGTTGGAGGATGTCGCGTTTTCGATGATCGAGGATTACTCGAATGTGCTGCTCGTGACGCCGGTGCGGTGAGTGTCGGAGCGCGGTGGCGAATGGCACCGCTCTGGTACACGCCTGATTAGAAACCGGCGCCTGCGGGCGCGGACAGACAAGAGTGTCTGTCCCACATTGAATGCCAGCGTGCCCGCGGGTGCCCGATATTCGGCGAAATCTGAATGTGGGACAGACACTCCTGTCTGTCCGCGCCCGCAGGCGCCGGTTCATCGACGGCAGAACCAAGGGATGAGACACCCTCCGAATGGCACCGCTCTCGTACACGTGTAGAAGAGCGGTGGCGTGCGCCACCGCACTCCGAGATCGTGTGGCGCTACGTGGCTGCGGGCTCGATGTGGCCGGGCGTGTCGGCCGTCTCCGTTGCATCCACGCGCTGGCGGGTGCGCGCCACGAGCACGTAGATCGACGGGACGACGAACAGCGTGAACGCCGTTCCGATGATCATCCCGGTCACGAGCATGATGCCGATGCTGTTGCGGGCGCCGGCTCCGGGGCCGCTGGCGAAGATCAGCGGGAGGTGGCCCATGACCGTGGCGGCCGTCGTCATGAGGATCGGGCGGAGCCGCGTGCTCGAGGCTTCGAGGACGGCGTGCAGTTTGTCCTGCCCCTGCTCCTGCAGCTCGTTCGCGAACTGCACGATGAGGATGCCGTTCCTCGCGATGAGGCCGACGAGCGTGATGAGGCCGACCTGACTGTAGATGTTGATCGACGTCCAGCCGAGGAACGAGAAGAGGAGCGAGCCCGAAAGGGCGAGAGGGACGGAGCCGGCCAGGATGATGAACGGATCGCGGAAGCTCTCGAACTGCGCGGCGAGCACGAGGTAAATGAGGATGCCGGACAGCATGAACACGCCGAGGAACTTGGCGCCCTCGGTGCGGAGCTGGCGCGACTCGCCGGCGTAATCGACCGTGAAGCCGCGGGGCAGCGTCTTCGCCGCTTCGGCTTCGAGAAACTTCAGCGCGGTATCGAGCGAGACGCCGGGCGGAATCGCGCCCTGGATGCGGACGGCGTTGAGCTGCTGAAAGCGTTTCAGCTCGCGCGGCTCGGTGGAGGTTTCGAGCGTGGCGAACGTCGACAGCGGCACGAGCTTGCCGTTGCCGCCGGTGATGTACATCTGCGAGAGCTGATCGGGCGTCAGGCGATCGGCGCGGCGAACGAGCGGAATGACCTTGTAGCTGCGTCCCTGAATGCTGAAGCGGTTGACGTAGTTGCCGCCGAGGAGCGTGGAGAGATCGCGGCCGGCCTGGGCCAGATCGACGCCCTGCGCGCGCAGCTTGTCGCGGTTGAAGACGACGCGCGCCTGCGGCTGGTCGAACTTGAGGTCCGTGTCGGCGAACATGAACATGCCGCTCGTCATCGCCTTCTGCACGAGACCATTCGCCAGTTCCGCGAGCTGCGCCGGCTCGGCCGTCGAGACGATGGCCATGTCGACCGGCATCCCCTGGCTGCCGGGCAGCGACGGGGGCACGAGGTTGATGGCGCGGATGCCGGGGATCTGCGACGTCTTTCCCGAGACGTCGACGAGGATGTCCTCGATGCTCCGATCGCGGTCGCTGTTCGGCTTCGTGACCATGCCGCCGAAGCCGCCGCTCGGGAAGATCACCTGGAACGACGATTCGTGCTCCGGGACGGAACGGAACGCGTCGCCGACCTGCGTGGCGAAGAGCCGCGTCTGGTCGATGGTGGCATTCGGCGCCGCCTGCAGGATGCTGAAGAGGAAGTTCTGGTCCTCGGCCGGCGCGAGCTCCTGCTGCGAGAACATGTAGAAGGGGAAGATCACGGCCACCACGAGGAGCCAGAGCGTCAGCACGACGGGCCGGTAGTTCAGCGTGCCGGTGAGCATGCGCGAGTACCGGTGCTGCAGGCTTTCGAACTTGCGGTTGACGTAGCCGGCGAAGCCGCGGTCCGTATCGCCGGCGCGCAGCAGGCGCGAGCCCATCATCGGCGAGAGCGTCAGCGCGACGATGCCGGAGATGAAGACGGCGCCGGCGAGCGTGAAGGCGAACTCGCGGAAGAGCGATCCGGTGAGGCCGCCCTGCAGTGCCACCGGCGTGTAGACCGCCGCCAGCGTGATGGTCATGGCGACGATCGGTCCGATCAGCTCGCGCGCGGCGTCGATGGCCGACTGCAACGGCGTCTTCCCCATGTGCAGGTGGCGCTCGATGTTCTCGACCATGACGATGGCGTCGTCGACCACGAGGCCGACGGAGAGCACGATCGCGAGCAGCGTCAGGAGATTGATGGTGAAGCCGAACACGAGCATCAGCAGTACGGCGCCGATGAGAGAGATCGGAATGGCGATGACGGGAATGAGCACGCCGCGGACGGAGCCGAGGAACAGGAAGATGACGAAGATGACGATGAGCAGCGTCTCGAGGAGCGTTTCGAGCACTTCGTCGATGGCGGTCTGGATGTACGCGGACGAATCGTAGGGGACGCCGGTGGTCATGCCGGCGGGCAACTGCGCCTTGATCTCCGGCATGACCTCGCGCACGCGCTTCATGACGTCGAGCGTGTTGGCGGTCGGCAGGGTGAAGATGCCGATGAAGACGGCGGTCTGGCCGTTGAAGCTGACTTCCTGGTCGTACTGCTCGGCGCCGAGGACGACGTCGGCGATCTCACCGAGGCGGATGACGTCCCCGTTCTGCTCCTTCACGACGAGTTGCTTGAACTCCTCGGCGGTCTGGAGGTTCGTGTTGGCGACGAGGTTGACGGACGTCATCGAGCCCTTGGTGCTGCCGAGGGCGGAGAGATAGTTGTTGGAAGCGAGGGCGTTGCGGACGTCGGTCGGCGAGATGCCGCGCGAGGCCATTCGCTGCGGGTCGAGCCAGACGCGCATGGCGAAGGTGCGGTCGCCGAAGATGTCGGCGCGCTGCACGCCCTCGATGGCGCTCAGTTTCGGCTGGACGACGCGCGTGAGGTAGTCGGTGATCTGGTTCTGGTCGAGGTCCTTCGAGGCGAAGCCGACGTACGCGGCGGCGAACTGGCTGTCCGTGGTCTGCAGGTCGATGATCGGCGCCTCGGCCTCGGGCGGAAGCTGGTTCCGCACCTGCGCCACTTTCGACTGGATCTGCGTCAGCGCGGCATTCGTGTCGTAGTTCAGCTTGAGGTGCACCGTGATGGTGCTGACACCCTGACTGCTGGACGATTCGAGGAAGTCGATGCCGTCAGCGCCGGCGATCACCCGCTCGAGCGGCGCGGTGATGAAGCCGCGCACGAGGTCGGCGTTGGCGCCGACGTATGCCGTGGTGACGACGACGTTGGCCATGTCGCTGCGCGGAAACTGCCGCACGACGAGCGAGCGAATGGCCTGCAATCCCGCAATGAGGATGACGAGATTGACGACGATCGCGAGGACGGGGCGACGGATGAAGAGGTCAGTGAACTTCATGATTAATTGGTTGTTGGTTGTTGGTTTTTGGTTAGGGATTGCTGTGTGGCGGATGGTCAGGCGCTGTAGGACCAGTGGGGCCAAACAGGACGAAGGCTGCTGACCGCCAACCAAAAACCAACAACCAACAACCGTTTCTCAACTGTTCTCCGGCTTGGGGGTGGCGTTGTTCCCCGGCTGCACTCTGTTGTTGACGACGACAGCGGCTCCGGGGCGGAGCTTGAAGGCGCCGGAGGTGACGACTTCTTCGCCTGGTTTGAGACCGGTGACGACGCCGACCTGATCGCCGCGGGAGCCGGCGAGTTTGACGAACTGCTGGCGGACGCCTTTGTACGGCTTGCCGTCCGGGCCTTTCATCTCTTCGACGATGAAGACCGAGTCGCCGAAGGGGGCGTAGCTGATGGCGGAGGCGGGGACGACGAGGACCGACGAGGTGCCGCTCTGGGCGAGCTTGGCTTCGACGTACATGCCGGGGCGGAGCTTGCCGGAACGGTTGTCGAAGATGGCCTGCACGCGGCCGTTGCGGGTGGTCTCGTCGATGACGGAGTCGATGGCGGCGACGCGGCCGACTTCGGGCGCGCCGAGGGCGTCGGAGACGACTTCGATGGACGTGCCGGGCGTGAGGCCCGCGAGCTGCTGCTGCGGGACCGTCAGGTTGACGTAAGCGGGACGGACGGCCTGCAGCGAGACGATCGGCGCGCCGCCGGCGACGTACTGGCCGAGGTTGACCTGGCGGATGCCGAGGACACCGGAGAAGGGGGCGCGGATCGTCTTGCGCTCGATGGCCGCGCGGATCTCGCCGACGCGCGCTTCCGCGGATTTGTACTCCGCGTCCGCCTGATCGAACGACGACTGCGCGACGATCCCTTTCTCGGCGAGCCCCTGGTTGCGCTGCAACGCGAGGCGGGCCAGGTTGCGCTGCGCTTCCGCGGCGGCGAGCTGGGCCCGCTCCTGCTTCGCATCGAGGCGCACGAGGACGTCGCCCTTCGAGACGGTGCGGCCGGAGTCGAACAGGATCTGCTCGACGATGCCGGGTGCGTCGGCGCTGACGGTGACCCCGTTGACGGCGGCCACGCTGCCGATGGCGTTGAGCGTCGACGACCAACTGGCCGGTTGCGCGACGACCGTCGTCACGGCCTCCGGAGGGGGCGCCCACGACTGGGCCATGGCTTCTTTGATCTGGAAGTACTTGAATCCGCCGATCGCGGCGAGGAACGCGATGACGACCACGAGCATCAACAACATGCGTTTTTTCATGACGAAGCGGAAACTTTAGCGTTTCTTTGAAGCGCGTGCGGTAAAGATCTGCGCACCGAAGAGAGGCAGGATGTGACGCAGGGGTGCGAATCTACAAACCGTAGACCGCCAAGAGAGAACGATAGGACTCATGGGACAGATGGGACGTATGGGACCTATGAGAGTCGGTGCCACGCTCCTGCGCCAAACACAATCACGTCCGCGGGGAGGGAGAATCCCTACCCTCGGGCGCCGGTGGCGCACCTGGCGCGGAAGAAAATCCGTCCAGTTCCCGGACACTTGCTCTCTGCGGAGGCGTTACCGGCGGTCATCCGCGAGTTACCGGCGATCATCCGCGAGTTACCGGCGATCACTCGCGGATGACGGATGGACACTCGCGCATGACGAATCTTCACGCGTGGATGAAAAATGATGACTCGCGGATGACGAATCTTCACGCCGGGATGACCGCCGGTTACTCGCGGATGAGCGCAGTGTTCTGATTTAGAACACGAGCGTTCTAAATCAGAACAACGTTGTTCTAAATCAGAACGCCTCGCTCACTCGCGGATGAGCGCGGGTAACGACTGGATGAAGAAAGTGAATGACCGGATGACCGCCGGTAACGCCCGGAAGGGCTCCGGACTACCTCGGAAGGCCATCGGTAACCCCCGGGAAACGCGCCGTAACTCTCGGATGACCGCCGGTAACTCAGGGATGACCGCCGGTAACTCAGGGATGACCGCGCGTAACTCCCGCGTGATCGCGCGTAACTCGCGGATGACCGCGCGTAACTCGCGGATGACTCGCGCCTGACCGCCCTACGATTACTGCCACGCGATGCGAAGCGATCGAGGAGTGCGGTGGCGAAAGGAGGGTGTCTCAAAAGATCAGTCACCGCTCTTTCAGACGCGCCGTCGAGGTCCGGACGGTGCGCCTTCAGCCCGCCTCCCGCGGGCGCCAGCGTCGTAGCCCCGGGCGAAAGCCCGGGGAAAACGAGCCCCCCACGCCGGCTCGATCAAAGGAAACCTGCGATTGACCCCGGGCTCGCGCCCCAATGGCGTTGACTTAGAGGTTTGCCTCATGTGGGACAGACACTCCTGTCTGTCCGGCCCACCCCCGAGGTCCATTCCTCCAGACAAGCGGCGGTTCGGGTGCACGGGACAGACAAGAGTGTCTGTCCCACATCTAAAGTTAACGCCCTTGGGGCTCGCGCCCGGGGCTACGACGCTGCCGCCCGCGGAGCGGGGCTGAAGTCGCATCGCCCTCCGAGATCAAAAAAAGCGGCGTTGCAAAGAAGATTTGCACCCCGGCGGCGTGCCTTCGGCACTGGCCACCGGCTCATTGACGTCGCCACAAACGGCGCCGCTCCGTGTCCTTTACAGAGCCGGATCCCAGGGGAGGCCCATGTCCATTGCCCGCGAATTAGAGACCGCGCGTCAGAGTCTGCTCGACCTGACGTTGCGGAACCGTCTGCTGAATTACCGCCCCAGCTCCGTGCGCAGCATCCGCGTCACGGGGGAACTGCCGGCGGAGAGCTACGACGCGCTCGTGTTGCGGGAGAAGAGCCTGGAGTTCCGTGGCACCGGCCCTCGCCGGAAGACCGCCGATGCGGCGGCCATCATCGACCCCGACGCCGAGCCGTCCACGCCGGTCCACCGTCACCTGGAAACGTGGACCGCTCGCGATGCCGCCGCGCTCGAAGCGAAGCACACCGACCGCTTCCTCCAGACTCCCTACGACGACGAATCGCTGGCCCGCAAACTGTTCCGCGTCTACCACGAGGGGCGCAGCGCCGTGGAAGAGCAGGGCTACACCGTGGCCCACCTGGCCCTCGGGTTTCTCGAATGGTACGAGAGTGCAGACGCAGACCAGCCGCGCCGCGCGCCGCTCATCCTCGTGCCGGCGGAGCTGGAGCGCGTGCGCGCCGGCGACTTTTCGAAAGTGAAGTGGACCGGCGAGGACGTCTTCGCCAACATCTCCCTCAGCGCCAAGCTGGTGGAGCTCGGCGTGGCGCTGCCGCCGTTCGAGGCGCCGGAGGAGAAGGCCGGCATCGACGCCTGGCTGCAGAAGGTGGCGGACGCCATCGCCCGGAAACCGCGCTGGCGCGTCCTCTCCGAGCTGACGCTCGACTTCTTCAGCTTCACGAAGTTCGTCATGTTCAAGGACCTCGATCCCGCCACCTGGCCGGACGAGACCAAGCCGCACGACCACCCGCTGCTGCGGACACTGTTCCGTCCCACCGGCACGCCGTCCGGCGACGGCCTCTTCGACGAGCGGGCCATCGACACGACCCTCACGGCGCGCGACCTCTGGCACGTGATGGACGCCGATCCGTCGCAGATCGCCGTGCTCCAGGATGTGAAGCGCGGGCAGAACCTCGTCGTACAGGGGCCGCCCGGCACCGGCAAATCGCAGACGATCACGAACCTCATCGCCGAGTCGCTGTCCGCCGGCAGGACGGTGCTGTTCGTCAGCGAGAAGATGGCCGCGCTGGAAGTCGTCAAGACGCGCCTCGACGGCGCCGGCCTCGGCCCGTTCTGTCTCGAATTGCACAGCCGCAAGTCGAACAAGAAGGCGGTCATCGCGGAGCTGAAGCGCGCGCTGCACTCCACGCCGCTGCCCTCCGCCGGCGAGCAGCTCCTCGAAGAGCACGAGCTGCTCAAGCGGGAGCTGAATCTCTACGCCTCCGAGCTCGGTACGCCCGTTGGCAGGCTGCAGCGGACGCCGTACCGTCTCTTCGGAGAACGGCAGGCGGCGCTGGCGCGGCTCGACGGCGCGCCGGAGCTGGTGCGCTTGGCCAACATCGCCAACGTGACGGAGGGCGATGCCGCGGGAGCGCAGAAGGCGCTGCGGGAGCTGGCGTACGTCATGCCGCTCGTGCAGCCCGCGGCCGCCCATCCGTGGCGCGCCAGCACGCGCGACACGATGCTCCCGCATCAGGAGGAGGAGCTGCGCGCGTTGCTCGCCCGCGCTGCCGGGCTGACGCGAGGCGTCGCCGAGGCCGCCGCGGTGCTGGCGCAGGCGGCGGGGGTGCAGCAGCCGAAACGCCTAGCCGATGTCGAACGCGCTCTGCGCGCCGCGGACATCCTCACGCGCGCCGACGCACCGACCGAGACCTCGCTGCTGCTGAGCGAGCAGTGGAACGCGCCGAATGCCGATGCCGAGGCGCTGGTGCGGCGCATCGAAGAGTTCCAGCGCGAACGGGCCGGCTTCGCGCGCACCTTCAACGAGACGTCTCTGGAAGCGAGCAGCGGACGGGAGCTCGACGAATTCGCGAGACGCGCGTCGAGCCTCTTCCGCATCTTCAGCGGACGCTATCGCGTGCTGCGGCGGCAGATCGCCGCCATGTACGTGACGGCGGTGCCGAAGACGGCGCAGATGGTGGCGGACCTGAGCCGCCTCGTGGAGCATCAGAGCGTGCGCGACGCGCTGCGCGGCGACACGCGCGGACGCGGGCTCTTCGGCGCGCGCTGGAAGAGCGACAGGAGCGATTGCGCCGCGCTCCGCCAGTTCGCCGAATGGCTCATCGTCTTCCGCCGCGAGCTCCTCGGGGAAGCGCTGACGCGGCGAGCGGTGGAGGTGGCGTCGGGCCGCGTCGACTCCGCCACGATCCACGCACACATCGAACGTCTCGGTGAAGCGGCAAAGGCGCTGCGCGCGGTAATGCAGGAGGTGCTGGCCGAGGTAGCGATTCCGAATGTCCCCCATCCAGGCAATGCTTCTCCTGCGAGCGAGACGACGCTCGACGAACTGCCCTTCGACACGATCGCCGAGGTCCTGGCGCGCTGGCAGGAACAGACCGGCGCCTTCTTCACCTGGTGCCGCTTCAACGCCGCGCGCAAGGCGCTGCGGGCCACGGCCGCCGCGCCGCTGGAAGCGCTCGTCACGGACGACCGGCTCGAGCCGCACCGGCTGCTGCCGTTCTTCGAGGCCAGCCTCGCGGAGTCGCTGCTGCGCGCCGCGTTCGGCGAGCGTCCGTCGCTCGGCCAGTTCTCCGGCGAGCTGCACGAGCAGAAGATCGCCCGCTTCCGCGAGCTCGATCGCAACCTCGTCGCCGTCAACCGCGCCCGCCTCTCACGGCGGCTGCATCAGGCGAGGCCGCAGATCAACGGCGGCGCCTCGCCCGGCTCGGAGCTCGGCATCCTCAAAGGAGAGATGGAGCGGAAACGCGGGCACATGCCGATCCGCAAGCTATTGGCGAGGGCCGGCGGCCTGATTCAGCGCATCAAGCCCTGCTTCCTCATGAGCCCACTCTCGGTCGCGCAGTTCCTCGACCCGCGCAGCACCCGCTTCGACCTGATCGTCTTCGACGAAGCGAGCCAGGTGCGGCCGGAGGACGCGGTCGGGGCCATGCTGCGCGGCACGCAGCTCGTCGTCATGGGAGACACGCAGCAGCTCCCGCCGACGAGCTTCTTCGATCACCTCGCCGCGGGCGACGGGGATGCCTCCGAGGAGGAAGCGGCGCTGACGGACGTGGAGAGCATCCTCCATCAATGCGCGCGCAGCTACCCGTCGCGCATGCTCGAATGGCACTACCGCAGCCGGCACGAGTCGCTCATCGCCATCTCCAATCTCCACTTCTACGACAACCACCTGCGCATCTATCCCGCGGCCATCGACGCCGCACCGCACCTCGGCGTGCACTTTGTCCACGTGCCGCGCGGCGTCTACGACCGCGGCGCCACCGGCATGAACCGCATCGAAGCGCAGACCGTCGCCGCCGCGGCCCTCGACCATTACCGCCGTCACCCGGACAAGAGCCTCGGCATCGGCACGTTCAACGTCAAGCAGCAGCAGGCCATCCAGGAGGAGCTCGAAGCGCAGCTCCGCGCGCATCCGGAGATCGAAGGGCTGTTCCGCAACAACCGCCGCGAGCCGCTGTTCGTGAAGAACCTCGAGACCATCCAGGGCGACGAGCGGGACGTGATCTTCATCTCCCTCGGCTACGGCCGGACCGCCGACGGCAAGCTGCGCATGAACTTCGGCCCGCTGAACTACGAAGGAGGGGAGCGCCGGCTGAACGTGCTGATCTCCCGCGCCCGCGAAAAGTGCGTCGTCTATTCGAACTTCCGCGCGCACGACCTCGTCGTCGAAGATCCGGCGAAGCAGAAGGGGCTCGCCGTGCTGAAGGCGTTCCTCGATTACGCCGAATCGCGCCACCTCGCGGCCGCCGAGCCGCCGCAGGAGGAGCACGAGCGGCTGTTCGAGGACTCGGTGGCGGAGGTGTTGCGCGCGGAAGGCTACGACGTGAAGACGCGCGTCGGCTGCGCACCGCAGTACCGCCTCGATTTGGCGGTCGTCGATCCGCGCGAGCCGGGCCGCTATCTCCTCGGCATCGAGTGCGACGGCGCGAACTATCACGGCTCGCCCGTGGCCCGCGACAGGGACCGGCTGCGCCAGCAGATCCTCACGGAGAACCTCGGCTGGACGATTCACCGCGTCTGGTCCACCGACTGGTACCGCAACCGCGCCGCCACCGTCGCCCGGCTGCTGCGCGCCGTCGAGGAGGCGAAGCACGCGGTGCCGCCGGTCGCGCCGCCGCCGGACGTGGAGCCGGTCGAAGTGCTCGCCGCGGTCGAGGACGCGGCCGTGATTCCGGAGCCGGTCGCGCTCGTGGAGCCGGCGCCGGACGTGGACGAGTACGAGGTCTGCCGCGCGCTGCGTATCCCCATCGCCGGGGAGCTGCACCTCGTCGGTCCGTCGTACCTGGCCGTGGCCGTGGAGGACGTGGTGACGGTGGAAGGCCCGGTGCACGTCGACGAGGTGGTCCGCCGCATCCGCACGCTGTGGGGGCTGCAACGCGCCGGCAACCGTATTCGTGAAGCGATCGAGCAGGCCACCCGCCTGGCCATCTCCCAACGCCGCATCACCGCCGACGGCGAGTTCCTCCATCTCCCCAACGGCCCCGTCCGCCCCCGCCGCCGCAACGGCGACCCGCCGGCGAAGATCGACCTCATCGCCGATGCCGAGATCGTCGCCGCCGTGCATCACGTATTACGGACGCAGTTCGCCACCGAGCATGACGACCTCGTCTCCGCCGCCGCCCGCCGCCTGGGTATCCAGTCGACGAGCGGAGGCGTGTTCGCGCGCATCGCGGAGGTGATCGCCGTGGAGGTGGCGCGCGGTGGCTTGAGCGCCTCGGGGGACGTGGTGCGGGAGGTGTAGACGCGTGTTGCTTGCGCGGCTCTACGTCGTGATGTTTGGAGTGCGGCGGCGAATAGGAGGGTGTCTCAAAACGGAGCGCACACACTCTGATGGCCTGATTAGAAACCGGCGCCTGCGGGCGCAGACAGACAAGAGTGTCTGTCCCACATTGAATGCCAGCGTGCCCGCGGGTGCCCGATATTCGGCGGAAT
>DASWMP010000163.1:0-7417 GCA_036399695.1 Thermoanaerobaculia bacterium | reverse complement strand
CGCTTTCCCATAGCCGCAGCGACGAGCTGCGGCCCGCCTGGTGCACCCCTGACGCGAGGCGGAAGCTCGACGCTTCCGCTATACGAAAGCGGAAGCTGATGAAGCATCGCTGCCGCACTCCAAACTACGCGGTCAGGTCTTGCGTGAGGCTCGCTTGCCGGCCTGGCGCAGGGCGTCTACCAACGCATCCGGCGGCTGGACGGCGGGTGCAGGGGGCGGCTCGTCGGCCGGCGTGGTTGGTCGTGGCGCGGTCTTCACGGCGCGGCGTCGCCGCATCGCGGGCAGCGCCGGCAGCTTCACCCACTTCGGCAGCGCCATCGCGCTGAGTATCGCGGTGCGGCGCTCCAGCACCTCCACCAGCAACAGCACCAGCGCAGTCAGCACGAGCCAGTTGCGCAGCGGTACGTGGCGCTCCTGTTCGGGCACGTCGTTCCACACCGCGCGCACGTCCACCCGCTCCCGCCCGCCGGTGGCACGGGCCAGCCGCTCCAGCGCTTTCCGTCCCTCCCCTGCAGCCGCGGGCGCGGCTTCGGGTGAGTACGGCAGCGCGACCGGGGCGAGGGTGACGCGGCCGGCGCCCGGCAGTTCGAGCGTCGACAGATACGTCGCGCTCCCTTCGAGCGGGATCTCGACCGTGAGCACGTCAGGCGTCCGCCAGGTCATCTCGTGACGGGTCACCACCGGCGCGGTCCCGGCCGTCGCCGCGAGGGTCGTCACCCGTGGCATGCGCGCGAGCGGCGCGGCGGCGCGCTCGGGATCGAGCTCCAGCTCAATGCGCGCCACACCGTTCTCGACACGCTGCGTCGCCAGCATCGAATCGGGCAGCGGCGAGCGGGTGCCGGCAACCCAGCGCACGAGGCTCGCGTGGAACCCGCCGGCTTCCGGCCAGCGGGCCAGCGCGCCGCTGTGCGCGCCGTCCACTTCGCCGGTGTAGACGAGCACCCGTCCGGCGCCGGCGTGCCACGACGCCACGACCGGCGCGCGGTACTCGTCCGTCGTCACGACGGCGGGCGTGGCGCCGTCGCGCAGGTATGAGAGGTTGTAGCCGCCGATGGACGGCAGCGTGTTGAACGGACGGCCGGCGAGCGAGTAGAGCGCGGGCGTCGTCTGGAGACCGGTGTCCTCCTCGACGAACGTGCTGCGCGCCACGATGAACGTGTCCTGGGCGAACAGGCGCGGTAGCTCGTTGGCGTTGTTGGTGAAGAAGATGCGGCCGCCGCCGCGGGCGGCGATATCGCGGAGGAGCGGTGCGTCGACGTCGGTCTTTTCGCCGAGGCCGATGACCGTCACGGTGATGTTCGCCTTGCGGCACTTCTCGAGCAGGGCCACGTACTGCCCCGGTTCCTCGGCATCGGCCGCATCGGCGAAGAGGATGATGTGGCGCGTCTGCGCCTTCGCCGTCAGCAGCATGCGCGACGCGGTGGCCAGCGCCTCGTAGACGAAGATGCCGCCGCCCATCGACTCGATGCCGAGGATGCGGCTGCGCAGGTCCTTGCGTCCTTCGATGGGATCGAGGTCGGCGATGATGTGGGACGAGCTGTCGACTGCTACCACGCCCAGCTCGTCCTGCGGCGCGAGCAGCTCGAGCACCTGCGCGGCGCCGGCGTTCGCCAGGTCCATCTTCACTTTGCCGCCGCCCGCCGGCATGCTCATGCTGCCGGAACGGTCCAGGGCCACGACGATGGCCATGTTCAGCTTGCGATGCTCGCGGCGCAGCTCCATCGACACCGGCAGGATCGGTTCGAGCGGCGAGCCGAAGTAGCCGCCGGAAGCGAAGGCGCTCTCGCCGCCCGTCATCATCAGCGCGCCGCCGGATTCCGTGACCCACGACGCCAGCATGCTCATCGCGCCGGTTCCGAGCTCCTCGGCGGGGAGGTTCTCCAGCACCACGGCCGAGTAGTTCGCCAGCAGCTCCAGCGACCATTCGGGCGCCGTTTTGGTTTCGACGACGAGGCCGCCTGCTTCCAGGACGGACGCGAAGCGCGACGCTCGCGAACCGGCGACGAGGAGCACCGGCTTCGGGCCGTCGACGCCGACGAGGAAGCGGGCGGCGTTATTCTCCGCGACGGGATCGGGCTCCGCGGTCGTCACGGTCAGCTTGTACGCGAGCGTCCCGCCGCGTGGTGCGCGGTCGCGGAACGCCAGCCGCGTGGTGCCGCCGGGGAGACGCTGTTTGCCGCTGGCGATGACGGACGCGCCGCGCTGCAGCGTCACCGTCACCGCGGTGTCGTGCGGCGCTTCGAGCCAGGCGGCGACGGCGAACGACTCGCCGGGCGAAACGCTGTCCGGCGCGTCGACGCGCTCGATGGCCACGTCGCCGGCGGTTCCGCGTGAGGCGAGCCGGTAGTCGATGGCCACGCCACGCGCCGCCGCCTGCAGCGCGAGCGGCGACGGATCGCGGCCGGTCCACCGTCCGTCACTGACGACGACGATCCGTCCCGGCGCATCGCGCGGGATGAGCGACAGCGCGGTGTCGAGCGCGCCGTGCAGTTCCGAAGCATCCTGCGCGGAGCGCATCTCGAAGCCGGAGAACCGCGCCCCGCCCGGCATGGCCTCGATGCGCGCCTGTTCGCCGAAGGAGACGACGCCCACCTGCGACGCGGAGCGCCGCGAGTCCTCGAGCGTCGTCGCCAGCTCCCGCTCGAGCGCGTCGGCGTTGGCCGGCATCGAGAGACTCCGGTCGGCGACCAGCACCACGACGCCGGCCCGGCTCTGGAGCTTCACCGCCAGCCCCGCCAGCGCCAGCAGGAGGCAGAGCAGGATGGCGATGCGGATCGCGACCAGCGACCGCGCCGGACGCCAGAGCCAGAGTGCCGCCGCAAGCGGAATGAACAGCGTCAGCCAGAGCGGCTCGAGGAACGTCATGCCGCCACCGCCGTGACCTTCTGATGCCACAGCAGAATGGCCAGCGCGACGAGCAGCAGCAGCCAGGCGAGGTTCTCGTATCCCCCGGCGCGCAGCGTCTGCTCGTTCCAGCGCCCCCACTCCCCGCGCGTGGATTTGGAGAGGTCTGATTCTCCTGTGGCGATGGCGTTCACGGCGAACTGATAGCGCTCGTTGCCCGCGGTAACGCTCCAGATGCCCGGCCGCGTGGCGGCGATGCGCACGTGGCGGCCTTCGGCTGTCACTTGCTGCGGCCGGCCTGCCGGCGGGGAGACCACGATGGGACCTATGGGACTCATGGGACTCATGGGACCTATGGGGTTCCCATTGGTCCCATCTGTCCCATTGGTACCATCGTTCCCGGTGGGCACCACGAGCGTCACGATCGCCCCGAGCGGCACGTTCGCGGCGCGCAGTCCCGGCAGCTCCGAGGCCCGCCACTCCAGCAGGTTCCAGAACAGCGCCGGCCAGGCCGGTGAGCGCTGCAGGTTGGACGCGGCCGGGTCGAAGCTCATGCGCACCCGATGCGCACCGCCCGCGTTCGTCTCATCCGTGACCAGCGCCTTTCCCCCGACCGTAATCACCGCCTGCCCCGCCATCTGCGGCCGTGATGCCCCCCAGGCCGTTCCTTCCAGCGCCAGCCCGGCCGCCAGCGGATGCGAGCGATCGATGACGTACGGTCCGACGTACGCGGATCTCGCGTTACCTCGCGCGATCTCCAGGGACCACGGAGGTGCCGCGGAATCCGCGATCGTCAGATCAGCGGTGCCATCCACGACATTCGCCCGTCCGGTCGCGCCGACGGCGCTCAGCACCGCGTTGCGCAACTGTTCGTCCGCGATCCGCAGCGCCACGCGCACAGGCTTCGGGCGCTCCGGCAGCAGCGTGACGCGGTTGTCGTACGCGGCGGCGTCGTCGCCGAGACGTGCTTCGATCGCGCCGAGGCCCGGCGGCAGCGCGACGCGCAGCCGCTGCCGTGCCCTGGGCGCCAGCGAGACGTTCGTCCGCTGCAACACCCGCCCGGCGGAGGTGATCGTCAGCGCGGTCGTCAGCGGCCGCCTGGCGTAGCTCGTCACCTCGAAGAGCGCGCCATCCTGTTCCCGCGCCGAGCGCGCCGCCGCGGAGAAACCGGCGTTGGCTTGCGCTTCGCCAAAGGCCATCCAGCGCACGTTCGAGGGCGGCTCGCGCTCCGGCGCACGATCCGTCACCACCAGCACGAGCGCCGCCGGTCCGCCGATCTGCAGCGCGAGCCCGGCCGCTGCTTCGAGATCGGCGGACGGCGCGTTGCACGTCCAGCCGTCCAGCTTCGTCTCCCCCGCGAGCTGCGGCGTCTCGCCGGCGAACACGTAGCGCACCGGCGAGTAGCCGCGGTTCGAGAGCTCCCGATCGAGGAACGCCCGTCCGCGCTCGCGCGCCCCCACCTGCATCGACAGCGAGTCGTCGAGCACCACGACGAGCGGACGGTGCCGCGACCACGAGGGCAGCAGCGGTCCGGCCGCCGCCAGCGCCAGCAGGATGATGAGCAGCAGCTCGAGCCAGAACGTCAGCGGCAGGCGCACCCGGTCGCGCGTGCGCCCGCTGGCCGCCGGCGGACGGATGGCCGCCCAGAGCATCAGGCTCGAAACCTCGCGGTCGCGGAAGCGGCGCTGAAAGAAATAGATCGCGATCAGCACCGGAATGCCGAGGAGCGCGAGCAGCGCGAGCGGCGTCGTCAGGAACGGAACCATGCCGGTTTGAGGATCTCCGCTGCCGCCAGCTCGTCGAACACCAACTGCCGTTCCAGCTCCTCCGCCACGCAGCGCACGACCGTGGCGCGCGCGTGCCGCGCCCCTTCGTCCCACATGGCCCGATGCCGCATCAGCGCATCGCGATACCGCTCTTCGGCCACGGCATCAACGAACACTTCCTGCCACTCGCCGCTCTCCACGTCGACGATGCGCCAGCCGCCGCGCAGGTCGGGATTCACATCCTCGGCGGCGAGCACCTGCACGATGACCGTCGACGACGCGCCCGTGGCCAGCGCCCCCGCGACCTGCTCCGGCGTTCCTTCCCACAGCAGGTCACTGATCAGGATGCGCACGCTGAGCGGGCGCAGCGACCGCGCGCCGCGCACGATCGCCTCCGCGGGCGAGGCCGGATGATCGAAGGCCAGGCCGTTCCAGTCGGACGGCCGTGCGGCACCGCGGGCGATCGGCTCCAGCCGTTCGCGCGCGAGCCAGAGCACATACGGGCAGCCGGAGTTGCGCACCGCCGCCGCCAGTAGCGCCGCGAGCGCGAGCGCACCACGTTCCTTCAGCTTCATCGAGCGGGAGCCGTCGACGATGATGTCGACGAAGGGGCTGATCTCCTCATGGAACTGCTTCACGGCGAGCTTGTCGCTGCGCGCGAGGACGGACCAGTCGAGGTGACGGAGATCGTCGCCGGGCTCGTAGTCGCGATGGTCGCGGAACTCGAGCGAGCCGCCGGCGCGGCGGCCGACGCGTGCGCCTCCCGGGCCGGCGAGCATCGTCCGCGGCGGCACGAGTACGTAGCCCGCTCCGACGCGCTCCCCTTCCGTGAGCGCGGCTCTCTGTACGTCCGTCATCATTCCGGCGTCAGCTCACTCTGCAGCACCGGCAGCTCCGAATCCGCATCGCCCGAACCGTCTTTGCGCGTCGGCGGATGAAAGCGCTGCAACTGGCCGGCGAACCAGTCGCGATTCGCCGCCGCGACGGCCGCGCACCAGAGCAGCAGCACGATCAGCCGCACCGGCCCGCCACGCGCGTAGCCCGGCACCGGCGCCGGGTTGCCGAGCGCGGCGAGGTAGAAGTAGTCGCTGAACACCTGCGTCTCGTGGTAGCGCACCAGGAAAAGGACCGGCGGAATCACGGCAATGACGACGAGCAGCGCCGTGGCCACGGCCCAGGTGGCGCGCGGTGGAATGCGTCCGCGGAACGCGCGGCGCCGGATCAGCAGACCGCTCAGCGCGTACGCGATCATGCACAGCGCCGCCTCCAGCAGATCGCGCGTCAGGCGCTCGACCCTCGTGCCGTCAACGGCCGGGATCAACGCCGCACTCACGTTGAACGCCACGACCGTCACGGCGAACAGCAGCGACGCCCACAGCGTCCCGCCGGCGCCGCCGGAGTAGAAGAGAAACGCAAGCGCACGGCGGAACGGCGCCACCGGAATCGTGCGCGCCACGCGCGGTCCCCACGCCTCACGCTCGCCGATGGCCGACGCCAGAACGAGCGTGGCGAGCACGAACTGCACGACGGCCCAGGCGACGAGCGGGCCGATGCGCTGGTTGTCGTGCGCCAGCGCCAGCGCTCCCACGAACGTCAATGCCCAGAGCACCGACAGGAGGATGCGCACCGGCAACGCGCGGTTCGCGGCCGGCGGCGTGATCATCACGGTCGTCAGCACCAGCAGGATGATGTCGGCCGTGACGAGCAATCCGAAGAAGGTGCCGGCGACGGACCAGGTGCTGGCGCCGAAAGGACTCCGTGCGCTGCCGCTCAGCCCTTGCGCCACGAAGGCCATCGAGGGGATGTAGAAAACCAGCGTCAGCACGAACGCGCCGAGGCCGATCAGCAGCTTGAACGGCTTCGTCGCCGGAAGCGCGGCCACGAACAACGCGAGGATCGCGACGCTGAGCACGACCAGCATGGCCGCGGCGAACACCATGACGATCATCAGCAGATCGATACCCCGCAGCGCGTACGCAAAGGCGATGAACGGCAGCGACGAGCTGAAGATCAGCGCCACGACGGCGAAGGTCGACGCCAGCTTTCCCGCCACGATCGTCCGCGCGCGGATGGTCGTGATGAAGAGCAGATCGACGTTGGAGTCGTTGCGCTCCGAGGCCATGCGGAAGCCGGCGTAAATCGGGATGAAGAAGATGCACGGAGTGACGACGATGATGATCAGCGTCAGGAAGGTCTCCCGTCCGGCGACGCTGGCGTTGCTGCCCGTGAGGTTCTCGAAGAGCAGGAGGATGCCGACGGCGAGTACCTGCGCGAGGAGCGCGAGCACGAGAATGCTGACGGCGAAACGGCCGCGCACCGCCTGCCGCAGCTCCTTCACCAGGATGGGGTTGAGCCAGAGGTCGAGGCGTTCCGGCAGCGTCACTGCACGCCTCCCGTCGTCACGTTCATGAATACCTGCTCCAGATTCATGCGCGGCTGGCGGAACTCGGCGATGCGATGGCCGCGGCGGATCAGCTCCGCCAGAAAGTCGGCCGCGGCGTCGTCCGTCCCGGCGAAATGCAGCGTCACCTCATCCGCGTCCCACGTGGCCCGCGTCACGCCGGGAAGTTCCAGCGTGGCCCGATGCAGCGCCTCGGCCGTGCCGCTGACCGTGCGGATGACCAGCGTGCGCCCTTCCGGATCGGCCAGCATGATGCTGTCGAGCGTCCCGGCGCGGAGGATCCGTCCCCGCTCGATGATCACGGCGCCGGTGCAGATCTCGGCCAGCTCCGTGAGGATGTGCGACGACATGAGGATCGCCTTCCCCTGCGCGGCGAAGACTTTGATCAGCTCGCGCAGCTCGATGC
>DASWMP010000162.1:0-25221 GCA_036399695.1 Thermoanaerobaculia bacterium | reverse complement strand
GAGGGTTCCGGTTGGGCGCTCGAGGGTTCCAGTTGGGCGCTCGAGGGTTCCGGTCGGGCGCTCGAGGGTTCCGGTTGGGCGCTCGAAGGTTCCGGTCGGGCGCTCGAGGTGTCCGGGCTCGGCGGAAGGGATTCCAGCGCCAGCGCGCCGGTTTTCTTCGGCCTGGCTCTTCGTGGGGAGAGCGAACGAACCGGTCAGCAGGGCAGTTGCGCGGCGTCGGCATCCGGCCACGCCAGCGCGTCCGCGAACCCGGCCACGATCGACGAAAGCTCGTCCGCGTGCGCGCTGGCGACGCCGTCCAGCTCTCGCGCCAGGACGCTACTGACCGAGGTCTGGTCGCGCTCCGCAAAACGGGCGAGCATCGCCACCTGATGCCGAGGCAGCCGCACGTGCAGGTCGATGAGCCGCACCGCCTCCGGCAACACCCCCTCCGCATTGGCCCCGAGCGCCTCCTCGATCGTCTCCGGCGACCAGAGCTCCAGCGCCTTCGCCATCAACTCCTCGCGCCAGAGCCACCTCCCGACGGAAGTCGACGTGACCTCGACTTCCCCCGCCGCAATCGCCCGCGACATCTCGCCACGGGACCACCCGAGGAGTACCGTAGCCTCGGCGATCGTGACGTGCGGGCGCTGGTGGAGGAAAATGGTTCGGATGCGGTTGATGAGGTCTTCGTCGGGCATGGCTGGCGTCCCTTCTCGCGTGGATCTACGCTCGTCGTGTATGCCCAACTTTATATATTTTCGCTGGTCATCTGTCAAGCGGGAGACGCGCGCTTGGACGTAGAGCGAACGATCGGCGGCGTGCTGGGCGAACGCGTGCGGGAACTCCGAAAGAAGCGAGGTCTGACGCAGGTCGAGTTCTCCGAGCGCTGCGGCGTGCCGCAGAGCCGGATCAGCGCGATCGAGAACGGCACGCGCGTGCCGAACGTCGAGACGGTCCTCCGCCTAGCGCGTGCTTTGAACTGCAGAGTGAGCACGCTGATGGCGGCCTTCGATGATGAGGATCTGTCCTCGTTGCTGTCGAGGTAGTCGCGCGTCAGAACACGCGGCTGAAGATGCGCGGGGACGTCAGCTGAACCTACCGCCGCCTGACGCACACGGACGGCCGCTACGAACAGCAGTCTTTCCGAGCTTTGGAACGGCGACGGTCAGAGCTGTGGCGCCCGCTATGGCCGTCGGCGGCGTCTACACCCGGTGGATCGCTAGGGCGCGGGGAACAAGAAAAGCTGTGCCCCCGCTGATGGTTCCCCACAGGACCGGTAACCTCCCATGGCATGACACGCCCTCCCTTCCGGAGGATGAGTGTCACCCATGTTCCCGGTCTGTTCTGTCACCTATGTTTCCGGCCTGTACCCACGCTGAGCTGGTGCGGCCCGGCTTCAGTCAGGCCAGCCGAGCTGCCGCGCTTGCGCAAGCGCGGCGGCGTCACGCCGCTTCGACGCGCGGGACCGGATGGACAGCGTGGCGTGAGATCCGCGAGCCCGACACGGGCCGACGCGGGGCGCGCACCGGCATATAGATAGTATGATGCCATGATGCCGACAGAGCGCGGCGGATTGACTATGCCTTCGGTGCCGCCGCTGTACAAATACGTCGTCCCTGAACGAGCTGACGTCTTACAGCACCTACGAATCCGCTTCACGCCGCCAGACCAGCTCAATGATCCGTTCGACTCGAACCCGTTTGTATCCGACGCGTTCAGCCCCGCAGCATTGGCTTCCACTTCGCTATCGCGCAACACCACCGAATGGTTGGAAAGAAATGGGGCGGATATTCTCGCCGAGTTGGGCGTCATCTCGTTCGCCAATGGTCCCTCACAGCAACTATTCGAGACCTCAAGAATTGCGGAAACGCTGAACTCAATTAAAGATCCCGATGCACGCGCATTCGCGATCGAGATGTCGATGTTTACGGCACGCACGACGCTTCAGCAGGTCTGTGGTGTCCTGTCGCTTACCGAACGGCCGGCCAACATCCTGATGTGGACACATTATGCAGCGAACCACCGCGGATTGGTGTTGGGCTTCGATGGCACGCATCGTTTCTTCTCTCGGCCGGGTTGGACCCACGCTTCCGTAGACCTTGCCGCTGCGAATCGTGTCATGTACAGCCGTAATCGGCCGGAGTTCCGTTACATGACGGATGTCACCAAAACAGCGGCGTTCCTGACTAAAAGCTTGGAATGGGAGTACGAGTGTGAATGGCGCATGCTGCGGACTGTCGAAGACACGCACGAGATTAAGTTCATCAACGGACAAGAGATTTGGCTGTTCGAACTTCCTGCTGATGCCGTGTGGTGCGTAGTCCTGGGTGCAGCCGCGACGCGCGAAACCGAGACAACGGTCCGTAACACTATTCGTGCTAATCGCGAACTGAATCATGTGGCCTTGTACCGCGCGTCGATTGACAGTAAGCTGTTCAGAATCAATTTAGCCGAGATACCGAGATAATCGCGACGCCGGTTTGGCCCCGGGGAACTCGAGTCGACGTGGGCGTGCCATGACGGGCAGATCGTCCCTCGGTATCCCGGCTCTCGCCGAGGAGTCCTCCTGGTTGTAGAAAGCAGGGCAATGAACCCCTCGGAATGGAGATCTGCTTCAGGGAGCTCCACCTGCCGTAGAGCGCGGAGGGAAACGCGAATAGGAAAGGTCCGACCCCCAATGGCCTCCCAGCTTTGGCGTCCGACCGGAAACATGGGTGGCAGAGTAGACCGGGCATATAGGTTACGGCTTGTGCCTGGTGGGGACCATCGCTCTCATCCTGACCGCACCACGCTCATCACATACGCAGACCATGATCGTTGCGTGATGCACATCCATCGCGAATGCGTTAGCCGGACGACCGCAGACGGTTATCCTTGCTGAATGAAGCTCCAAGAATGCCACATGCAGTTGGGGACGGTCGTCACACCCCCGTTCGAGCATGCGGATCCGAGCGATGATTGGCGCCACGCCAAAGCCGACGATCACGTTCCGAACCAGCTATGGGATCTGTACCGAGCTACACGGTACCTCTCGGCGTCAGCCTTGGCCGGGTTTGAAACGCCGAATGCGCGAATCATCACCGTGTACTTCGCCCGGCTCATCCGCAGCGTGAAAGAGTGTCTCCTCGATGCGGCCGAGCTCCGCGTCAAGATGCGTGAGCTTTACCCACGTCAGTACGATCCGCGGAAACCTTATCCCCACGAATTTGATCGTGACGCGGCTCGACGCCACCGATCAGCTTTTCGAAGCCTGCTCGTGAATTTAGTCGGCGCGCTGGACGTGTTCGCGGACGTGGTCGCTGTCATGCTTCCGCACGAAATTCCGCGGCTTAGAGCCGGCGGCGCCGCATTCACCGACATCGAGAAGTGGCTGGCCAAGCCGCATCAACTACCGTCGGGCCTCATTTCGCCGGCTCAGCATTTTGTCGCTGAACTCCATAAAGAGCTGGCACCTGTCGTCGTGGTTACCTCCGGCCCCGAGCGTGACTGGCTCCCGCTGATGCGCATGTACCGCAACAAGGCTGCGCATCTTGGCCACGAGAGCTACACGCAGTTTGGCCTCGAGAGTAAGACAAGCGACATGTTAGGTTTCTTCATACCGCGTACATGGCCTTTTGTGGCCGAGCAGCATGCGACGACGGATGCGCCTTCGCAACCTTCAAATGAGCTTGTCGATTTCTCGGACGTGCTAACGGAATGGTTGATGCACCAAGATTTGGAAGAGTATTCCGAAGGTGCAATCCGCAAGATCAAGTTTATACTCGGCATCGGGTTCGGAGTGCTGCACCGGCTGTACGTACAATTCAGCGCTATTCCTGTCTCAGCTGACACGTTGGCAGACTTAGGGCGGAGTACGCAGTCGTACAAGTTCGAGTACTTCGAAAACGCCGGCTAATGCATATTGAACAGGAATCATCGAGCGTCCGGGCTGCGCCGCGCGCCGGGAGAATCCGCTCGGGCACCCGAGGTGTTCGGTCGGGCGCCTGAGGAGTCCGGTCGGACGCGACGTGATCGGGGGCCAGACCCTGCTTTTTTCGAACGCACCCCTCAGCTCCACAAGTCGTAGAGCAAACCTACCAATACCGTAGCACCGAGCAGGCGGATCCACGGGTTGTAGAGTCAGGAGCGCTGCGAGGGAAAAGAAAGGTCTGACCCCGCGCCTCGTCGTTCTCTTTGCGTAAGCGTCTTGTTGCGTAAAAACGAAGCGCGGTCACATCTCGGCGCACCATTTCTTAGTCGCTACTTTTGGCAAGCCACAACCGCACTCCGGCTTCGTGCAGGTGATTGGATACCCGCAGTCGCAATCCCAGTCGCCAATGCAAACTTTGGGGCGGCCGCAATTGCAATCGTCACCCGCAATACAAACTTTGGGATGTGCACAAGCGCAGCCCATCGAGACGCAGCAGTAGGTCCAGCCTTGGACACTGTTCGGTGCTAGCGGGTGCAGCGGCCCGATGCTGAGTGGGCCCCATGTAGCGATGGGTAAACGCGCAGGCATGCAGCGGCTCCTCCTTCAAACATTTCAGTGCGACACTTAACGAGCCGGGCGGGCTGACTTCAGCGTCCAACCGGGAACATGGGTGACGGAACAGGCCGGGCACATAGGTTACATCTTGCATCTGTTTTCGAATGGTATGGCAAGGAGTCTTAGGGACCACCAGCCTGCTCATTCGAAAAACGTCAGCAACTGGTGCAAGTCGCACAACGAGCCATGTAGGTGCGATGGACCGTGTTCGATCACGTAGGTGTACAACTCACACACACCGTGCTCCGCGGCACCCGGGATCGGGGTCACACCCGCGGTGTCCCCGCGGGCGCCTGCGGTGCCCCGGCGGACGCTCGTGGTGTTCCGGCGCGCACTCATGGTGTACCGGCGCACCCGTGGTGAACGGGCGGACGCGAAAAGGCCCTTGACAAACACCAGCCTCAGCCCTAACTTATGCGTGCGGCTAACGACGATACGTCGATTCTGGAAAGAATCTGGCAGTTCGTATCGGGTGCGGGAGTTTGAGCTTTGCTCCTCCTGTCGCGGGCAGTCGAGGTGTGCGCACATCTCGACATTCATCAACCGGAAGGGCCGGCGTGTGCCGGGTCTTCCAGCCGGTGGCCGCCTCGCACTCGTATACGGGTCTTGACGTCACCTCCGGCCTTGATCGCCCGATGGGCACAGGAGTGTGTGATGTCTAACAATCAGGTAGTAAATCCGAACGCGGTTTCCGCAGTCGATCCGCAGCCGGCGGTCATGTTGGAGCCGGAGGCAATCGTGGAGCAGGTTCGTCTGCTCCGCTCGCAGATGGAAGGGGTGACGCCGCTGACGCCGGAGCAGAAGCGCGTTCTGCGCAGTCAGTCGAAGAAGCAGTCGGACGCGATGCTGGCCAGCGCGGTCAATGTGATCGGAGCGCTGGACAACGTGGCGCTGGCGCTCGGGCAGCAGCCGGGGGAAGTGCGCCAGTTGCAGGCGGACTGGAACCGCTGGACCGCGGTGTCCGGTGAGCTTCGGGCTCTGCTGGACGGCGTCGACGGGGCGAACCTCGTGCGGCGCCAGCGGCTGGCATTGATCGCCACGCAGGCGTTCTCGATCGGGAAGCAACTGGTGCGCGATCCGGCCAACGCGGTGCTGGTGCCGCACATTCAGGAAGTGAAGCGTCTGAGGAGCTTCTCGCGCCGCAAAAAGGCGGGCGAGAGCACTGACTCGCCGAACGCGAGTCCGGCGGCCGCTCCGGCGAATCCGGCGCCGGCTCCGGCGCAGAGCACGACGACGAAGGCGTAGAGTCAGAAGGAGAATTGTGAGCCCGGGCGCGCGCGTGACGCGCGCCCGGGCTTCATACGGTCATGAGCAATCAGAAGCCATCCGAACGCATCGTAGAGCTCCTGAACGAGACGATCGACGTGTTGCAGCGCGGTGAGAGGGCGCCGGACTCGCCGATCAGCGACTTCGTGCCGTCGAAGACGAGACGGTCCATGCGCCGTCATGCCGAGCGGCTGCGGCGTGGGGACGCGCAGCCGCGGTGGAAGAATCTGTACACCGCACAGCAGCTCGCGGGCATCCTCGAAAACACTGCACGGCGCGACGAGATTCGCCAGCAGGTCGAGGCGGAGTTCATCCGCATCGGCCATGAGATCGCCCGGTTGAGGGCAGAAGACCCCGAGGGGACTCGTAAAAGCTGGGAGGCGGTCTTCGTGGAGACGTTCCGGCTGGCGAAAGAGCAGGGGCCGGGCAGTGAAGCCGCGGCGCGCTATCGTCAACTGCAGCGCCTGACGCGGATCGCGAAGACGTACAAATCCGGCAGCCGCCGGCAGAAAGGCAACTCCGACGGGCCGCGCTATGCCGCGGCGCATGCGGCCGAGGGGCGCATCCCGCTGGTCCCGGCCGAGATTCTCGAGAGCGCGCCGGCGGGGGAAGCGGTGATCCCGTTTCCGGCGCCGGGGGAGGACTCCGGACGCAGCCGGATGCTGATCCGGATCGACGTGGGAGCTTCGTCGTGGATCGGCAGCTTCGAGTGCGGCTCGAAGACGGTGAGTACGGTTTCGATGATGCCGGACGGCAAGCATCTGTTCGTCTCGGCGAACGGCGCCGGATACATCATCCATGCGAAGTCGCGAAGGCTCGTGGAGCGCACCGGCACGGAGATCGTCGGAGTGGGGCGCGACGCGGACATGACGCTGTTCGTGGTGAATCACAACGATGAGAGCTTCGAAGCATTCGGACCCGGCGGCCGGTTGTGGAAGCGGTGATTCGAGCCCGGAGGGGTCGCGTACGGCACCCTTTCAGGGTGCGAATGGTTGTCGCACGATGACCGGTGGTGGCGCGCCTTCGGCGCTTACCACCGGCTACCCTGCGTCACGCCTCCGGCGTGAGTACGCCACACTCCTGCTCTATCATCAACGCATGAAACTCGCGATCGTGCTCGAACCCAGCGACGAAGGCGGCTTTACGGCCTACGTTCCGGCCCTGCCGGGCTGTGTCAGTGAAGGTGACTCACGCGACGAGGCGCTCGCCAACATCCGCGAGGCCATCGAGCTGTACCTGGAACCAGTGGACGACGACCTCCTGGGCAAGGAAGGCGCCGAGATCGCGGAGCTGGTCGTCTGAGTTTGAGCCGCCTTCCCTCGCTGAACTATCCAGCCCTGATCGCGGCGCTACAGCGAGCGGGCTGGGTGGTGGTCCGTCAACGCGGCAGTCACATCCGACTCCACCGCCAGACACCTGACGGAGTGAAGAAACTCACCGTACCGGCGCACAAGCTGATCAAACGCACCACGCTGGCGAAGATCGTGAGCGACGCCGATCTATCCGCGAGCAGTTTCTCGACCTGCTCTGAGCGAAGCGGGTGCTTTCGGCGCGCGCCCTACGCGCCTACCACCACGTACTCCGCGAAAGCGCTGGAGCGCGGGATGGGCAGTCCGTCTTCCTGGAGCCCCTCAATGTGCATCTGGATGGCTTCGTACATGTTGCGCTCGGTCTCGTCACGCGTGGCGCCAGTGGCCACGCAGCCTGGCAGGTCGGGCGAGTAGGCCGAGAAGTTCTCTCCGGCCTCTTCGATCACGATGAGAAATCGGTGCGTCGGCACGGCCGGATTGTACCCTCGGGGCGAGCGCCCCCTCCCCCGCATACAATGCCCCGCGCAATGACGCGGTCGGTGTTTCGTAGCGAGCTTCGGAGTCTTTTTGCGCTGGCGTTGCCGCTGGCGGCAGCGCAGGCGGGGACGCAGCTCATGTCGATCGTCGACATTGCCATGCTGGGGCGAGTTGGGGCGACGGAGCTGGCTTCGGCGGGGCTGGCGCATGCGTTCTTCTTTGCATTTTCGGTGGCCGGGATGGGGCTGGCCTTTGGGGTCGATCCGCTGATCTCACAGGCCATTGGAGCCGGGGAGCCGCTGCGGGCGCGGCGGGCGATGTGGCAGGGGATCTGGCTCGTGTTGTGCGGCACCGTGGTGCTCACGCTGCCGCTCGTCGGGGCGACCTTCGCCCTCCCCTACCTCGGCGTGCAGCCGGAGCTCGTGGCCCCGACGACGACCTACCTCCTCATCCGGACCGTAGGCCTGGCCCCCTTTCTTACGTTCCTGGTGCTGCGGGCGTATCTGCAGGCGGTCGGGATCACGAAGCCGATGCTCGTCAGCATGATCGTGGCGAACGTCGTGAACTTCGCCGGGAACGTGATCTTCGTCTTCGGAGTCGGACCGATTCCGGCGATGGGGGTCAGCGGCTCGGCGCTCTCGACGGTGTTCGCGCAGTTCTGCCAGCTCGGCATCCTCGTGCATGCGGTGCTGAAGGTGCGCGTCGATCAGGGGCAGGAGAACATCCGCCGCTGGAACGGATCGCAGGTGCGGCAGGCCTTCCGGGTCGGGTTCCCGGTGGCGGTGCAGCTTTCGGCCGAGATCGGGATCTTTGCGCTCGTCGGCGTGCTCGCCGCCCGGCTCGGCACCAACGAGCTGGCCGCGCACCAGCTCGTCCTCGGCCTGGCCTCGTTCACCTACACCATCGCGTTAGGCATCGCGGCCGCCGGCTCGGTGCGCGTGGGACTGGCCGTCGGCGCGCGCGATCATGCGGCGACGCGGGCTGCCGGCTATGCCGCGCTCGTCGGCGGCGCCACCGTCATGGCCATCACCGGCGGTGCCTTCGCGCTGTTCCCGACGGCGCTGGGACGGCTGCTCACGAACCAGGAGATCGTCATCGCCACGGCGGTGCCGCTCTTCATGGTCGCGGCCGTGTTCCAGTTGTCGGACGGCATCCAGGCCGTCGGTGCCGGTGCCCTGCGCGGTGCCGCGGACACGAGGTTCTCGCTCTGGGCGAACCTGCTCGGACACTGGGCCATCGGCCTGCCGGTGGCGCTGTGGCTCGGGTTCCACCAGCGGATGGGCATCGTGGGGCTGTGGTGGGGGCTGTGCGCCGGGCTCACGGTCGTAGCGGTGGCGTTGTTCGTGCGCTTTGACCGGTTGTCGGCGCGGGTGATTCAAAGGATTTGATGAAAGGCGCGTTGTCCGTTTTCCGTTGTCCGTGCTGCGCTCAGTCGACGCTCATCGCGTAGCGGAGCACGAGAAACGGACAACGGACAACGCGCCTCTAAACCCGCCTCTAACCGCGCCTCTAGTAGACGCTCCAGCCCCGCGTGAGGTAATCCGCGAACGTCAGCGCGAACAGCACTGCCAGCCAGAGGAACGACGCGATCACGACCACCCACGTCAGCTTGGGGGAGTGGATCACGTGCATGAACCAGAGGATGACCAGCGCGCACTTGATGATGGCGATGGCCATGGCGATGGGCGTGTTCAGCCAGCCGAGGTCGACGCGCGAGGCGTAGACGGTCAGCACCGTCAGGACCATCAGCGCGATGAAGATGCCGAAGTAGATGGGGAGCGCCGTGACGTGATGAGCGGGCGCGTGCTTGTGATGTTCGTGTTCGTTCATGGTCGTCAGTGAATCAGGTAGAGCAGCGGGAAGAGGAAGATCCAGACGATGTCGACGAAGTGCCAGTACAGCCCCATCACTTCGACGGGACTGTAGTACTCCTCGCCGAAATCGCCGCGCCAGGCGCGCCAGATGAACCAGATCAGCAGGCCCGCGCCGATGATCATGTGCAGCGCGTGCATGCCGGTCATGCCGAAGTAGAAGACCATGAACAACTGAACCTGCGGCGTCGCCGCGGGGTTCGAGTGCTCGACGTGTGTGAACGTCTGCTGTCCCGGGAAGAGCCCTTCGCTGATGTGCTCGTGGTACTCGAAGCCTTTGACGCCGAGGAACACCGTGCCGAGGATGAGCGTCAGGATGAGCATCCAGACGGTCAGCATGCGGCGGTTCGTCTGCGCGGCCCAGACCGAGAGCGCCATGGTCAGCGAGGAGCCGATGAGGACGATCGTGTTGAGCGTGCCGACGAACCAGTTCTGATGATGCGCGCCGAGGCTCCACGCCTCGGGGTACATGACGCGGTAGATCGTGTATGCGGCGAAGAAGCCGCCGAAGAACATGATCTCCGTCGCCAGGAACATCCACATCCCGAGCGTGGAGGCCTCGTGCTGCTGCCCCAGATCCTCGAAGTGGTGCTGGAGGAACGGATGGTGATGCGCGTGCGCATGCGGCTCGGCCGCGTGCTCGCTGCCGTGATGCAGAGTGATGTCAGACATTCTGCGTCTCCCGCATGGCCTTCAGGAATGCCGGGTAGTCGTAGGCCTCCCACGTGACGACCGGCGTCTCGTGGAAGTTCTCGGTCGGGGGAGGCGAAGGCGTGGCCCACTCGAGGCCGACCGCGCCCCAGGGATTCGGGCCCGCCTTGCGGCCGAACTTCATCGACCAGCCGAAGTAGAGCATCGGCAGGAGGTAGCCGACCGCGAGCACTGTCGCGCCGGCGGTGGAGAGGACGTTGAGGACCTGGAACTCCGGCGCATACGCGTGATAGCGGCGCGGCATGCCGACGTAGCCGACGATGAACTGCGGGAAGAACGTCAGGTTGAAGCCGACGAACACGAGCATCGCCGAGAGGCGTCCCCACCACTCCGGATACATGCGGCCGGTCATCTTCGGCCACCAGTAGTGGATGCCGGCCATGTAGCCCATGACCGTGCCGCCGACCATGATGTAGTGGAAGTGCGCGACGACGAAGTAGGAGTCGTGCACGTGCACGTCGATGCCGAGCGCGCCGAGGAAGAGGCCCGTGACGCCGCCGATGGTGAACAGGCCGATGAAGCCGAGGACGTACAGCATCGGCGTGGCCCAGGAGACCGAGGCCTTGTACATCGTGGCCGTCCAGTTGAAGACCTTGATGGCCGAGGGGACGGCGACGAGCATCGTCAGGAACGAGAAGATCATCCCCGAGTAGACCGAGATGCCGGCCACGAACAGATGGTGCGCCCAGACCAGGAAGCCGAGGAAGGCGATGGCCAGCGACGAGTAGGCGACGAACGCGTAGCCGAAGATCTTCTTGCGGGTGAAAGCCGCCACGCACTCGGAGATGACGGCCATGGCCGGCAGAATCATGATGTAGACGGCCGGGTGCGAGTAGAACCAGAAGAGATGCTGGTAGAGCACCGGGTCGCCGCCGAGTGCCGGATCGAAGATGCCGACCCTCAGTACGCGCTCGATCATGAGCAGCACGAGCGTGATGGCGAGCACCGGCGTCGCCAGCAGCATGACGACGCTCGTCGCGTAGTGCGACCAGACGAACAGCGGCAGGCGGAACCAGGTCAGCCCCGGCGCGCGCATCCGGTGAATCGTGACGATGAAATTCAGGCCCGTCAGGATCGACGAGAAGCCGGTGATGAACGCGCCCAGCGTCGTGGCGAAGACGTGCGTATTCGAATACTGCGTCGAGAACGGCGTGTAGAACGTCCAGCCGGTGTCGACGCCGCCCGTCACGATGACGTAGATGCCGAAGATCGCGCCGACCATGT
Source organism: Thermoanaerobaculia bacterium (assembly GCA_036399695.1). Taxonomy (GTDB): domain Bacteria; phylum Acidobacteriota; class Thermoanaerobaculia; order Gp7-AA8; family Gp7-AA8; genus DASVEE01. The sequence continues at coordinate 13,855 of DASWMP010000162.1, read as the reverse complement.
AGATGTACCAGCTCAGCAGGTTGATCTTCGGGAACGCGAGGTCCTTCGCGCCGAGCATGATCGGCAGCAGGAAGTTCCCGAGCACCGCCGGGATCGCGGGGATCAGGAAGAAGAAGATCATCACGATGCCGTGCAGCGTGAAGAGCTTGTTGTACTGGTCGGACGTGAACATGTCCCCCTCGGGCGTGAGGAGCTCGAGGCGCATGAGGAACGCGAGCATGCCGCCGACGAAGAACAGCGCCGTGACGGACACCAGGTAGAGGATGGCGATGCGCTTGTGGTCCTTCGTCAGGAGCCACGACAGCACGCCGTACTCTTTGTTCAGATAGTTCCGGCCGTGCGAGGACGGCTCGATGAGCGGAACGTCGGGAGCTTCGATCGTGGTGCTGGTCATTGTTGCGGTGTCCCGTTCGTAGCCGTTCCGGCCGGAGTGCCTGCCGGTGCGGCCGTCGATGTGGTGGTGGAGGTGGTCGTGGCAGCCGGTGACGACGGCGGCGTGGCCGGCGGCGTCAAGGGCGAACCGGCGCTCGACGCCCGCGAGGCTGCCGACTCCGGCACCGGCGTCTGCTGCGTCTGGTCTCCGAGCGACTTCACGTACGCCAGGAGCTTGAGGAGATCTTCTTCATTCACCTGCCCCTGGAAGGAGGGCATGACCGGCGCGAAGCCGGCCGCGATCTTGGCCTGCGGGTGCAGGATCGACTCGCGGATGTAGTTGTCGTCCGCCGTCACGAGCGTGTTGTCCGCGAGCTGGCGCTGCTTGCCGTAGAGGCCCTCGAGCACCGGACCGCGAGCACCGGCCGTATCCATGTGGCAGGTGTTGCACGCGTACTGCTGGAAGAGCTTCTCACCCTGCGAGGCGAGCGAGCCTTCCGAGCCGCCGGCGAGCCAGCGCTGGTACTCCGTCGGCTCCATGACTTCCACCCAGCCGACCATGCCGGAGTGCAGCGTGCCGCAGTACTCGGCGCAGAAGAGATGGTAACGGCCTGTCTTCGTCGCGGTGAACCAGAGGGTCCGGTAGCGCGTCGGCAGGACGTCCGCCTTCACGCGGAACGACGGGAACCAGAGGCTGTGCACGACGTCCTCGGAGGCCATCGTGATCTTGACCGCGCGGCCGACCGGCACGTGCAGCGTGTTGATCTCGCGCTGGCCGGACGGATGCTGGAACTTCCACATCCACTGGCGGCCCGTCGCGTAGACCTCCAGGGCGTCGTCCGGCGCGCGCTGCAACCGGAAGAAGACCCAGGCGCCCCAGACGAAGATCAGGACGAAGATGATCGTCGGGAGCACGATCCACGCGAACTCGAGCATCTTCGGCGGCTCCTGCTCCTGAGCCAGCTCGTTGTCGGGGCGGCGGCGATACTTGATCGCGAAGAAGAAGATGACGATCCAGATCAGCAGCGACACGCTCCCCGTCAGGACGCAGAGGAACAGGAACAGCGTGTCGACATAGCCCGCAACGGACGATGCCTGCTCTGGGAACAGCGGAAAATCGGCAAGATTCATCGTTTCAATCCTGAGAGGATCTGGCTCCGCTCCTTCCGGAACATCAGGAAGAAGAAGCCCGCGAGCGTCGCGACCGTGGCCACCCCGCCGGCGCGCATGAAGTTCATGGCGTTCCGGCTGTACTTGCCGATGGTCGGGTCGTAATGAAAGCAGAGGAGCAGGAACTGATCGGTGGCGTTCCCGATCTTCGAATCCGATGCCTCCACGAGGGCGAGGCGGAGGTCGCGAGGCTTGTACTCGAAGCCGTAGAAGTAGCGGGAAGTCCGGCCGTCCGGCGTGAGGACGATGAGAGCCGACCCATGGGCGAACTGGTCGCTCCGCGGGTCATACGCGTACTCGAAGCCGACGGTATCGGTGAGCTTCTTGATGGCCGTGTCGTGACCGGTCAGGAAGTGCCAGCCGTTCGCCGCCTCGAGGCGGCCGTAGCGGCGGACGTACTTGTCCTTCAGCGACGCCGCCATCGACGCCTTGTCGCGGGGGTCGATGGAGATCGTGAGGACGTCGAATTCCTTGCCGATGTCGAACTTGAGCTGCGTCAGCGTGGACGTCGTCCCCTCGAGCGTCATGGGGCAGAGCATGGGGCAGTTGAAGTAGACGAACTGCAGGAGCACCGGCCGGCCCTTGCCGAAGAACTGGCCGAGACGGACGACCTTCCCCTGCTCGTCGCGGAACATCAGATCCGCCGGGAGCTGCGCCCCGAGCTTCTGAGCGATGGCCACCTTGCCAGGCAGTCGCTTGGGCGTGTTGATCTGCGCCGCCGCGGAGCCCGCGACGAGCAGAGACAGCGCAAGCGCAACGTGGAGGGTCAGTCGGTTCACGGGTTGGGGGTTCCTGTGTTCCGGGTCAGAAGGACAGACAAGAGTGTCTGTCCCGCATTGTCATTGAGCTGCGCCATGAGGAGACGTTTCACGGGTGCGGGGTTCCTGTGTTGATCGGCTGAGTGGTGGTCGGCGGAGGCACCGGGGTCTGTGCGGCGTTGCCCGGCACCTGCGTGTTGTTCGTTCCGGACGGCGCCTGCTCCGGCGTCAGCGGCTCGCCCGTCGGCGTCCCGCCGGTCGTCGTCCGCGGGGGCGTGGCCGGCTGCTGCACGGTGGGCAGCCCCTGCTGCAGCAGCATCTGCTTGGCGACGCCGATCGGCACCCTCACGATGCCCTTCTGCTTGTCGACCCACCCATACTCCGCCAGCATCTTCTCCTCGGCGGCGTGCATGTCCACCAGGTCCGTCACGGGCGTGTTGCGGAACGGCGGGATGATGGCCTGCGACTCGTTGTCCGCGCGGCGGGGGAACGGCTGGAGCAGCGGCTGATTCTGCGGCACGTCCATGTCGGCCGGACGATGCAGTTCCGTCAGGCGGCGCGGATCGGCACGCTCGCTCTTGACGAGCGCCTTGTACAACATCCACAGGGCGATGTGCGTGACGAACGCGAACACCACGAAGATGCCGATGAAGACGAACAGTCCCTTGATGCTGACGTCCGACTCTTCATGCTTCGTCTCCGGGTTGAAGAGATCGTCTTCCTCGTAATGAAGGTGCTCAGGCATTTTTCAGAGCCCCCTCTCGGATGGCTTCGTCGACCCACGTCTCGTGGATCGGGATGATGGTCTGTCCCTTGAGCTGCTGAATGAACGCCCACAGCCAGAGACCGCCGATGCCGAAGAACGCGGTGATGGTGATCCAGTGGAAGTGGAACTTCATGCCGTAATGCGCCGGCGTGATGAGCCAGTACAGGTCGACGAAGCGCATCAGCAGGATGATGATCGTGACGATCTTGATCGTCTGCGGACGGTCTTTGATGTTCCGCATCAGGAGCATGAAGAACGGCAGGAAGAAGTGGAAGACGACGAGCGCCAGGGCGATCGCGCCCCACGTGCCGTGCTGCCGCTTGAGGTAGTAGGGCACCTCTTCCTTGATGTTGCCGTACCAGATGAGGAGGAACTCGGAGAAGGCCGTGTACGCCCACAGCATCGTGAAGGCGAGCATCAGGTTGCCGAGATCGCGGAAGTGATTCGGCTTGAGCACGTCCTGCATGGCCTTCGTGCCGGAGATCAGCGTCAGGAAGAACGTCACGAAGGCGAAGGCCGAGAGCCCCGCGCCGACCGTGAAGCTGATGCCGTACATCGACGAGTACCACTTCGGCTCGAGCGACATCATCCAGTCGACCGACGACAGCGTCATCACCATGACGAAGACGAAGATGCCACCCGCGGCCCACTTGCGGCGCTTGAGGTCCGTCTCCGGCGCGCGGTCCTCGTAGAACCGGAGCGACAGTTTGCGGACGCGCCAGGCCCAGAGCAGCAGGAGGGCGAAGTAGATGGCCGAACGGATGATCCAGGCGTTCGGCGTCAGCCAGAACCTGGCCTTCATCTGCAGCAGGTGATCGTGCGCGACGATCTCCGGGTTGGCCCAGATGTAGACGTGCTTGAGGCCGAAGACCAGCGGCAGCAGGAAGAGGACGAAGATCCAGAGCGTGCGTGCGGCCGCACCGAGCGGACGGCGCACCAGGATGCCCCACTCACCGCCCGTCACGTACTGCAGCATGAGGACGCCGAGCGAGCCGGCGGCGATGAGGAACCAGAAGACGAACGGGACGAGCCAGGCGCGGAAGAACTCCACCGGGCTGGTGAAGTAGCCGACCGCCGAGAGGACGATGCCGATGATGCCGATGACGAGCGCCGGCAACTGCACGCGACCGATGCCGGTCGTGGCGGGGCGGCGGGAAGCGGACTGGGAGACGTCGCTCATGTCAGTGCGACTCCCCGTGCGCTGCCGCGCCTTCATGAGCCTGAGCCGCCGCCGGCGGCGCGTCCAGCCTGGCCCGGTCGGCGGGCGCGATGGCGTTCACCGGCACGCTCTGGCTGAGCTGCAGCGCCCGGATGTAAGCGACGATCGCCCAGCGATCCTCGGGCGGAACTACTGTTCCGTACGGCGGCATGGCGCCGAATCCATTCGTGATCACGTCGAAGTAATGTCCTGTCGTAGCAGTGCGGAGCGTCTCGGTGTGGAACGAGGGAGGACGGCGGTAGCCGCGCGACGGGATCATGCCGTTGCCGTCGCCGACGCGGCTGTGGCACGGCGCGCAGTAGACGTTGTAGCGCGTCTCACCGCGGTCGAGCGTCGAGGCCGTGACGGGGAACGGAAAACCATCCGCCACCGCACCGTTGATCTTGCCGGTCGCCAGGAACGGATCCGTCACCAGCTCGCCGCGTGCAACCACGCCCTCGAGGCGCGGACGCGCGGCCATGCCGTCCTTGAAGAAGTCGGACGCTTCGAGCGGATCGTAGCGCGGCTGGTTGGCCATCTTCTGGCGGCAGCCGGCCACCGTCAGGAGAAGCAGAACGCAGAGCGCGGAACGCAGAATGAAGAATGGAGAACGGGAGCGCGGAACGGCACCCGTTCCGCGTTCTGCGTTCTTCGTTCTCAATTCGAGCGCGGAGCGCGCCCCTTGACTACCACGGGACATCGGTCACCTCACGGGGGCCGAGACTCTCGAGAAAGCGCCGAGCCTCGTCGAGGTCGAACTTCGGGTCTCTCGCCTGAATGACGAGGAAGAACTTGTCACGCGACGCCTGGTCGAAGCGCCGCACGTTGAAAACGGGGTGATACGGCATCGGCAGGCCGTTGAGGGCCAGCATGCCGAAGACCGCGCCGAAGGCGGCCAGCAGGATCGTGCACTCGAAGGTGATGGGGATCCACGCCGGCCATGAGTTGTACGGCTTGCCGCCGATGTTCAGCGGATAGGCGATGACGTTCGCGTAGTAGCACATGAAGAAGCCGCCGATGCCGCCGAGGGTGCCCATGCCGAGCACGATCGACGAGAGGTGCGACTTGTGGAACCCGACCGCCTCCGCCAGCCCGTGAATCGGGAATGGCGAGAACGCGTCGAGCGACGTGTAGCCGTGCTCGCGCGTCGCATTCGCCGCGTCGAGCAGCGACTGCGCGTTCGTGAACTCGGCGATCACGCCATACAGACCGGTTCTGATTTTTCCGATGCTCATGGATTAATGGCCCTCGTGTCCGTCGGCATGCGCCTGCGCCTCGGGAAGGAGCGTGCGCATCTCGAAGATCGAGATCATCGGGAGGAATCTGACGAAGAGGAACAGCAGCGAGAAGAAGAGGCCGATCGAGCCGATGAAGACGCCCCAGTCCCACACCGTGCCGTGATACATGCCCCACGACGACGGCAGGAAGTCGCGGTGCAGCGACGCCGGGATGATGACGAAGCGCTCCAGCCACATGCCGACGTTGACGAACATCGCCACCACGAACAGCCAGAAGGTGCTGGTCCGGAAACGCTTGAACCACATGAGCTGCGGCGCCAGGCCATTGCACACCCAGAGCGCGATGTACATCGACGCATACGGCCCCGTCGCACGGTTCTTCAGCATGAAGATCTCGAAGACGTTGCCGGAGTAGATGCCGTAGAACCACTCCATCGCGTAGGCGTAAGCGACGATGAGTCCCGTCGCCAGCATGACCTTGCCCATGTTCTCGAGGTGGCGCATGGTGATGAAGTCTTCGAGCTTGAAGAACTTTCTGGCCGGAATGGCCAGCGTGAGCACCATCGCGAACCCGGCGAACACGGCGCCCGCGACGAAGTACGGCGGGAAGAACGTGGCGTGCCACCCCGGGATCTGTGCGACCGCGAAGTCGAACGACACGATCGTGTGCACCGAGAGCACGAGCGGCGTCGAGAGGCCGGCCAGCAGCAGGTAGGCGTGCTCGTAACGGTGCCAGTGCTTCGCCGAGCCGCGCCAGCCGAGCGCGAACGCGCCGTAAGCGCGGCGGACCCAGAGGTTCGTGGCGCGGTCGCGCAGCGTCGCGAGATCGGGGATCAGGCCGACGTACCAGAAGAGCGCCGAGACCGTCGCGTACGTCGAGACGGCGAAGACGTCCCACATCAGCGGGCTGCGGAACTGCGGCCACAGACCCATGGTGTTCGGATACGGGAAGAGCCAGTAGTCGTACCAGGGGCGGCCGGTGTGCAGCGCGGGGTAGATGCCGGCAGAAGCGACGGCGAAGAGCGTCATCGCTTCGGCGAAGCGGTTGATGGACGTGCGCCACTCCTGCCGGAGCAGGAGCAGAATCGCCGAGATCAGCGTGCCGGCGTGGCCGATGCCGATCCACCAGACGAAGTTGATGATGTCCATGCCCCATCCGACCGGATGGTTGATGCCCCAGATGCCGACGCCCTTGCCTACGAGCATCGTCAGCGAGATCGTCAGGATCATCACGCCGCTGAGGGCGATGGCAAAGCCGATGAGCCAGCCGAGCGGCGTCTTCTTCCGCAGGACGATCGTGGAGATGTGATCCGTGATCGTCGAGAAGCTGTGCCCCGGCTCGATGGTCGGCGTCGGCAGGAAGCGCTCCGGAATCCGCACTTCCTGCGTGACCGGACGGACCTCGTGAATGGGTTGCTGGTCTTTGGTAGCCATGGTTAATCCAGAAGCCCGCTGCTACGTGGGACAGACACTTTTGTCTGTCCGGCGCTTCGGGTACACAGGACAGACAAGAGTGTCTGTCCTACATAGCTGCGCTCGTGGTTCATCATCCGTGGTGCTCCCCTTCCGCGGCTGCCGGCGCCGCCGCCACCAGTTCCGGATTCGGGTTGCGAATCGTCGCCAGGTAGGTGGTGCGCGGGCGGGTATTGAGCTCGCCGAGGAGGGCGAAATTCGTCGGCTGCTTCTTGAGCTGCGCGACCTTGCTGGTCGGGTCGTTCATGTCGCCGAAGACGATGGCCTCGGTCGGGCAGGCCTGCTGGCAGGCCGTCACGACTTCGCCGTCGCGGACGCGGCGGTCCTGCTTCTCCGCCTCGATCTTCGCGTGATTGATGCGCTGCACGCAGTACGTGCATTTTTCCATGACGCCGCGCGTACGGACCGTCACGTCCGGGTTGCGCATCGCCTTGAGGGCCGGCGTGTCGTAGTCGGAGTAATGGAAGAAGTTGAAGCGGCGGACCTTGTACGGGCAGTTGTTCGAGCAGTAGCGGGTGCCGACGCAACGGTTGTACGTCATGTCGTTGAGCCCGTCCTCGTTGTGCGAGGTCGCCTCGACCGGGCAGACCGGCTCGCACGGCGCGTTCTCGCACTGCATGCAGGGGACCGGCTCGTGGAACACCTCCGGATTGGAGGCGTCGCCGCGGTAGTAGCGGTCGATGCGCAGCCAGTGCAGCTCGCGCTCGCGCACCACCTCGTCCTTGCCGACGATGGCGATGTTGTTCTCCGACTGGCAGGCGATCACGCAGCCGTTGCAGCCGGTGCAGACGCTCGTGTCGATGACCATCGCCCACGCGTGCTGCTTGTACGCGAACGGCGGGTACATCGAATCCTCGGTGTGCTCCATGCCGGGGTCGACGCCGTGGTGCTCGTCCTGCGCGAACTTCGGGTTCTTCTGGTAATCGGCGAACGAGCCGGCGCGAACGATACCGCGCTCGCCCACGACCTTCGGATCGATCGACTGGTGCTCCTGCGTGCAGGCCACCGGATAGATGCCGGCTTCGGCGATGCGGATCTGCGCGCCGGGCCCGCCGTGCAGCGCGTTCGCGAAACGGAACGGGTAGGTGTTGAAGCCGATCGGCTGCCCTTCCGGCGAAGCGATGCGGCCGCCCTGCGTCCGGCCGTAACCGAAGAAGATCGTCGCGCTGCCTTCGCTGTGGCCGGGGACGACCCACACCGGCAGGCGCATCGAGACGCCTCGGTACGTGACGTCGGCGAAACGGGTCTGCTTCTCGTTGAACAGCTTCTCCCGCTCTTCGACGGTGAAGCCGATCTGCGAGGCCGTCTGCGGCCCCATCAGCATCACGTTGTCCCACGTGATCTTCGACTGCGGCTTCGGGAGCTCCTGGAGCCAGCCGTTGTTGGCGAAGCGTCCGTCGTAGATCGTCGGATCGTGGCGCAGCTCGATTTCGATACCAGTTGGCGGTTGGCGGTTGGCGGTTGGCGGGATCGCGGACGCCGAGGCGGCGCGCGGCGGGAGGGCGCTGTTCGTGACGATGCCGTCGTGCAGCCACTTGCGCCACGTCGCTTCCGTCGCGCCGTTCGCGAACCAGTAGCCGCGCACCGCCTGATACGGCGTCTGGTCCAGACCGCCGATCATCGCGCCCAGCACTTCACTGGCCGCACGGCCGTTGTAGAGCGGCGCGATCAGCGGCTGCATGATCGAGATCGTGCCGTCGTGCGCGCGCGCATCGCCCCACGTCTCGAGGAAGTGCGTCTCCGGGATGTGCCACTGGCAGAGATTGGACGTCTCGTCGTAGCGCATCGAAAGGTGCGCGCGGAACGGTACCTTCTGGAAGACGTTCTTGAAGTTGAAGTCGGCCGGCGCGTCGAACACCGGGTTCCCGCCGAGGATGATCAGCCCCTTGACGGCGCCGGCGTGCATGTCGCGGACGAGCTCCGCCAGCGACGCGAGCTGGTTCGTCGGCGTCACCTCGACCGGATCGGTGACGAGGACCGTCGAGCCGATGTTGCCGAGCGCCGAGTTGATCGCGTGAGCGATCGCGTGCACCGCCGCCGGCATCTCGTCACCAACGATGACGACGCTCTGTCCGCGGTTCGCCTGCAGGTCGCGCACGAGCGCGGCGATCCAATGGGCGTTCTCCGTGGCGCCGCCGCCGGCGCCGAGGCCGAGACCGGCCGCGATGGCGCGAGCGTAGCCTTCGACCTGCGAAGGCTTCACCGGCAGGCGGTGGTCCGCGATGGAAGCCGTCGAGGAGACGCCGGACTCGATCGCGTAGAGGCGGTTCATCGCCTGCGTCCCTTCGCGCACGCGGCGCCGCGACATGAAGTCGCGGGCGTAACGGAGGTGACCGGGGCCGTCATCGAGGAAGTCGCTGCCGAGAGAAAGGACGACGTTCGCTTTCGTGAAGTCGTAGGTCGTGTTGACGTAGGTACCGAAGGCGATGCGGCCGCCTTCGCGGACGTTGTCGCGCGAGACCGCATCCCACTGATGCCACTTCATCCCCGGGTACGTCGTGAGGAGGCGCTGGATCTGCGCGCCGAGCGAGGGCGACGTGATGGTCTGCGTCAGGAGGCGGAGGCTGCCGCCGTTCGTCCGTGCGCCGGCGAGCAGCGGTTGCAGCGCGCCGGTGAACTCCGACCAGGTCGACGTCTCACCGTACTTGCGCACGACCTGCGAGCGGTCCGGATCGTAGAGGTCGAGCACGGCCGCCTGCATGAAAGCGTCCGAGGCGCCGAGCGTCGATGGATGGTCCGGATTGCCTTCGATCTTCGTCGGGCGGTACATGTGCGACTCGACGAGAACGCCCTGGGCGTAGCCGCCAAGCGTCATGGCGCTTGCGAAGTAGATCGGCTTGCCGGGGATGAGGTTCTCCGGCTGGTTGACGTACGGGACGATGGAGTCCGCCGGCTGGCGGCAGGCGGCCATGCCGGCCATCGCCACCGAGGCGCCCATGAGCTTCATGAAGTTCCGGCGGTCGACGCCCTTCTGAAGCGGCAGCGCCTGCTGCGGAAACTCCTCGGCCATGAACTCGTCGAACACTTCGCTGCGCGACAGCTCTTCGAGGCTGCGCCAGAACTCGCGCGGGCGCTGGTCGCCGATGCGCGCACGGAAGTCGGCGAAACTCAGTTCTTTGTGATCGTTCATTTGATTCTCAGTTGGCAGTTCGCGGTTGGCAGTGGGCAGTTCCTGCCAACTGCCCACGTACTGCCCACTCTCAGTAGTGACAGGTCGAGCAGCTCGTCAGCTTCTGCACGTTGTACTTCTTCACGAGCTCCGGCCCGAGCGTTGCCTGATCCTTGGCCACATAGGCCATGTTGAAGACTTCTTCACGCGGACGGATGTGCTTCTCCGGCGCGCGATGGCAGTCCAGGCACCACTCCATCGTCAGAGGCGAGGCCTGGTACATCAGGTTCATCGTGTCGACGCGGCCGTGGCAGGACGCGCAACCGATGCCTTTGTTCACGTGGATGCTGTGGTTGAAGTGCACGAAGTCCGGCAGGCGGTGAACGCGGCTCCAGACGAGCGGCTTGCCGGTGGCGAAGCTGGCGCGCACCGGCGCGAGCATCTCGGCGTTGGTCCAGATCTGCGCGTGGCAGTTCATGCACGTCGAGGTCGGCGGGATGCCGGCGAAGGAAGATTTCTCGACCGACGTGTGGCAGTACCGGCAGTCGATCCCCAGCCCGGCCACGTGGTGCTGATGGCTGAACGGTACCGGCTGTTCGCGGTGGATGCCCTGGTTCGTGAAGTACGGCGAACGGACGATGCCACCGATGGCCCAGAGTACGAACCCGGCGAAAAAGATCGCGCCGAAAATCGTGACGCGAGAGAGTGTATTGGCACTGCGGTGGAAGATCTGCGCCATCTGAGGCTGCTACCGTCCGATGTGAAGATTTCGAAAAGGGTGAAGGCAGGGCTGTACTGCCGGGCGTTTGTTGCGGTCGTCACCGAGGGCCTTCCAGCGACGGCAGGCGGATCATACTCAAAAAGTGAAGCGATGCAAGGGCGCGGGTTCAGTGCTTGCGGACGCATTCGATTACCACGCCGATCAGCTCGCACGGCCCCGCGACTGTACCGTTCTTGCACTCTCCTCCGGCATGCCAGACGAACGAGCTGAATCAATCTCCCAGGGAATCGCAGCGCCGGACGAGAGCCGGATCGGTAAAGAGGCGGAGAAGCGCCTCGAGCAGGAATTGGTCAACACGCCGGAGAACGCCCGCCCCGACGGCGCGATGGGCGGTACGTCGGACGTCGATGCTCCAGTCGACGACGCGGAAATGCTGAGGGCACGGCACGACAAGGACTGAAAGAGATGATGCTAGCGTGACGCGGCAAGCGGGCGGAGGATGGGCGCAAGGAGATTTACCGATGAAAAGGACTGCCTCGTTGCTCATCGTTCTCTCGCTCGTCGTACTCGCCGCGCCGGCCGCCATGGCCGAGTGCTTCATCTGCCGCTTCTCGTACGCGACCTGCCGCCCGGCCACCGCGACGAGCACGAACGCCTGGACTCAGTGCTTTTCGGAGGACGGTGTTTGTGAGCTGTCGGGCTCGCCGTGTACCGTGAGCCCCTCGGCAAGCGCCGCCATCCCGGCACCGCTCGCGTCCGACTACCGCGTCGCGTCGGTCGAACGGCTGGACGAGCCGCAGCAGAACGCCGGCGGCCTGATCGCCGCCGTTGCGGCGCCCGCGCCGGCCACGCGCTAGCGCGACACCCCGTCCCGGAGAGCGGTGGCCGCCACCACTCTCCGGGACGGCTTGCTCTGCCGGCAAACAGAGAACGCGAAGTTTTGCGTCACGCGCAAAACGGGCACGGAACCGGCTCCCCGGCCTCACCTCATGGGTACGAATATGAGTGTGCCGGTCCGCCTTCGATCGCTGCTGCCGCTGTTGCTGCTATTCGCACTTGCCCATCTCACCAGTTGCGCCTCCTCGGCGGTGGGCGACCGGCAGCGCATCGCCGGCAAAACGTACGTCATCACCGGCGCCTCCAGCGGCTTCGGGCGAGGCGTCGCCGTGAAGCTCGCGTCGCAGGGCGCGAACGTCGTGCTCGCCGCCCGGCGCACCGAGCTGCTCGAAGAAGTCGCCGCCGAAGCCCGCGCCGCCGGCGGCACCCCGCTGGTCGTGACCACGGACGTCAGCCGCGTCGAGGACATGCAGCGGCTGGCCGAAGCCGCCGTGGCCCGCTTCGGCAAAATCGACGTCTGGATCAACGACGTCGGCGTCGGCGCCATCGGCCGGTTCTGGGAGGTCCCGATCGAAGACCATGCCCGCCTCGTCGACGTGAACCTCAAGAGTGTCATCTACGGCAGCCACTTCGCCCTGCGGCAGTTCCGCACCCAGGGCTACGGAACGCTCGTCAACATCGGCTCGGTCGACAGCGAAGTCCCCCTCGCCTACCAGGGCTCCTACTCCGCCACTAAAGCGGCGGTCCTCAGCCTCGGCCGCGCGCTGAACGAAGAGCTCCGGCTCAGTAACCTCCGCTCGATCAAAGTCGCCACCGTGATGCCGTGGGCCGCCGACACTCCCTGGTGGGCCCATACAGCGAACTACAGCGGCGGCACGCCTCGCATGGCCGCCATGGACGATCCCTGGAAGGTCGTCGACGGCATCATCTGGATCTCGCTCCATCCCCGCGAGGAGTACTCCGTCGGCTGGAAATCCAAGGGGTCATACCTTTCTCACCAGCTTTTCCCCGACCTCACCGAGCGGATCTCCGCCAACATCGCCCACCGCTACCAGATCGTCACGGCCCCGCCCGCCCCACCGACGAAAGGGACGCTCTACGAGCCGGTGCAGGCCGGCCGGGAGGTGGAGGGCGGCGTCCGCGAACGGATGAAACGCGAAGCCGAAGCACGCGAGCGGACAGAGCAGCCAGAGGAGCAGAAGGCAACCCCGGCCCCGCCCGCCGCGAGTCCCGAGTGATCTCGGCGTGCGGCGGCGACCAGCCACCGCTCCGTCAGACGTGCAGCAGAGTCGGGGATTGAGTGCTCGTCCGCGCCGCCGCGTCAGCACTTACCGGTCTGCGGTGCCCCCCGCCTTCCCGCACGAGCAATCGAGACATCCGTGCTCCGCGCAAGTGCCGCACGACGTCTTCACTTGCTTGCGTAGCGCCTCCCGCGCGCGGAACACCCGCACCGAGGCATTGTTGGCCGTGATCCCCGCCTCGGCCGCAAACTCCTGCACCGGCGCGCCATCGACGTCGATGCGGCGAAGCGCCTGCTCGTACTCCGGCTTGAGCGTCGACGCCAGACGGACGACACACCCGCAGATCTCGGCCCGCAGTTCCGGCGGAGGCTCGATCGCCCCCTCCATCTCCTTCGCCAACCCTTCGAGCGCCCGGTTCCGCGCACCGGTGCGGCGGTAGTAATCGATGACCGCGTTCCGCAAGGTCCGGTAGAACCAGGCCACGGAGGAGGTCTCGTCCCGAATCTCCTCCCCCTTCTCCAGGCTCTTCACAAACGCATCCTGCAGAATGTCCTCGGCCAGGGCCCGGTCTGCAAGTCTCCGTTCGAGGAAAGCAAGGAACTGACGATGATTGTCGACGAGCTGCTCCGTGACCGCAGGTTTCATGGTGTGCAAGAACAAGTGTAAAGCGCCAAGGGTTACGGCCCGAAGAACGCCGGAAGCCGATGAAAGGGGTCACACCTCCGGAAGGGGCCGATGAAGGGGTCACACCTTCGGCCGATGGACGGGTCACACCTTCGGAAGGGGCCGATGAAGGGGTCACACCTTCGAGCCATCTGTAGCGAGGCCGGTTCCACGAGGTGTAGACGCTTCGTGCCGAAATCTTCCATTCCGAGGAGGTCGGATGGCCGGTTCTCTACCAGTGGGTGCGGTCCTCGGCGCCCGCGGCTAGCCGAGGGAAGATCTTCGGCGTTATGGCACGACCACTTAGGA